>NZ_JOGV01000215.1:0-201 GCF_000721365.1 Streptomyces sp. NRRL F-5650 | reverse complement strand
TGACACGGTTGGTGGGTTGATTGCGGATGGTTATACGACGTTTGTTGAGGTGAGTGCGCATCCGGTGTTGACGTCTGCGGTGGAGGAGACGGGTGAGGCCGTCGGGGTCGAGGTGTGTGCGGTCGGTACGTTGCGGCGTGAGCAGGGTGGTGTCCGGCGTTTCCTCACTTCGCTGGCGGAGTTGTGGGTACGGGGTGTGGA
>NZ_JOGV01000214.1:0-203 GCF_000721365.1 Streptomyces sp. NRRL F-5650 | reverse complement strand
CCCTCGGCACGCCGACGCACCGCCAACGCGTCCAGGAACACATTGGCCGCCGCGTAGTTCGCCTGCCCCGGCGAACCGAACACACCCGCCACCGAGGAGAACAGCACGAACAGGTCCAGCTCACGGTCACGGGTCAGCTCGTGCAGGTTCCAGGCCCCGTCCACCTTCGGCCGCATCACCGACACCAACCGCTCCGCCGTCAG
>NZ_JOGV01000213.1:0-204 GCF_000721365.1 Streptomyces sp. NRRL F-5650 | reverse complement strand
CGTGAGGTGTGGAGGTGACCGGTACTAATAGGCCGAGGGCTTGTCCTCAGTTGCTCGCGTCCACTGTGTTGGTTCTGAAACCACGAACAACCCCACGTTGTGATGGCGTGGTGCGGTTGAGTGTTTCATAGTGTTTCGGTGGTCATAGCGTAGGGGAAACGCCCGGTTACATTCCGAACCCGGAAGCTAAGCCTTACAGCGCCG
>NZ_JOGV01000212.1:0-207 GCF_000721365.1 Streptomyces sp. NRRL F-5650 | reverse complement strand
TTCCCGGGTCAGGGGTCGCAGTGGGTGGGGATGGGGCGTGAGCTCTGGGATGTGTCGCCGGTGTTCGGTGAGTCGATGGTGGCGTGTGAGCGGGCGTTGGCGCCGTTCACGGACTGGTCGTTGCGGGATGTTGTGTTCCGGGGTGGTGGGGATCCGTTGTGGGGGCGGGTGGATGTGGTGCAGCCGGTGTTGTGGGCGGTGATGGTG
>NZ_JOGV01000211.1:0-208 GCF_000721365.1 Streptomyces sp. NRRL F-5650 | reverse complement strand
CAACTGGATCGGCACCATGTGGAAGGGGTCGCTGTCCTTCGAGACACCGATGCTGTGGTCCACCGGCTTCCTGGTCACCTTCCTCTTCGGCGGACTGACCGGTGTCATCCTGGCCTCGCCGCCGCTGGACTTCCACGTCTCGGACTCGTACTTCGTGGTGGCGCACTTCCACTACGTGGTGTTCGGCACCGTCGTGTTCGCGATGTTC
>NZ_JOGV01000210.1:0-212 GCF_000721365.1 Streptomyces sp. NRRL F-5650 | reverse complement strand
CGAGTTCCAGCCCGGGAGAGTACAGCCGATGGCGAGGCAGCTACGCGCCGAGCAGACCCGCGCGACGATCATCGGTGCCGCGGCCGACCTGTTCGACCGCCACGGCTACGAGTCGACCAGCCTGAGCGAGATCGTCGCCCACGCCGGGGTCACCAAGGGCGCCCTGTACTTCCACTTCGCGGCGAAGGAGGACCTCGCCCAGGCCATCATGG
>NZ_JOGV01000209.1:0-224 GCF_000721365.1 Streptomyces sp. NRRL F-5650 | reverse complement strand
GACTGCCTCTGGCTCCCGCCCTTCTTCAAGTCGCCCCTGCGCGACGGCGGGTACGACGTCTCCGACTACACCGCCGTCCTGCCCGAGTTCGGCGACCTCGCCGACTTCGTGGAGTTCGTCGACGCGGCGCACCAGCGCGGCATGCGCGTGATCATCGACTTCGTCATGAACCACACCAGCGACCAGCACCCGTGGTTCCAGGAGTCCCGCAAGAACCCCGACGG
>NZ_JOGV01000208.1:0-227 GCF_000721365.1 Streptomyces sp. NRRL F-5650 | reverse complement strand
CTCGGCGGCAAGGTGGTCCCGCAGCCGCACGGCCTGCGCACGCAACGCCTCCTCGCTCCGACCGGAGATCACCCACGGGACGACCGGCGGAGCGGCGAGCGGAGCCGGGGAGCCGGCGGGGGCCGCCAGGTGCCCGTTCCGAGGGGGCTGCTCCAGGATCACGTGGGCGTTGGTGCCGCTGATCCCGAACGACGACACACCCACCCGACGCGGCCGACCCGTCTCCG
>NZ_JOGV01000207.1:0-227 GCF_000721365.1 Streptomyces sp. NRRL F-5650 | reverse complement strand
GTGGCGGGCAGGCGCAGGCCGGTGGCCTTGGACATGCGGTTGCGCAGTTCCATCGCGGTCAGCGAGTCGAAGCCCAGGTCCTTGAAGGGCCGGGTCGGCGTGATCTCCGCCGTCGACCCGTGGGCCAGCACCTGCGCGGCCTCCTGCCGCACCATCCCCAGCAGCAGCGCCCGCTGCTCCGCCTCCGTCAGCCCCGCCAGCCGCTCCCGCAGCCCCGCACCGGCGGC
>NZ_JOGV01000206.1:0-227 GCF_000721365.1 Streptomyces sp. NRRL F-5650 | reverse complement strand
CGGAGACGGGTCGGCCGCGTCGGGTGGGTGTGTCGTCGTTCGGGATCAGCGGCACCAACGCCCACGTGATCCTGGAGCAGCCCCCTCGGAACGGGCACCCGGAGGACCCCGCCGGCTCCCCGGCTCCACTCGCCGCTCCGCCGGTCGTCCCGTGGGTGATCTCCGGTCGGAGCGAGGAGGCGTTGCGTGCGCAGGCCGTGCGGCTGCGGGACCACCTTGCCGCCGAG
>NZ_JOGV01000205.1:0-228 GCF_000721365.1 Streptomyces sp. NRRL F-5650 | reverse complement strand
GTGTGTGCGGTCGGTACGTTGCGGCGTGAGCAGGGTGGTGTCCGGCGTTTCCTCACTTCGCTGGCGGAGTTGTGGGTACGGGGTGTGGAGCCGGACTGGTCGGCGGTGTATGCGGGTTCGGGGGCCCGTCGGGTCGGGTTGCCCACGTATGCCTTCCAGCGTCGGCACTACTGGCTGGACGGTGCGGCCGGCGCCGCCGAGGTGTCCGGGGCCGGTCTCTCCGCGCTC
>NZ_JOGV01000204.1:0-229 GCF_000721365.1 Streptomyces sp. NRRL F-5650 | reverse complement strand
GCCACCGGCAGCTTCGCGGCGGCCTCCGCGCTCTGGGACGTCACCAGCATGCGCACCCCGCCGACCCGGATGTTCCGTCCCCCGGCGGTCCTGGCCGCCCTCGCCGGCCCGCCGCTCCCACTGCTGACCGGACCGCCGCTGACGCCCCACGAACGCGGGCTGCTCGCCGGGCTGGACCGCACGAGCGAGTGAGCGGACGCCCCCGGGCAGCGGGGGCACCGCTCACCCG
>NZ_JOGV01000203.1:0-231 GCF_000721365.1 Streptomyces sp. NRRL F-5650 | reverse complement strand
CCGAGCCGTACCTGCTCGGCGTCTCCTCCGGGGCGTCGCTCGGCGCGGTCTCGGTGATCGTGTTCGGGGTCACCCTCTTCGGGCCGGCCTCCCTGTCGGCAGCCGCCTTCGTGGGCGCCCTGGGCGCGCTCGTGCTCGTGTACGCCACCGCCCGCACCGGCGGACGCATCACCTCGTCGCGGCTGGTGCTGTCCGGGGTGGCGGTCGCGGCGGTGCTCACCGCGGTCCTCG
>NZ_JOGV01000202.1:0-231 GCF_000721365.1 Streptomyces sp. NRRL F-5650 | reverse complement strand
CCGAGCCGTACCTGCTCGGCGTCTCCTCCGGGGCGTCGCTCGGCGCGGTCTCGGTGATCGTGTTCGGGGTCACCCTCTTCGGGCCGGCCTCCCTGTCGGTGGCCGCCTTCGTGGGCGCCCTGGGCGCGCTCCTGCTCGTGTACGCCACCGCCCGCACCGGCGGACGCATCACCTCGTCGCGGCTGGTGCTGTCCGGGGTGGCGGTCGCGGCGGTGCTCACCGCGGTCCTCG
>NZ_JOGV01000201.1:0-233 GCF_000721365.1 Streptomyces sp. NRRL F-5650 | reverse complement strand
CACCTGCGCGGCCTCCTGCCGCACCATCCCCAGCAGCAGCGCCCGCTGCTCCGCCTCCGTCAGCCCCGCCAGCCGCTCCCGCAGCCCCGCACCGGCGGCTTCGTCCGCGGGCTCCGGTTCGGCGTCCGTGATGCCGCGCAGTGCCTCGGCGGCCTCGGGGATGTCCTCGAGCAGGGGACGGCGCCGGGCCATCGCATAACCCGGGGTGAACAGCGCCCAGTCCATGTCGGCCA
>NZ_JOGV01000200.1:0-233 GCF_000721365.1 Streptomyces sp. NRRL F-5650 | reverse complement strand
TGGCCGACATGGACTGGGCGCTGTTCACCCCGGGTTATGCGATGGCCCGGCGCCGTCCCCTGCTCGAGGACATCCCCGAGGCCGCCGAGGCACTGCGCGAGACCGGCGAGCCCGAGGGCGAGGAGAGCGCCGGGGCCGCCGGTGCGGGGCTGCGGGAGCGGCTGGCGGGGCTGACGGAGGCGGAGCAGCGGGCGCTGCTGCTGGGGATGGTGCGGCAGGAGGCCGCGCAGGTG
>NZ_JOGV01000199.1:0-236 GCF_000721365.1 Streptomyces sp. NRRL F-5650 | reverse complement strand
GCGGGACGCGGTGGTCGAGGTCGACGGCGAGAACGTCGTCCCCCACGTCCACGCGGTGCTCGACAGGATGGCCGATTTCGCCGACCGGGTCCGCGGCGGTGCGTGGACCGGGCACACCGGCAAGCGCATCCGCAACGTCGTCAACGTCGGCATCGGCGGCTCGGACCTGGGCCCCGCGATGGCCTACGAGGCACTGCGCGCCTTCACCGACCGCTCGCTCACGGTCCGCTTCGTCT
>NZ_JOGV01000198.1:0-236 GCF_000721365.1 Streptomyces sp. NRRL F-5650 | reverse complement strand
GCGGGACGCGGTGGTCGAGGTCGACGGCGAGAACGTCGTCCCCCACGTCCACGCGGTGCTCGACAGGATGGCCGATTTCGCCGACCGGGTCCGCGGCGGCGCGTGGACCGGGCACACCGGCAAGCGCATCCGCAACATCGTCAACGTCGGCATCGGCGGCTCGGACCTGGGCCCCGCGATGGCCTACGAGGCACTGCGCGCCTTCACCGACCGCTCGCTCACGGTCCGCTTCGTCT
>NZ_JOGV01000197.1:0-239 GCF_000721365.1 Streptomyces sp. NRRL F-5650 | reverse complement strand
GACCGCCGCTGACGCCCCACGAACGCGGGCTGCTCGCCGGGCTGGACCGCACGAGCGAGTGAGCGGACGCCCCCGGGCAGCGGGGGCACCGCTCACCCGACCGGGCGGTGACCGCCTACACCCGGCGCCTGACCAGGGCCGCCACCGGCAGCTTCGCGGCGGCCTCCGCGCTCTGGGACGTCACCAGCATGCGCACCCCGCCGACCCGGATGTTCCGTCCCCCGGCGGTCCTGGCCGCC
>NZ_JOGV01000196.1:0-241 GCF_000721365.1 Streptomyces sp. NRRL F-5650 | reverse complement strand
GGTGAACTTGGGCCACCAGAAGTGGAATCCGGCGAACATCGCGAACACGACGGTGCCGAACACCACGTAGTGGAAGTGCGCCACCACGAAGTACGAGTCGGACACGTGGAAGTCGATGGGAGGCGACGCCAGCATCACGCCCGTCAGTCCGCCGAAGAGGAAGGTGACCAGGAAGCCGGTGGACCACAGCATCGGTGTCTCGAAGGACAGCGACCCCTTCCACATGGTGCCGATCCAGTTG
>NZ_JOGV01000195.1:0-244 GCF_000721365.1 Streptomyces sp. NRRL F-5650 | reverse complement strand
GCGGCCGGTGTGGCGGGCGTCATCAAGATGGTCGAGGCGATGCGGCACGGTGTGGTGCCGAAGACGTTGCACGTGGATGAGCCGACGCCGCATGTGGACTGGGCGTCGGGTGCGGTGGAGCTGGTCACGGAGAGTCGTGTGTGGCCGGAGACGGGGCGTCCGCGTCGGGCTGCTGTGTCTTCGTTCGGGATCAGCGGTACGAACGCGCATGTGGTTCTGGAGCAGGCGCCGGCGGCGCTGCCGG
>NZ_JOGV01000194.1:0-245 GCF_000721365.1 Streptomyces sp. NRRL F-5650 | reverse complement strand
TCGACCTGCTGCTGCTCACCACCGGCCGCGGCAACGAGGCCCGCGCGGTCCTCGCCTGGACCCTCGGCGGCCTCGGCGGCGTCAACTGGGGCACCCTGTGGCTGCCGAGCACCGCCCTGCTGCTCGGTGTCGGCGTCCTCATGGTCCAGGCCCGCAACCTGAACCTGCTGCTGGCCGGCGAGGAGGCGGCCACCACGATGGGCCTGGACGTGGCCCGCTTCCGCGCCCGGCTGTTCGTGCTGCTC
>NZ_JOGV01000193.1:0-249 GCF_000721365.1 Streptomyces sp. NRRL F-5650 | reverse complement strand
GGCTGTGCTTCCGGTGGTTTCGAATGTGACCGGGGAGGTGGCGGGTGCGGAACTGGCGACGGTGGAGTACTGGGTGCGGCATGTCCGGGAGGCCGTGCGTTTCGCCGACGGCGTCACCACGGCGCTGGACCGGGGTGTGGGCATGTTCCTGGAGCTGGGTCCCTCCGGACCGCTGACCGCGATGGTGGAGGAGGTGCTCGACCACACCGGCACCGAAGCCGTCTGCGTCGCGGCCCTGCACCCCGGACG
>NZ_JOGV01000192.1:0-255 GCF_000721365.1 Streptomyces sp. NRRL F-5650 | reverse complement strand
CCAGGGGACGGGCAGCGCGCCCGCTCCGTTCGCGACCCGCACAAGGATCGGCGGCGGCTGGAACACCTACAACTCGTTGACATCCGCCGGTGACCTGACAGGTGACGGCAAGCCGGACCTGATCGCCCGCGACACTGCAGGCGTCCTGTGGCTATACCAGGGGACGGGCAGCGCGCCCGCTCCGTTCGCGACCCGCACAAGGATCGGCGGCGGCTGGAACACCTACAACTCGTTGACATCCGCCGGTGACCTGAC
>NZ_JOGV01000191.1:0-256 GCF_000721365.1 Streptomyces sp. NRRL F-5650 | reverse complement strand
CTCCTGCGGGGCGGTGTCCTTCAGCAGGAAGCCCGCACTGCCGTGGCCGAGCGCCCGCAGGACGTTGTCGCGTTCCCCGAACGTCGTCAGGACCAGCACGCGCACCCCCGGCGCGGCGCGGCCCAGCTCCGCCAGCGCGGTCAGCCCGTCCATCACCGGCATCTGGATGTCCAGCAGGGCCACGTCGACCGCGGTGCTCCGGGCGGTCTCCACCGCCTCCCGGCCGTCCCGGGCCTCGGCGACCACCTCGATGTCC
>NZ_JOGV01000190.1:0-342 GCF_000721365.1 Streptomyces sp. NRRL F-5650 | reverse complement strand
GCAGCGGGTGATCCGGCAGGCGCTGGCCTCGGCGGGACTGTCGCCGGCCGATGTGGACCTGGTGGAGGCGCACGGCACCGGGACCAGCCTCGGCGATCCGATCGAGGCGCAGGCGTTGTTGGCGACGTACGGGCAGGGCCGGAACATCGGGCATACGCAGGCGGCTGCGGGTGTGGCGGGTGTGATCAAGTCGGTACTGGCGCTGCGGCACGGGTTGATGCCGCGCACCCTGCACGTGGATGTTCCGTCGACGGAGGTGGACTGGTCGGCGGGTGCGGTGGAGTTGCTGACCGAGGCCCACGAGTGGCCGGAGACGGGTCGGCCGCGTCGGGTGGGTGTGTC
>NZ_JOGV01000189.1:0-265 GCF_000721365.1 Streptomyces sp. NRRL F-5650 | reverse complement strand
GGGAAGGCGGAGGGAACGTCGATCCGGGAGTCAGGACACTGGTCCGTCGCGGGCCCGTCCCAAGGAGCGCGGACTCCAGGAGGCTTCACGTGTCCCCTTCGTTCACCCCTGCCCGCACACGCGGGTTCCTGCGTGCCACGGTCGCTGCCGTGGCTCTCTCGTCCGCGCTGCCGGCCACCGGCTGCGGTGCGTCCGACGAGAGCGGCGTCGACGCGAAGGCCACGGTCGCCGTGGCCGCGGGCTTCCCGGTCACGGTCGACAACTG
>NZ_JOGV01000188.1:0-265 GCF_000721365.1 Streptomyces sp. NRRL F-5650 | reverse complement strand
GGGAAGGCGGAGGGAACGTCGATCCGGGAGTCAGGACACTGGTCCGTCGCGGGCCCGTCCCAAGGAGCGCGGACTCCAGGAGGCTTCACGTGTCCCCTTTGCCCACCCCTGCCCGCACACGTGGGTTCCTGCGTGCCACGGTCGCTGCCGTGGCTCTCTCGTCCGTGCTGCCGGCCACCGGCTGCGGTGCGTCCGACGAGAGCGGCGTCGACGCGAAGGCCACGGTCGCCGTGGCCGCGGGCTTCCCGGTCACGGTCGACAACTG
>NZ_JOGV01000187.1:0-275 GCF_000721365.1 Streptomyces sp. NRRL F-5650 | reverse complement strand
GTGCTGGTCCTGACGACGTTCGGGGAACGCGACAACGTCCTGCGGGCGCTCGGCCACGGCAGTGCGGGCTTCCTGCTGAAGGACACCGCCCCGCAGGAGCTGATCCACGCGGTCCGCGCGGCGGCGGCCGGCAACGCCTACCTGTCCCCGGCCGCCACCCGCCACGTGGTGGACACCCTCGCCTCCCCCGCCGCCACCGTGCGCGCCGAGGAGGCGCGCCGCCGCCTGGCCGGGCTGACCGGACGCGAACGCGAGGTGCTGGCCCTGCTCGGCGA
>NZ_JOGV01000186.1:0-280 GCF_000721365.1 Streptomyces sp. NRRL F-5650 | reverse complement strand
GACGGACGACGGCGCGTCGTCCAGGTCGACCAGCAGGAAACGGCCCGGATGTTCGGAGGACGCCGTACGGATCAGACCCTGCACCGCGGCCTGTCCGGTATCGGGCCGCTCACCGAGGGCGACGGCCGACCCACCGTGGGTCACCACGACGAGCCTGGCCTCCTCCAGCTCCGGAAGAGCCAGCCACTCCTGCACCTGGGCGAGTACGGGGGCCAGCAGCGCACGAACGGCGGCAGGGGTGTCCCCACCCGCTGTCCGTGGGCAGGTCAGGAGCACGGTC
>NZ_JOGV01000185.1:0-280 GCF_000721365.1 Streptomyces sp. NRRL F-5650 | reverse complement strand
GACCGTGCTCCTGACCTGCCCACGGACAGCGGGTGGGGACACCCCTGCCGCCGTTCGTGCGCTGCTGGCCCCCGTACTCGCCCAGGTGCAGGAGTGGCTAGCTCTTCCGGAGCTGGAGGAGGCCAGGCTCGTCGTGGTGACCCACGGTGGGTCGGCCGTCGCCCCCGGTGAGCGGCCCGACACCGGACAGGCCGCGGTGCAGGGTCTGATCCGTACGGCGTCCTCCGAACATCCGGGCCGTTTCCTGCTGGTCGACCTGGACGACGCGCCGTCGTCCGTC
>NZ_JOGV01000184.1:0-284 GCF_000721365.1 Streptomyces sp. NRRL F-5650 | reverse complement strand
TATCTGGGGCGGCCGGGGTTGACGGCCGGGCGGTTTGTGGCGTGTCCGTTCGGTGGGGGGCGGATGTATCGCACGGGTGATGTGGTGCGGTGGGGCGGGGGTGGGCTGGAGTTTGTGCGGCGGTCCGATTTCCAGGTGAAGGTGCGGGGTTTCCGGATCGAGCTGGGTGAGATCGAGCATGTGCTGGAGGGTCATCCGGGGGTGGCTCGGGCGGTGGTGGTGGTGCGTGAGGACGGGCCGGGGGACAGGCGGCTGGTGGGGTACGTGGTGCCCGAGGAGAGCGG
>NZ_JOGV01000183.1:0-286 GCF_000721365.1 Streptomyces sp. NRRL F-5650 | reverse complement strand
CGGAGACGGGGCGTCCGCGTCGGGCTGCTGTGTCTTCGTTCGGGATCAGCGGTACGAACGCGCATGTGGTTCTGGAGCAGGCGCCGGCGGCGCTGCCGGTTGCGTCCGTGGATGCTTCTGCCGTGGCGCCGTCGGAGGAGTCCGGGTGTGCTGTGGTGCCGTGGGTGCTTTCCGCGCGTTCGGCTGGGGGGTTGCGTGGGCAGGCGGCGCGGTTGCGGGAGTCCGCTGCCGTGGCGGAGGCGTCCGACGCGGACGTCGCCTGGTCACTGCTGACGGCGCGGTCCGC
>NZ_JOGV01000182.1:0-286 GCF_000721365.1 Streptomyces sp. NRRL F-5650 | reverse complement strand
CGGAGACGGGGCGTCCGCGTCGGGCTGCTGTGTCTTCGTTCGGGATCAGCGGTACGAACGCGCATGTGGTTCTGGAGCAGGCGCCGGCGGCGCTGCCGGCTGCGTCCGTGGATGCTTCTGCCGTGGCGCCGTCGGAGGAGTCCGGGTGCGCTGTGGTGCCGTGGGTGCTTTCCGCGCGTTCGGCTGCGGGGTTGCGTGGGCAGGCGGCGCGGTTGCGGGAGTCCGCTGCCGTGGCGGAGGCGTCCGACGCGGACGTCGCCTGGTCACTGCTGACGGCGCGGTCCGC
>NZ_JOGV01000181.1:0-295 GCF_000721365.1 Streptomyces sp. NRRL F-5650 | reverse complement strand
TGCGGCGTGGTGTGGTGCCCAGGACGCTGCATGTGGATGAGCCGACGCCGCAGGTGGACTGGTCGGCGGGTGCCGTGGAGTTGGTGACGGAGGAGTGTGCCTGGCCGGAGACGGGTCGTGTTCGGCGTGCGGGTGTGTCGTCGTTCGGTGTGAGTGGGACGAACGCGCATGTGATTGTGGAGCAGGCTCCGGCTGAGGAGGCTTGTGGGGGCGGGGTTGGGTCCGGTCCGGCTGGTGTTGTGTGTGGTGGTGTGGTGCCGTGGGTGGTTTCGGGTCGGTCGGTGGCGGGGTTGCG
>NZ_JOGV01000180.1:0-303 GCF_000721365.1 Streptomyces sp. NRRL F-5650 | reverse complement strand
CACACCTCACCGAACACCTCACCAAACCCCGGCAAACCCACCAACTCACGCCCCATACCCAACCGCTGAGACCCCTGACCCGAAAACACCAGAGCCAGGGTTCGACCCGACTTGGCGCGGTCCACGACGGTGTGCGGAACGTGTTCGCCGGAGATCACGGCGTCGAGACCGCGCAGGAGTTCCTCGCGGGTGTGGCCCACGACCACGGCGCGGTGTTCCATGGCGGACCGCGCCGTCAGCAGTGACCAGGCGACGTCCGCGTCGGACGCCTCCGCCACGGCAGCGGACTCCCGCAACCGCGCC
>NZ_JOGV01000179.1:0-303 GCF_000721365.1 Streptomyces sp. NRRL F-5650 | reverse complement strand
GGCGCGGTTGCGGGAGTCCGCTGCCGTGGCGGAGGCGTCCGACGCGGACGTCGCCTGGTCACTGCTGACGGCGCGGTCCGCCATGGAACACCGCGCCGTCGTGCTCGGCGAGAACCGTGCCGAGTTCCTGGCGGGCCTTCAAGCCCTTGCCGCCGGAGAGCCGGCCGGGAACGTGGTGCGCGACGTCACCGCCGACGTCGGACGCCTGGCTCTGGTGTTTTCGGGTCAGGGGTCTCAGCGGTTGGGTATGGGGCGTGAGTTGGTGGGTTTGCCGGGGTTTGGTGAGGTGTTCGGTGAGGTGTG
>NZ_JOGV01000178.1:0-305 GCF_000721365.1 Streptomyces sp. NRRL F-5650 | reverse complement strand
GTGGGATCCACCCCCGAACGGCGCACGGCCAACTGGTACGGCCGCTCCTCCTTCGCACCGAACCAGATGATCCGCTTCGGCTTCAGCGTCGCCTCCACGAACGCCGCACGCCCCGGCTCGATCTGCACGTTCGACGGCCGGATCTCGTACGACAGATGATCACCCGTGTCGCTCCCCGCGACCGACGCCGTCACCTTCGTGTTCCCCAGGTTGTCCACCGCCAGCCGCGGACGCCCCCGGAACCGCCCCTTCACCGTCGGCGGCACCAACTCCGCCCGCACCTCGGTGAACGCCGTGATCGTGAG
>NZ_JOGV01000177.1:0-312 GCF_000721365.1 Streptomyces sp. NRRL F-5650 | reverse complement strand
CGGCTGGCCGGTCATCTGGAGGCGGGGGCCGGGTGGAGGCCGGTGGATGTGGGTGTGTCGCTGGTGGGGACGCGGTCGGTGTTCGAGCAGCGTGCGGTGGTGCTGGGCGGGGACCGGGAGGAGTTGCTGGCGGCGGTGCGGGCGGTGGCCGGGGGTGTGCACGTGCCGGGGGTGGTGTCCGGGCGGGCCGGTGACGGCGGTGTGGTGTTCGTGTTCCCGGGTCAGGGGTCGCAGTGGGTGGGGATGGGGCGTGAGCTCTGGGATGTGTCGCCGGTGTTCGGTGAGTCGATGGTGGCGTGTGAGCGGGCGTTG
>NZ_JOGV01000176.1:0-314 GCF_000721365.1 Streptomyces sp. NRRL F-5650 | reverse complement strand
AGGTGCGGCTGGATCACCTCCTTTCTAAGGAGCACATGGCCGACTGCAGGCAAGTGTCCTGCACGGTTGCTCATGGGTGGAACGTTGACTATTCGGCACGGTTTTCTTGATGGATCACTAGTACTGCTTCGGCGTGGAACGTGAGTTCTGGAGAGGGGACCGGGTCGGGCACGCTGTTGGGTGTCTGAAGGTACGGCCGCATGGCCTGCTTTCAGTGCCGGCCCCAGTGCACTCGGGAGGTTGTCCCGGGGTGATGGGTGGTTGGTCGTTGTTTGAGAACTGCACAGTGGACGCGAGCATCTGTGGCCAAGTTT
>NZ_JOGV01000175.1:0-319 GCF_000721365.1 Streptomyces sp. NRRL F-5650 | reverse complement strand
GCGGTCAATTCGGACGGTGCGTCGAACGGGTTGACGGCGCCGAACGGTCCGTCGCAGCAGCGGGTGATCCGGCAGGCGCTGGCCTCGGCGGGACTGTCGTCGGCCGATGTGGACCTGGTGGAGGCGCACGGCACCGGGACGAGTCTGGGTGATCCGATCGAGGCGCAGGCGTTGTTGGCGACGTACGGGCAGGGCCGCTCCGAAGACCGGCCGCTGCGGCTGGGGTCGGTGAAGTCGAACATCGGGCATACGCAGGCGGCTGCGGGTGTGGCGGGTGTGATCAAGTCGGTACTGGCGCTGCGGCACGGGTTGATGCCGC
>NZ_JOGV01000174.1:0-320 GCF_000721365.1 Streptomyces sp. NRRL F-5650 | reverse complement strand
GCAGCGGGTGATCCGGCAGGCGCTGGCCTCGGCGGGACTGTCGCCGGCCGATGTGGACCTGGTGGAGGCGCACGGCACCGGGACCAGCCTCGGCGATCCCATCGAGGCGCAGGCCCTGCTGGCCACGTACGGCCAGGGCCGCCCCGAAGACCGGCCGCTGCGGCTGGGGTCGGTGAAGTCGAACATCGGGCACACCCAGTACGCCGCCGGGGTCGCGGGTCTGATCAAGTCGGTACTGGCGCTGCGGCACGGGTTGATGCCGCGCACCCTGCACGTGGACGCTCCGTCGACGGAGGTGGACTGGTCGGCGGGTGCGGTGG
>NZ_JOGV01000173.1:0-334 GCF_000721365.1 Streptomyces sp. NRRL F-5650 | reverse complement strand
CAGAGCCAGTTGACGCGGACGGGCATGGTGGTGGGCACGCCGGCGTACATGTCGCCCGAGCAGGCGTCGGGGAAGCGGGCGTCCAGTGGTGTCGTCGACGTGTTCGCGCTGGGGTCGGTGCTGGCGTACGCGGCGTCGGGCCGTCCGCCGTTCGGGGACGAGTCGGGGCACGCGGTGCTGTACCGGATCGTGCACGAGGAGCCCGACCTCGGGCCGCTCAGGGAGCTGGACCCGGAACTCGCGGGTGTGGTCGCGTCCTGCCTGGACAAGGACCACGAGGGCCGCCCGACCGCCGCCGAACTGCTGGACGCCGCCGAGCGGCACGGCCCGTACG
>NZ_JOGV01000172.1:0-340 GCF_000721365.1 Streptomyces sp. NRRL F-5650 | reverse complement strand
GGCGCGGCATCTGGTGGCGGTGCACGGTGTGCGTGATCTCGTGCTGGCGAGCCGGCGTGGTGAGGACGCGCCGGGGGTCGTTGAGCTGGTGGGGGAGCTCGTCGGTCTGGGTGCCGAGGTGCGGGTGGTCGGCTGTGACGTGGCCGATCGTGCCGCGGCGGAGGAGCTGATCGCCGGGATTCCGGGCCTGCGTGGTGTGGTGCATGCGGCGGGTGCCTTGGACGACGGGGTCGTGACGGGGCTGACGGCGGAGCGGTTGGTGTCGGTGATGCGGCCGAAGGTGGACGGGGCCTGGAACCTGCACGAGCTGACCCGTGACCGTGAGCTGGACCTGTTCGTG
>NZ_JOGV01000171.1:0-340 GCF_000721365.1 Streptomyces sp. NRRL F-5650 | reverse complement strand
GGCGCGGCATCTGGTGGCGGTGCACGGTGTGCGTGATCTCGTGCTGGCGAGCCGGCGTGGTGAGGACGCGCCGGGGGTCGTTGAGCTGGTGGGGGAGCTGGCCGCGTTGGGTGCGTCGGTACGGGTCGAGGCGTGTGATGCCGCGGACCGTGCGGGGCTTCGCGCGCTCCTGGACCGGATCGGGGAGCTGCGTGGTGTGGTGCATGCGGCGGGTGCCTTGGACGACGGGGTCGTGACGGGACTGACGGCGGAGCGGTTGGTGTCGGTGATGCGGCCGAAGGTGGACGGGGCCTGGAACCTGCACGAGCTGACCCGTGACCGTGAGCTGGACCTGTTCGTG
>NZ_JOGV01000170.1:0-350 GCF_000721365.1 Streptomyces sp. NRRL F-5650 | reverse complement strand
TGGTGCCAAGGCATCCACCGTGCGCCCTTAAAAACTTGGCCACAGATGCTCGCGTCCACTGTGCAGTTCTCAAACAACGACCAACCACCCATCACCCCGAACCAGTACGGTCCGAGTGCACTGGGGCCGGCAACCGAAGACCCAGCCACACGGCCGCGCCCTCAGACACCCAACAGCGTGCCCGACACCCCCGCCGTCCCTCACTCGCGTTCCACGCCGAAGCAGTACTAACGAGAAGATCAGAATCGAGTGTGCCGAATAGTCAACGTTCCACCCATGAGCAACCGTGCAGGACACTTGCCTGCAGTCGGCCATGTGCTCCTTAGAAAGGAGGTGATCCAGCCGCACCT
>NZ_JOGV01000169.1:0-356 GCF_000721365.1 Streptomyces sp. NRRL F-5650 | reverse complement strand
ACGGACTGGTCGTTGCGGGATGTTGTGTTCCGGGGTGGTGGGGATCCGTTGTGGGGGCGGGTGGATGTGGTGCAGCCGGTGTTGTGGGCGGTGATGGTGTCGTTGGCGGCGGTGTGGCGTTCGTTGGGTGTGGAGCCGGCTGCGGTGGTGGGTCATTCGCAGGGTGAGGTGGCTGCGGCGTGTGTGGCGGGTGGGTTGTCGTTGGAGGATGGTGCGCGGGTGGTGGCGGTGCGTTCGCGGCTGGTGGGGGAGAGGTTGTCGGGGCGGGGTGGTATGGGTTCGGTGGGGTTGTCGGTGGTGGAGGTGGAGGAGCGTCTGGCTCGTTTTGAGGGGCGGGTGGGGGTGGCGGCGGTGAA
>NZ_JOGV01000168.1:0-373 GCF_000721365.1 Streptomyces sp. NRRL F-5650 | reverse complement strand
CACACTCCTCCGTCACCAACTCCACGGCACCCGCCGACCAGTCCACCTGCGGCGTCGGCTCATCCACATGCAGCGTCCTGGGCACCACACCACGCCGCATCGACTCAACCATCTTGATCACACCCGCCACACCCGCCGCAGCCTGCGTATGACCGATGTTCGACTTCAACGACCCCAACAACAACGGCCGCTCCCCCGGCCGACCCTGCCCATACGTCGCCAACAACGCCTGCGCCTCGATCGGGTCCCCCAACGCCGTACCCGTACCATGCGCCTCAACCACATCCACCTGCGACGCCTCGAGCTGCGCATTGGCCAGCGCCTGACGGATCACGCGCTGCTGCGACGGCCCGTTCGGCGCGGTCAGACCGTT
>NZ_JOGV01000167.1:0-674 GCF_000721365.1 Streptomyces sp. NRRL F-5650 | reverse complement strand
GTTGGCGGAGGCGTATGTCGCGGGTGTTCCGGTGGACTGGTCGGCCTTGTTCGCCGGCAGTGGTGCCCGCCGGGTGGACCTGCCCACCTACGCCTTCCAACACGAGCACTACTGGATAGAGGACGTCGTCCAGCCCGGCCAGGCGGCGGCCGGTGGACCGACCGATCCGGTGGACGCGGCGTTCTGGGGTGCGGTGGAGCGCGTGGACGTCGACGGTGTGACCTCGCTTGTGGAGGGGGCGGATGCGCAGGCGTGGGAGTCGGTGGTTCCGGCGCTGTCGGCGTGGCGTGGCGTCAGGGGCGTCGGGCGCAGACGACCATCGACTCGTGGCGGTATCGGACGGTGTGGCGTTCGGTGGGGGTGCCGTCGGTGGCGTCCTTGAGCGGTGTGTGGTTGGTGGTGGTCCGGGGCGGGGGTGCTCCGGTGGAGGAGGTGTCGGGGGCGCTGGCGGCTGCGGGTGCCGAGGTGCGGGTGTTGGAGTCGCCGGGGGATCGGGAGGCTTGGGCGCGGGAGTTGGCCGGGGCCGGTGAGGTTGCTGGTGTGGTGTCGTTGTTGGCGTGGGGTGAGGGTGATGGTGAGGAGGCGTTGGTCGCGTCGTTGGTGTTGGTGCAGGCGTATGGGGATGTGGGGTTGTCGGCGCCGGTGTGGGTGTTGACGCGGGGTGCTGGTGGGGT
>NZ_JOGV01000166.1:0-399 GCF_000721365.1 Streptomyces sp. NRRL F-5650 | reverse complement strand
CCGTCGACGGAGGTGGACTGGTCGGCGGGTGCGGTGGAGTTGCTGACCGAGGCCCACGAGTGGCCGGAGACGGGTCGGCCGCGTCGGGTGGGTGTGTCGGCGTTCGGGATCAGCGGGACGAATGCGCACGTGATCCTGGAGGAGGCGGTCGAGGAGCCGGGTGACGCCGTCGCGGCCGGAACCGGAACCGGAACCGGAGCAGGGGAGCGGGGGGACGCGGGCACGGTTCCCTGGGTGGTGAGCGCGCAGTCGGCCGAGGCGTTGCGTGCGCAGGCCGTGCGGCTGCGGGACCACCTCGCTGCCGAGCCGGACTTCAGTGTTGTGGATGTGGGTTGGTCGTTGGCGGGTTCGCGGGCGGTGCTGGAGCACCGGGCGGTGGTGACCGGGCGGGAGCGGGGG
>NZ_JOGV01000165.1:0-404 GCF_000721365.1 Streptomyces sp. NRRL F-5650 | reverse complement strand
CCACGTCTCGGACTCGTACTTCGTGGTGGCGCACTTCCACTACGTGGTGTTCGGCACCGTCGTGTTCGCGATGTTCGCCGGATTCCACTTCTGGTGGCCGAAGTTCACCGGCAAGATGCTGGACGAACGCCTCGGCAAGATCACCTTCTGGACGCTGTTCATCGGCTTCCACGGCACGTTCCTGGTCCAGCACTGGCTGGGCGCCGAGGGCATGCCGCGCCGCTACGCCGACTACCTGGCCGCGGACGGCTTCACCGCCCTGAACACGATCTCGACGATCAGCTCGTTCCTGCTCGGCATGTCGATCCTGCCGTTCTTCTACAACATCTGGAAGACCGCCAAGTACGGCAAGAAGGTCGAGGTGGACGACCCGTGGGGCTACGGCCGTTCGCTGGAGTGGGCGA
>NZ_JOGV01000164.1:0-409 GCF_000721365.1 Streptomyces sp. NRRL F-5650 | reverse complement strand
GCACCGCCTGATGCCGAAGACGCTGCATGTGGACGAGCCGACGCCTGAGGTGGACTGGTCGGCGGGTGCGGTGGAGTTGCTGACCGAGGCGCGGGAGTGGCCGGAGACGGGACGGCCGGGTCGTGTGGGTGTGTCGTCGTTCGGGATCAGCGGGACGAATGCGCACGTGATTCTGGAGGAGGCTCCGGCGGCCGGGGTGGTGGAGGCGGTGGGGTCGGGGCCGGGTGAGGTGGTGGCTCCGGTGGTGTCGTCGGTGGTGCCGTGGGTGTTGTCGGGGCGTACGGAGGCGGCGCTGCGGGAGCAGGCGGCACGGCTGGCCGGTCATCTGGAGGCGGGGGCCGGGTGGAGGCCGGTGGATGTGGGTGTGTCGCTGGTGGGGACGCGGTCGGTGTTCGAGCAGCGTGCGGTG
>NZ_JOGV01000163.1:0-421 GCF_000721365.1 Streptomyces sp. NRRL F-5650 | reverse complement strand
TTCGTCGTGCTGCCGCTGACCGCCACGCTGGTCGGCATCCGCTCGGCCTACGCGGTCGACGACCTGGCCCGCGGACTGCACCCCGAGAGCTTCCGGTGATCCCGTCCGTCACCGGCACGCCCGCCGAGCGGACGGTTCGACGGCGAAAGGCCGACGAGTCGGGGGTGGGCCGTACAAAGTGGGCCGTCACACTGCTGGTACTCACCGCCTTGCTCACGGTCTCCGCGACGGCGGGCCTCGCGATCGGCTCCGTGCACGTACCGCCGGGGCAGGTGTGGGGCATCGTGACGCACGCGCTGGGTGCCGACTGGCAGCAGCCGGGCTGGTCGCGCGCCCGGGAGACCATCGTGGTGGACGTACGGGCGCCGCGGGTGCTGCTCGGTGCGGTCACCGGCGCCGGCCTCGCGGTGATCGGCACCGC
>NZ_JOGV01000162.1:0-421 GCF_000721365.1 Streptomyces sp. NRRL F-5650 | reverse complement strand
GCCGTTGGTGTGTGGTGCGGCTGTGGTGGTGGCGCGGCGGGAGGTGGTGGTCGATCCGGGGGCTGTTGTGGGGTTGATGCGGCGTCATGGGGTGTCGGTGGTGCAGGCGACTCCGGCTTTCTGGCAGATGTTGCTGGCGTTTGAGCCGGGTGCGGTGCGGGGGTTGCGGGTGGTGGTGGGGGGTGAGGCGTTGCCGGTGCGGTTGGCGGATGTGCTGGCGGGTGAGGCGTTGGAGGTGGGGAACTGGTACGGGCCGACGGAGACGACGGTGTGGTCGACGACGGCTCCGGTGGTGGTGGGGGGTGGGGTGGCGATCGGGGTGCCGATCGGGAACACGCGGGTGTTCGTGCTGGATGAGCGGTTGCGTCCGGTGCCGTGGGGTGTGCAGGGGGAGTTGTACATCGCGGGTGGGGGGTTGGCG
>NZ_JOGV01000161.1:0-421 GCF_000721365.1 Streptomyces sp. NRRL F-5650 | reverse complement strand
TTCGTCGTGCTGCCGCTGACCGCCACGCTGGTCGGCATCCGCTCGGCCTACGCGGTCGACGACCTGGCCCGCGGACTGCACCCCGAGAGCTTCCGGTGACCCAGGCCGCCACCGGCACGCCCGCCGCGGGGACGGGCCACCGGCGGAAGTCCACCGGCTCAGGACGGGGCCGTACGCGGCTCGGCGTCACACTGCTGGTACTCACCGCCCTGCTCGTCGTCTCCGCGACGGCGGGCCTCGCCATCGGCTCCGTGCACGTACCGCCGGGCCAGGTGTGGGGCATCGTGACGCACGCGCTGGGTGCCGACTGGCAGGAGCAGGACTGGTCGCGCGCCCGGGAGACCATCGTGGTGGACGTACGGGCGCCGCGGGTGCTGCTCGGTGCGGTCACCGGCGCCGGCCTCGCGGTGATCGGCACCGC
>NZ_JOGV01000160.1:0-865 GCF_000721365.1 Streptomyces sp. NRRL F-5650 | reverse complement strand
GGGGCGGGTGGGGGTGGCGGCGGTGAATGGTCCGTCGTCGGTGGTGGTGTCGGGTGAGGTTGAGGCGTTGGATGCGTTGCTGGCGGAGTGCGAGGCGGCGGGGGTTCGGGCGCGTCGGATCGCGGTGGACTATGCCTCGCATTCGGCGCAGGTGGACGCGTTGAACGACGAGTGGCGTTCTATTCGACGGTGACTGGTGGGCGGTTGGACACGGCGGGGTTGGATGCCGGGTATTGGGTGCGGAATCTGCGGGAGCGGGTGCGGTTCGAGGTGCGGAATCTGCGGGAGCGGGTGCGGTTCGAGTCGGTGACGCGGTTGTTGGTGGAGAAGGGTTCGTCGGTTTCGTGGAGTCGAGTCCGCATCCGGTGCTGACGATGGCGGTGCAGGAGACCGTGGAGGGTGTCTACGGCGTTGGCACGGCTGTGGGGTCGGGCGGTTGTTGGTGTCGTTGGCGGAGGCGTATGTCGCGGGTGTTCCGGTGGACTGGTCGGCCTTGTTCGCCGGCAGTGGTGCCCGCCGGGTGGATCTGCCCACCTACGCCTTCCAACACGAGCACTACTGGCTCGCCGACGCAGTACTCCCCGGCCAGAGCAGCGGTGGACCGACCGATCCGGTGGACGCGGCCTTCTGGGGCGCCGTGGAGCGCGCGGACATCGATGGCGTGACTTCCCTGGTCAACGGGGTCGACCCGCAGGCGTGGGAGTCGGTGGTCCCCGCACTGTCGGCCTGGCGCAAGGGGCGCCAGGAACGAGCGGTGCTGGATTCCTGGCGGTATCGGACGGTGTGGCGTTCGGTGGGGGTGCCGTCGGTGGCGTCCTTGAGTGGTGTGTGGTTGGTGGTGGTCCGGGGCGGGGGTGCTCCGGTG
>NZ_JOGV01000159.1:0-442 GCF_000721365.1 Streptomyces sp. NRRL F-5650 | reverse complement strand
CGGACGCGGTCGGGGGCCGTCCGGTGCCCGATCCGCAGGGCACGGTCCTGATCACCGGCGGCACCGGCGCCCTGGGCGCCCTCTTCGCCCGGCACCTGGTCACCGACCACGGCGTCCGCCACCTGCTCCTGGCCGGACGACGCGGCCCCGACGCCCCCGGAGCCGACCGGCTCACCGCCGAACTCACCGAACTCGGCGCCACCGTACGCATCGCCGCCTGCGACACCGCCGACCGCACCGCCCTCGACCACCTGATCCGCTCCATACCCGACACCCACCCCCTCACCGGCGTCGTCCACACCGCCGGCGTCCTCGACGACGGCATCCTCACCGCCCTCACCCCCGACCGCCTCACCACCGTCCTGCGCCCCAAGACCGACGCCGCCTGGCACCTCCACGAACTCACCCGCGACCACCCCCTCACCCTCTTCGTCCTCTTCTC
>NZ_JOGV01000158.1:0-484 GCF_000721365.1 Streptomyces sp. NRRL F-5650 | reverse complement strand
CCACCAGCCCCACGGAGCCCGGACCCAGCCCCTCCCACACCGAGCGCCTTAGCTGGGGTGCGGCGGGCCAGGGCGAGATCAAGAGGTGAGAGACCTACATGGACTTCAGCGAGGCAGTGCGGAACCCGGATCCGCAGCTCCAGGGCATCAAGGTCGGTGACCAGGTCGCCCAGTACGAGACGTGCCAGGTCCACTGGGGCTACACGATGGTCACCGTGGCCAAGATCGGCCGGGAGCTGATCCACACGTCGGACGGCCGGAAGTTCAAGATCGAGGACGGCATGGAGAACTACCGCTCCACCGTCAGCTACACCCGCATCGTCCGGCTCAAGGAGACCGGGATGCCGGAGCGCGCACCCCGAGCAGCAGCGGATGGCGGGCCCACCTGAGCAAGAAGCTCAGCGGCTACAAGGCCGCCTAAGCCACCGACCAGGGCAGGGCGGCCCCAACCCCCCCGCAGGGCCGCCCACGCCCACCACCAGCC
>NZ_JOGV01000157.1:0-488 GCF_000721365.1 Streptomyces sp. NRRL F-5650 | reverse complement strand
GTTGGCGGAGGCGTATGTCGCGGGTGTTCCGGTGGACTGGTCGGCCTTGTTCGCCGGCAGTGGTGCCCGCCGGGTGGACCTGCCCACCTACGCCTTCCAGCACCAGCGCTACTGGCTGGAGGGTGTCACCGTCGGCGGTGAGATCGGCACCGCGACGACGGACGAGGTGGACGCGGCCTTCTGGGACGCAGTCGAGCGCGAGGACTTCGCGGACCTCGCCCAGGTGATCGACGCCCGGGACGGCATCGACACGGCCTCTCTCAAGGCCGCGGAGGCATGGCTGCCGGCGCTGTCGGCGTGGCGCAAGGGCCGTCGGGCCCAGAGCACCCTCGACTCATGGCGTTACCGCACCGAATGGCGTGCCATGGGAACGCCTCCCACTGCCCGTCTGAGTGGTGTGTGGTTGGTGGTGGTCCGGGGCGGGGGTGCTCCGGTGGAGGAGGTGTCGGGGGCGCTGACGGCTGCGGGTGCCGAGGTGCGGGTGTTGG
>NZ_JOGV01000156.1:0-494 GCF_000721365.1 Streptomyces sp. NRRL F-5650 | reverse complement strand
AGCTCCCCCACCAGCTCAACGACCCCCGGCGCGTCCTCACCACGCCGGCTCGCCAGCACGAGATCACGCACACCGTGCACCGCCACCAGATGCCGCGCCACCGCGGCCCCCACCACACCGGTGCCACCCGTCACCAACACCGAACCACCACCCGACCACGACCCACCACCACCGGAAACAGCAGCAGCATCCACACCGGCCAAGGCCAGCCTCGGCACCCACACCTCCCCACCACGCCAGGCAAACTCCGGCTCACCCCCAGCAACAGCCGCAGCCACCACAGCCACCGGAACACCCCCCGCCCCACCCCCCGCATCCACCAGCACAAACCGCCCAGGATGCTCCGACTGCACAGAACGCAGAAGACCACGCACAGCCGCCTGCACAAGATCCACCCGCTCGCCGCCCGACACCGCGACGGCACCACGGGTGACCACGACGAGCCTCGCGTCGACGAGCGCCTCGTCGGCAAGCCACTCCTGAACGCGCGCGAG
>NZ_JOGV01000155.1:0-731 GCF_000721365.1 Streptomyces sp. NRRL F-5650 | reverse complement strand
GGGTGAGGGTTTGGGGGTAGTCGGTGATGATGCCGTCGACGCCGAGTTGTGCCATGGTGCGGATGGCGCCGGGTTCGTCGACGGTCCAGACGTTGACGGTCATGCCGAGTTGGTGGATGCGGTCGACGAGGGTTTGGTCGGTGATGGTGTGCTGGGGGTTGATCTGGTCGGCCCATTGGCTGAGTTGGAGGAGTTCGGTGTCGGTGGGGCGGTCGGCGTCGAGGATGCCGATGGGGATGTGGGGTTGTGCGGTGTGGAAGGTGTGGGCGTCGTCGGTCTGGAAGGACTGGACGGCGAGTTTTTTGCGGGCGAGGGCGGTGTGGAGGTAGTGGGGTTTGTTGTTGAGGGTGGTGGCGAGGTCGGTGGCGAGGGTGGTGCCGTATTGGCTGCAGGGGCTGATTTCGGCGAGGAGTCCGGTGGGGGTCCGGCGTCGAGGCGGCGGAGTTCGTTCCAGGTGAAGTCGGAGACGCGGTAGGTGGGGCGGCCTGGGTAGAGGTCTTCGATGTTGGTGGTGCGTTGCATGGTGCAGTCGTGGAAGTTGATGAGTTTGCCGTCTTTGGTGCGTTGGACGTCGATTTCGACGTGGTCTGCGTGTTGTCGGACGGCGAGGTCGATGGCGGCGGCGGTGTTCTCGGGTGCCATGCCGGAGGAGCCGCGGTGGGCGATGACGTCGGGGCCGGTCGCGGCGTGCGCGGTCGTCGACGTCACCGCCAGCACCAGACCACTCAGCA
>NZ_JOGV01000154.1:0-521 GCF_000721365.1 Streptomyces sp. NRRL F-5650 | reverse complement strand
GCACGGGTTTGTGCCGGGGTCGTTGCATGTGGACCGGCCGTCGCGGCATGTGGACTGGTCGTCGGGTGGGGTGGAGTTGGTGGTGGAGGGTCGGGAGTGGGTGCGGTCGGAGGGGGGTCGTCGTCGGGCGGGTGTGTCGTCGTTCGGGGTGAGTGGCACGAACGCGCATGTGATCGTGGAGGAGGCGCCGGACCCGTCTCCGGACCCGTCTCCGGGTGCGGGTGCGGGTGCGGGTGTGGGGGAGTCGGGGTCGGGGTCGGTGGTGGGTGGGGTGGTGCCGTGGGTGGTGTCGGGGCGGTCGGAGGCGGCGTTGCGTGCGCAGGCGGAGCGGCTGCGGGTGCGGGTGGCCGGTGACGCGGGTGTGGATGTGGCTGATGTGGGGTGGTCGTTGGTGTCGGGGCGGTCGTGTTTCGAGCATCGGGCGGTGGTGCTGGGGCGTGGCCGGGAGGAACTGCTCGACGGTCTGGAGGCCCTGGCCACCGGCGCGGAATCGGCACGCGTGGTGCGCGGCACGGCAGGCG
>NZ_JOGV01000153.1:0-887 GCF_000721365.1 Streptomyces sp. NRRL F-5650 | reverse complement strand
CCCGTCGACCCGGACCTGGCCGGCGTCGGGGCGCAGGACGCGGTAGACGGTGCGCAGGAGGCTGGACTTGCCGCTGCCGTTGGGGCCGACGAGGCCGACGGTCTCGCCGGGGCGGGCGGTGAGGGAGACGTCGCGCACCAGGGCGCGGGCTCCGGCGGTGAGTGTGACGCCGTCGACGTGCAGTTCGGCGGGGCGCGTGTCGGCCGCGGTCATGCCACTCCTCGGTCGGTGCCGCGGCGGGCGTCCCGGCGCATCAGCCACAGGAAGAAGGGTCCGCCGCACAGGGCGGTGAGCACGCCGACGGGTATCTCCATGGGTGCGGCGACCGTCCGTGCGGCGATGTCGGCCCAGACGAGGAAGACCGCTCCGCCGAGAGCCGCCGTCGGAGCAGCACGAACAGCCGGGCGCGGAAGCGGGCCACGTCCAGGCCCATCGTGGTGGCCGCCTCCTCGCCGGCCAGCAGCAGGTTCAGGTTGCGGGCCTGCGCCATGAGGACACCGACACCGAGCAGCAGGGCGGTGCTCGGCAGCCACAGGGTGCCCCAGTTGACACCGCCGAGGCCGCCGAGGGTCCAGGCGAGGACCGCGCGGGCCTCGTTGCCGCGGCCGGTGGTGAGCAGCAGCAGGTCGAGGACCGCGGTGAGCACCGCCGCGACCGCCACCCCGGACGAGGCCGGCCCGAAGAGGGTGACCCCGAACACGATCACCGAGACCGCGCCGAGCGACGCCCCGGAGGAGACGCCGAGCAGGTACGGCTCGGCGAGCGGGTTGCGCACCAGGGCCTGCAGGGCGGTGCCGATCACCGCGAGGCCGGCGCCGGTGACCGCACCGAGCAGCACCCGCGGCGCCCGTACGTCCACCACGATGGTCTCCCGGGCGCGCGACCAG
>NZ_JOGV01000152.1:0-598 GCF_000721365.1 Streptomyces sp. NRRL F-5650 | reverse complement strand
CTCGTCGTCGAGGTGGTGGGTCATGGTGCTGCGGGTGGTCCACAGTCCCCAGGCGAGGCTGGTGGCGGGTTGGCCGTGGGTGTGGCGGTGGTGGGCGAGGGCGTCGAGGTAGGTGTTGGCGGCGGCGTAGTTGGCTTGTCCGGCGGTGCCGAGTTGTCCGGCGGCGCTGGAGTAGAGGACGAAGGTGGTGAGGGGGTGGTGGCGGGTGAGGTGGTGGAGGTGGGTGGCGGTGTCGATTTTGGGGTGGAGGACGGTGTGGAGTTGGTGGTCGGTGAGGTTGGTGGTGGTGGCGTCGTCGAGGGTGCCGGCGGTGTGGATGACGGTGGTGAGGGGGTGGGTGGTGGGGATGGTGTCGAGGAGGGTCTGGAGTTGGGTGGGGTTGGTGGTGTCGCAGGCGGTGAGGGTGACGTGGGCGCCGGCGGCGGTGAGTTCGTCGTGGAGTTGTCGGGCGCCGGGGGCGTCGGGTCCGCGTCGGCTGGTGAGGACGAGGTGGGTGACGTGGTGGTGGTGGACGAGGTGGCGGGCGAGGAGGGCGCCGAGGGTGCCGGTGCCGCCGGTGATCAGGGCGGTGCCGTCCGGATCGATCCCCCGCGGCACC
>NZ_JOGV01000151.1:0-607 GCF_000721365.1 Streptomyces sp. NRRL F-5650 | reverse complement strand
TGCGGCGTGGTGTGGTGCCCAGGACGCTGCATGTGGATGAGCCGACGCCGCAGGTGGACTGGTCGGCGGGTGCCGTGGAGTTGGTGACGGAGGAGTGTGTCTGGCCGGAGACGGGTCGTGTTCGGCGTGCGGGTGTGTCGTCGTTCGGTGTGAGTGGGACGAACGCGCACGTGATTGTGGAGCAGGCTCCGGCCGGGGAGGCTTGTGGGGGCGGGGTTGAGTCCGGTCCGGCTGGTCTTGTGTGTGGTGGTGTGGTGCCGTGGGTGGTTTCGGGTCGGTCGGCGGCGGGGTTGCGTGGGCAGGCGGAGCGGTTGCGGGAGTTCGCGGGGGCCTCCGACGTGTCGCTGGTGGATGTCGGGTATTCGCTGGTGGCGTCTCGGGCCGGGCATGAGTACCGGGCGGTGGTGCTGGGTTCGGATCGTGAGCAGTTGCTGGCGGGGCTGGAGGCGGTGGCGGCAGGTGAGTTCGCAGAGGGGGTGGTGTCCGGAGTAGGGGAGGTCAGGGACGGCGTGGTGTTCGTTTTTCCGGGGCAGGGTTCGCAGTGGGCTGGTATGGCGGTGGAGTTGTTGGATTCTTCGCCGGTGTTTGCTGGTCGGTTCGGTGAGTG
>NZ_JOGV01000150.1:0-1135 GCF_000721365.1 Streptomyces sp. NRRL F-5650 | reverse complement strand
CACTACTGGCTGGACGGTGCGGCCGGCGCCGCCGAGGTGTCCGGGGCCGGTCTCTCCGCGCTCGGCCACCCGCTGCTGGCTGCCGGTATCGCGCTCGCGGACGGGAACGGCCACGTCTCCACGGGCCGCATCTCCCTGCGAACCCACCCTTGGCTGGCCGACCACGTGGTCATGGGCCGGGCACTCGTGCCGGGGGCGGCCGTGCTGGAGCTGATGCTGCGGGTCGGTGAGAGCGTGGGAACCGAGCTGCTGGAGGAACTCGTTCTGCACGCACCGCTGATGGTGCCGACTGGTGACGCGGCGGTCGACCTCCAGGTCGCCGTGGAATCCCCTGACGAGCAGGGGCGGCGTGCGGTGCGGCTGCACTCCCGGGCGTACCGCTCCGGGGAGGAGTTGTTCGCCGATGTCGTGCTGCCGGAGGGTGCCGAGCGTGATGCCGGACGGTTCGGGGTGCACCCCGCCCTCGTCGATGCCGCGCTGCAGACGCGTCTGGTGACCCTGCTGGAAGGGCAGGACGCCCGGTTGATGCCGTTCTCGTTCGCCGGGGCGCGTCTCCACGCGACCGGTGCCACCGCAGTCCGGGCCCGGCTGACGCCGGTGGGTGACGACACTCTTTCGGTCCAGTTGACTGATCACGCCGGGCTGCCGGTCCTCACCATCGAGGCCCTCACCTCGCGGCCACTGACCGTCGACGCACTCGCGAGCCAGAGTGTTGACTCGCTGTACGAGGTGAACTGGGACCCGCTGAGCATCGGTGCGACGCACGTCGAAGCCGACGGACCGACCGTGGTCCTTGACGGCGTCCTCCGAACATCCGGGCCGTTTCCTGCTGGTCGACCTGGACGACGCGCCGTCGTCCGTCCTGGCCCTGCCCGCCGCGGTCGCCGGAGCGGTGGTCACAGGCGAGACCTCCCTCGCCGTACGCGCCGGAGCGGTTTCCGTACCCCGCCTGGCCCGGGTCGCCCGCGCCAACGCCGACACCTTGGCCACTCCCCAGGCCGATGCCTGGGGAGTGGACCTCGAAACGGGCGGAGCTCTGGACGGGCTGCGCCTGGTGGACTGCCCGCGTGCCGCCGAGCCTCTCGGAGCGGGGCAGGTGCGGGTCGCGGTGCGTGCCACCGGCGTGAACTTCCGT
>NZ_JOGV01000149.1:0-1133 GCF_000721365.1 Streptomyces sp. NRRL F-5650 | reverse complement strand
CACTACTGGCTGGACGGTGCGGCCGGCGCCGCCGAGGTGTCCGGGGCCGGTCTCTCCGCGCTCGGCCACCCGCTGCTGGCTGCCGGTATCGCGCTCGCGAGCGGCGAGGGCCACCTCTTCACGGGCCGGATTTCCCTCCAAACGCATTCCTGGCTCGCCGGTCACGCGGTGCTGGGCCGGGTTCTGGTGCCCGGGGCAGCCCTGCTCGAACTCGTACTGCGGGCGGGCGAGAGCGTTGGCTGTGAACTCCTCGAGGAACTCGTTCTGCAGGCCCCCCTGGTCGTACCGGGCGGCGACGCGGTGGTCGACCTCCAGGTCGCCGTCGGGTCCCCCGACGAGCAGGGCCGGCGCACGGTGCAACTGCACTCCCGGGAGGTCCGGCCGGGCCAGGAGGACGACGGTGCGGAGTGGGTCTGCGAGGAGTTGTTCGCCGATGTCGTGCTGCCGGAGGGTGCCGAGCGTGATGCCGGACGGTTCGGGGTGCACCCCGCCCTCGTCGATGCCGCGCTGCAGACGGGTCTGGTGACGCTGCTGGAGGACGACGGCGAGCGAATGATGCCGTTTTCCTTCGCCGGGGCGCGTCTCCACGCGACCGGTGCCACCGCGGCACGAGTCCGGCTGACGCCGACGGGCGCCGACTCGCTCGAGGTGCGGCTGACCGACGGCACCGGCCTCCCGGTGCTGACCATCGAGGCGCTCACCTCGCGCCCGCTCACCCTTGACACGCTCTCCCGTCAGAGCGTGGATTCCCTGTACGAGGTCAACTGGGCGTCGCTCGCCGGTGATTCGGACGAACGGCGTCCTCCGAACATCCGGGCCGTTTCCTGCTGGTCGACCTGGACGACGCGCCGTCGTCCGTCCTGGCCCTGCCCGCCGCGGTCGCCGGAGCGGTGACCGCTGACGAGTCCGCGTTCGCGCTGCGTTCCGGAGCGGTTCTCGTGCCCCGGCTCGGCCGGGTCTCAACCTCTGACGCCGACACTCTGGCCCTGCCCGCAGCGGACGCCTGGGGTGTGGAGCTGGACACAGGTGGAACGCTGGACGGGCTGCGCCTGGTGGACTGCCCGCGTGCCGCCGAGCCTCTCGGAGCGGGGCAGGTGCGGGTCGCGGTGCGTGCCACCGGCGTGAACTTCCGT
>NZ_JOGV01000148.1:0-679 GCF_000721365.1 Streptomyces sp. NRRL F-5650 | reverse complement strand
GCACCCAGACGCTCACCACCCAGAACGGCACCTACTCGTACTCGGTCTCCGAGGGCGAGAACGGCGAGAACGGCGAGACGATTTACGACCTGTCCCGCGTCTTCCAGGACGGTGCGCTGCCGGTCGGCGCGATCGTGATCCACCCGGACTACAACCCCTTCCCGGAGGTTCCGGGGCTGCTGAACGTCCAGTTCGGCAAGGGCGGCGCGGACCGCGACGAGCGCACGGACGTCCCGATGCTGGGCGAGGAGCTGGAGGCCGCGTTCATCATCGGTCACCAGCTGGTCAACCCGGCCGACCTGGACGTCGACCCGGAGGCCGAGGAGAAGGAGGGCGCGCCGAAGGTGCGGTTCCTCCGGGGTTACCTCCGGGCGGCGGCGACCGAGGTCAAGTCGCCGTCGACCACGGCCAGCAAGGCGACGTTCCTGGCGGTCCAGGACCTGGTGACCGAGCTGGTCAAGATCTACCGGGCCGACAAGAACACCGCGAAGCGTGAGGCGAAGTACAGCAAGTTCCTCGACGCCCAGCGCGCCGAGGTCCTCGCGCCCCAGATCAAGGAGGTCGACGACCAGATCAAGGCCCTCCAGCTCAAGCGCGCGCAGCTCACCGACAAGCTGAACGGCTACAAGGCCGCCTGAGCCACCCGACCAGGGCCCGGCGGCCCTCCACCCCCCAGAGG
>NZ_JOGV01000147.1:0-913 GCF_000721365.1 Streptomyces sp. NRRL F-5650 | reverse complement strand
GTCCACATGCGGCGTCGGCTCATCCACGTGCAACGTCTTCGGCACCACACCGTGCCGCATCGCCTCGACCATCTTGATGACGCCCGCCACACCGGCCGCGGCCTGGGTGTGACCGATGTTCGACTTCACCGAGCCGAGCAACAGCGGCCTGTCCTCGGGGCGGCCCTGACCATACGTGGCAAGCAGAGCCTGCGCCTCGATCGGGTCGCCGAGGGACGTCCCCGTGCCGTGTGCCTCGACGGCGTCGATGTCCGCGGGGGTGAGCCCGGCGTTGGCGAGCGCATGGCGGATGACGCGCTGCTGCGCGGGGCCGCTCGGTGCGGTCAGGCCGTTGGACGCGCCGTCCTGGTTGAGGGCGGAGCCACGCACCACCGCGAGCACCTCGTGCCCGTTGCGGAGCGCGTCCGACAACCGCTCCACCAGGAGCAGGCCCACGCCCTCGGAGAAACCCGTCCCGTCCGCATCCGCGGAGAACGCCTTCGCCTGCACCGCCTGGTGCAACGCCACCAGCGACGACGAGCACGCCGTGTCCACCGTCACCGCAGGACCCTCGAACCCGAACGCGTACGAGACACGGCCTGAGAAGATGCCGGTCGGGGTGGCGCGCAGGGTGCCGGGGTCGATGCCGGCCCGCTCCAGTGCTTCCCAGGTGGTCTCCAGGAGCAGCCGCTGCTGCGGGTCCATGGCCAGGGCCTCGCGGGGCGAGATCCCGAAGAACTCCGCGTCGAAGTCGGCGACCCCGTCGATGAAACCGGCGGTGCGGGAGTAGGAGGTGCCGACGCGGTCCGGGTCCGAGTCGAACAAGGCGTCCAGATCCCAGCCGCGGTCGGTGGGGTAGTCGCCCATGGCGTCGCGTTCGTCGGCGAGCAAGCGCCACAGTTCCTCGGGAGAGGTCACTCCGCCGGGGAAGCGG
>NZ_JOGV01000146.1:0-691 GCF_000721365.1 Streptomyces sp. NRRL F-5650 | reverse complement strand
ACCCCGGATCTAACACCCCCACCGACCCCGGACGCGAATCTAACGGCACCCGGAAACGCCACACCGACCCAACCGGCGAATCTAACGCCCGTCCCCTGTGCGACGATTGGAGCGGCCCCGGATCTAACGCCCCCGGTCCGCCGAATCTAACAACCCGCCAATTCCCGAACCGCGAATCTAACGCCACCCTCACGCGCGCCCCGGATTGCCGCACACGGCCCCCTGGCGCGTCACCTCCGGAACCCCCTTCCCTCGCTACCGGGGCCCCTGTAGGCTGCTGCTAGAGCCGTACAGGGGCAGCGCGATCCCATCGGAGCGAACCCCGGGGCTCGGGGAACGGAAACCCCGTCAATTCCCCGCCGCACAACTTGAATTACCGGGCGCCAAACCCTTAGAATGATCAGGCCGCACGGGAAATCAGGACCACCCGCAGAGAAACACCACCGGGACAATCTGAAAGCCCGTCGAGAAACCACCGGAAAGACTCGCCAGGACCACGAGGGAACCCCCTCCCACCTAGCCAGCCATTCTCTCACCACAACCCCCGGAAAGAGGAACCGAATTCGAGGCCGAACCACCCGCCGGCCTCCGGCCCGCCCCGCGGGCCGGCTCCACGGCCGGCCCGCGGGGCGGGCCGGTCAGCGCTCTGCGCTGACGGTCTTTCAGAGGGCGCTCTGCGCCCTCTGTACCC
>NZ_JOGV01000145.1:0-717 GCF_000721365.1 Streptomyces sp. NRRL F-5650 | reverse complement strand
GAGGTCGCCGAACTCGGGCAGGACGGCGGTGTAGTCGGAGACGTCGTACCCGCCGTCGCGCAGGGGCGACTTGAAGAAGGGCGGGAGCCAGAGGCAGTCCACGCCGAGCCATTGCAGGTAGTCCAGTTTGGCGGTCAGGCCCTTGAGGTCACCGATGCCGTCGCCGTTGCTGTCCTGGAAGGAGCGGACGAGGACCTCGTAGAAGACGGCTCGTTTGAACCAGTCCGGGTCGCGGTCCTTGGCGGGGGTGTCCTCGAAGGTGTCCGGCACGGGCTCGTTGACGATCATGTGGTGAGTGACCCTCCGATCTGCGGGTGGGACGGTCGCAGAACCGTGCAGACGTGCGCGGGCGTACGGCCCGGCTCCAGGCGCACATAGTTGGCCCTGCCCCAGTGATAGGTCTCGCCGGTCAGCTCGTCGCGCACCGGCACCGACTCGTGCCAGTCCAGGCCGAGTTGCGGCATGTCCAACGAGACCGTGGCCTCCTGGGTGTGGCGGGGGTCGAGGTTCACGACCACCAGAACCGTGTTCGATCCCTGCCGCTTGGAGTAGGCGATCACCTCTTCCTTGTCCGTGGTGTGGAAGTGCAGATCGCGCAGTTGGCGCAGGGCCGGGCTCGCGCGGCGGATGGTGTTGAGGCGGGTGATGAGGGGGGCGATGGTGGTGCCCTCGCGTTCGGCGGTGGCCCAGTCGCGGGGTTTGAGCTGGTATTTCTCG
>NZ_JOGV01000144.1:0-723 GCF_000721365.1 Streptomyces sp. NRRL F-5650 | reverse complement strand
GAGGTCGCCGAACTCGGGCAGGACGGCGGTGTAGTCGGAGACGTCGTACCCGCCGTCGCGCAGGGGCGACTTGAAGAAGGGCGGGAGCCAGAGGCAGTCGACGCCGAGCCATTGCAGATAGTCCAGTTTGGCGGTCAGGCCCTTGAGGTCGCCCACCCCGTCGCCGTTGCTGTCCTGGAAGGAGCGGACGAGGACCTCGTAGAAGACGGCTCGTTTGAACCAGTCCGGTTGCCGTTCCCCCGCGGGGGTGTCCTCGAAAGTGTCCGGCACGGGCTCGTTGACGCTCATGAGGCTCCTGCCCCTCCGTTCTGCGGCGCGCCGGCGGACGGCCGCCGGACGTGGAAGACGTGGGCGGGGGCCAGTCCGGGCTCGAGCCGCACGTAGTTCGTCCGGCCCCAGTGATAGGTCCGTCCCGTGAGTTCGTCGTGGACCGGCACGGTCTCGTGCCAGTCCAGGCCGAGCTGCGGCATGTCGAGCGAGATCGTGGCCTCCTGGGTGCGGTGCGGATCGAGGTTGACGACCACCAGGACGACGTCGGACCCGGCGCGCTTGCTGTACGCGAGGAGCGCGTCGTTGTCGGTGTGGTGGAAGCGGAGGTTCCTCAGCCGGTGCAGCGCGGGGTGGGCGCGGCGGATGGTGTTGAGGCGGGTGATGAGGGGGGCGATGGTGGTGCCCTCGCGTTCGGCGGTGGCCCAGTCGCGGGGTTTGAGCTGGTATTTCTCG
>NZ_JOGV01000143.1:0-758 GCF_000721365.1 Streptomyces sp. NRRL F-5650 | reverse complement strand
GGTGTGGGTGGGCATGTGGCGCGGTGGCTGGCCGGGGCGGGTGCGGAGCGTCTGGTTCTGCTGAGCCGGCGTGGTGGTGGGGCTGAGGGTGTGGGTGAGCTGGTGGAGGAGTTGGGTGGTCTGGGTGCGGAGGTGGAGGTGGTCGCGTGTGATGTGACCGACCGTGCTGCTGTGGAGCGGGTGGTTGCGGGGATGCCGGCGGAGTATCCGCTGTCGGCGGTCTTTCACACGGCTGGTGTGGCGAGTTATGGCGTGGTGGGGGAGGTGGATGCGGCGGAGATGCGGGCGCAGATGGCGGCGAAGGTGTGGGGTGCCCGGTATCTGGATGAGTTGACGGCTGGGCTTGAGTTGGATGCGTTTGTGTTGTTCTCGTCGGGTGCGGCGGTGTGGGGCAGTGCGGGTAATGGGGCGTATGCGGCGGCGAATGCGTATCTGGATGGGTTGGCGTGGGAGCGTCGGGCGCGGGGTGTGGTGGCGACGTCGGTGTCGTGGGGTGGTTGGCGGGCGACGGGTATGGCGTCGGAGGGTACGGCGGAGCAGTTGGAGCGTCGTGGGGTGCGGGCGATGGAGCCTGTGTGGGCGGTGGAGGCGTTGCGTCAGGCGTTGGAGCAGGACGAGACGGTGTTGACGGTGACGGACATGGACTGGGGGAGGTTCACTCCGGGGTATGTGATGGCGCGGCGGCGGCCGTTGATCGAGGACATACCCGAGGTCGCCCAGGTCCTCGCGGACGACACCGACCACACCACCACCGGCGA
>NZ_JOGV01000142.1:0-850 GCF_000721365.1 Streptomyces sp. NRRL F-5650 | reverse complement strand
GGGACTTCGGTGCCTTGGATTTGTGCGCAGAGGAGGTCGACGGCGGCGCGTCCCATGGCTTCGATGGGTTGGCGGACGGTGGTGAGGGGTGGTTCGGTGCAGGTCATGAAGGCGCTGTCGTCGTAGCCGACGACGGAGACGTCGTGGGGGACGTGGTGTCCGTGGCGGCGGGCGGCGCGGACGGCGCCGAGGGCGAGGGGGTCGCTGGCGCAGATGATGCCGGTGATGCCGCGGTCGAGGAGTCGGGTGGCGGCTGCCTGTCCGCCTTCGAGGGAGAACATGGCGCGTTCGACGTGGGAGTCGGGCAGTTCCGTGCCGGCTGCTCGTGCGGTTTCGCGGGCGGCGGCCAGTTTGCGGCGGGAGGGGATGTGGTCGGAGGGGCCGAGCACGAGCCCGATGCGCTCGTGCCCGAGGGACGCGAGGTGCCGCCAGGACTGATCGACGGCCACGGCGTCGTCGCAGGCGATGCACGGGAAGTCCAGATCGGCGATGGAGGCGTTGATGAGGACCACGGGGATGTTGCGTTCGGCGAGGAGCCGGTAGTGGTCGTGGGGTGCGTCGGCCTGGGCGAAGAGCCCGCCGGCGAAGACGACGCCGGAGACCTGCTGCTGGAGGAGGAGTTCGACGTAGTCGGCTTCGGAGACGCCGCCCTTGGTCTGGGTGCACAGCACCGGGGTCAGTCCCTGCTGGGCGAGGGCGCCGCCGATGACCTCGGCGAAGGCGGGGAAGATGGGGTTCTGGAGCTCCGGCAGGACCAGGCCGACCAGGCGGGCGCGCTCGCCCCGCAGTTGGGTGGGGCGCTCGTAGCCCAGGACGTCCAGCGCGCTGAGCACCGACTGCCGGGTCGCCT
>NZ_JOGV01000141.1:0-920 GCF_000721365.1 Streptomyces sp. NRRL F-5650 | reverse complement strand
GCCGAGCCGGACTTCAGTGTTGTGGATGTGGGTTGGTCGTTGGCGGGTTCGCGGGCGGTGCTGGAGCACCGGGCGGTGGTGACCGGGCGGGAGCGGGGGGAGTTCCTGGCCGGGTTGGAGGTGCTGGCGGAGGGGGAGAGTGGTTCGTCGGTGGTGCGGGGGGTGGCCGGGGAGGGTGGTACGGCGTTTCTGTTCACGGGGCAGGGTGCGCAGCGTCCGGGTATGGGGCGGGGGTTGTATGAGGCGTTTCCGGTGTTCGCGGCGGCGTTCGACGAGGTGTGTGCTCATGTGGACGGTGTGCTGGGGCGGCCGTTGAAGGAGGTTGTGTTTGGTGGGGATGGCGGGCTTTTGGGGCGTACGGAGTGGGCGCAGCCGGCGTTGTTCGCGTTGGAGGTGGCGTTGTTCCGGTTGTTGGAGGCGTGGGGTGTGGGGGCGGATGTGCTGGTGGGTCATTCGGTTGGTGAGTTGGCGGCGGCGCATGTGGCGGGGGTGTGGTCGTTGGCGGATGCGTGTCGGGTGGTGGTGGCGCGTGGGCGGTTGATGCAGGAGTTGCCGGGGGGTGGGGCGATGGTGGCGGTGGAGGTGGCTGAGGGGGAGTTGGGTGTGTTGCCGGTGGGTGTGTCGGTGGCGGCGGTGAATGGTCCGCGGTCGTTGGTGTTGTCGGGTGAGGAGGAGGCGGTGCTGGGGCTTGTGGGCCGGCTGGTGGGGGAGGAGGGGCGGCGGGTGAAGCGGTTGGGGGTGTCCCATGCTTTTCATTCGGTGCGGATGGAGCCGATGTTGGCGGCGTTCGCGGAGGTGTTGGCGTCGGTGGAGTTCCGGCCGGCTGTGCTTCCGGTGGTTTCGAATGTGACCGGGGAGGTGGCGGGTGCGGAACTGGCGACGGTGGAGTACTGGGTGCGGCATGTCCGGGAGGCCGTGCG
>NZ_JOGV01000140.1:0-924 GCF_000721365.1 Streptomyces sp. NRRL F-5650 | reverse complement strand
GTACGGTCTCGTGGGCTCGGAGATGTGTATAAGAGACAGCGTCGGGGGCGGGGTGGCGGGGTGAGGTTCCTAGTTTGGGGTGGGTTTGGTTGAGCGTGTAGGGGTGATCCCGTTCCGGTGTTGCGTATTCGTGCTTCGATGTGTACTGTAGTTATCACGAGGTCGGGGGAACGAAGAACCGGCCGAGAATCCACACCACCTGACCCTGTTGGAGGGGATCTTCATGTCCGGCACCCAGACGCTCACCACCCAGACCGGCACCTACTCGTACTCGGTCTCCGAGGGCGAGAACGGCGAGACGATCTACGACCTGTCCCGCGTCTTCCAGGACGGTGCGCTGCCGGTCGGCGCGATCGTGATCCACCCGGACTACAACCCGTTCCCCGAGGTCGAGGGGCTGCTGAACGTCCAGTTCGGCAAGGGCGGCGCGGACCGCGACGAGCGCACCGACGTCCCCATGCTGGGCGAGGAGCTGGAGGCCGCGTTCATCATCGGCCACCAGCTGGTCAACCCGGCCGACCTGGACGTCGACCCCGAGGCCGAGGACAAGGACACCGCGCCGAAGGTGCGGTTCCTGAGGGGCCACCTCCGGGCGGCGGCGACCGAGACCAAGTCGCCCTCGACCACGGCCAGCAAGGCCACGTTCCTGGCCGTCCAGGACCTCGTGACCGAGCTGGTCAAGATCTACAAGGCCGACAAGAACACCGCCAAGCGCGAGGCGAAGTACGCCAAGCTCCTCGACGCGCAGCGCGCGGAGGTCCTGGCGCCGCAGATCAAGGAGATCGACGACCTGATCAAGGCCCTCGAACTCAAGAAGGCCCGGCTGACCGACAAGCTCAACAGCCACAAGGCCGCCTAACCCACCCGACCGCCCGGCGGCCCTCCAACCCCCCACCCAGGGCCGCCGGGCCCCCACACCAGGGC
>NZ_JOGV01000139.1:0-949 GCF_000721365.1 Streptomyces sp. NRRL F-5650 | reverse complement strand
TCACCGGAAGCTCTCGGGGTGCAGTCCGCGGGCCAGGTCGTCGACCGCGTAGGCCGAGCGGATGCCGACCAGCGTGGCGGTCAGCGGCAGCACGACGAACCGCTTGTTCCTGATGGCGGGTACGTCGGCGAGCGCGGGCTGGGAGAGCAGGAACTTCTTCTTCTCCTCGACGCTTCCGGCGCCGGCGTAGTCGTAGATGGCGACGACCTCGGGTTTGCGCTCGACGACCTGCTCCCAGGAGACGTCGCCGAAGACGTCGTCCAGGTCGGCGAAGACGTTCTCGCCGCCGGCCAGCCGGATCAGTTCGGTGCCCAGGCCCTTGCCGCCCGCGGTGAAGGCGCTCTTGTCGCCGCTGTCGTAGACGAAGACGGGCACCCGGGGCTCGCCCCTGACGGCGGTGGTGGCCTCGCCGACCCGTGCCTTGAGGCCGGCGACCAGTGCGTCCGCCCGGTCGGGCACGCCGAAGATCTTGCCGACGGTGCGGATCTCGTCGTAGGTGTCCTTCATCGTCACGCGCTTCCTGCCGCAGTACTCGCGGTTGAGGTGGGTGTCGATGCCGGCGCCGGCGAACGCCTGGCGGGAGCGGCCCTCGTTCTCGGCGAAGGCGCTGCCGTAGCCGCCGTAGACCAGGTCCGGCCCGGCGTCCAGGATCTTCTCGAACGACGGCTCCCTCTCCGCCAGTTCGGGGATCGACTCGTAGTCCTTCTCCAGTTCGGGCAGGACCGCGGAGTCGGGGAAGGCGGTGCCGACCATGCGGTCCTTGAGGCCGAGGGCGAGCATGAGTTCCGCCGGGTGCTGGTGGATGGTGACCACCCGCGACGGCGGCTTGTCGTACGTCGTCCTGACACCGCAGTTGTCGACCGTGACCGGGAAGCCCGCGGCCACGGCGACCGTGGCCTTCGCGTCGACGCCGCTCTCGTCGGACGCACCGCAGCCGGTGGCCGGCAGC
>NZ_JOGV01000138.1:0-1231 GCF_000721365.1 Streptomyces sp. NRRL F-5650 | reverse complement strand
GCCGACCCGGCCCTTCAAGGACCTGGGCTTCGACTCGCTGACCGCGATGGAACTGCGCAACCGCATGTCCAAGGCCACCGGCCTGCGCCTGCCCGCCACACTCGTCTTCGACCACCCCGACCCGCAACGACTGGCCACCATGTTGCGCGACGAACTCGTCAGCGGCGAAGCGGGCTCCGTCACGGCGTCGTTCACGCCCCGACCCGTGAACGACGAGCCGCTCGCGATCGTCGGCATGGCCTGCCGCTACCCCGGTGGCGTACTCGACGCCGAAGGTCTGTGGCGAGTGCTGTCCGAAGGCCGGGACGAACTGTCCGCCTTCCCCACGGACCGGGGCTGGGAGCGCTGGGGCGCCCCAGCGGTGGACCAGGCCGGATTCCTCCAGGGCGCCGGTGACTTCGACGCCTCCTTCTTCGGCGTGTCCCCGCGCGAGGCCACCTCGATGGACCCGCAGCAACGGCTGCTGCTGGAGGTGTCGTGGGAGGCCGTGGAGAAGTCCGGCATCGACCCGCGGTCCCTGCGCAACACGGCCACCGGCGTCTTCGTCGGCGGCGGTCCGCAGGACTACCCGGCGGTCCTGATGGGCTCGTCCGAGGCCGGTGGCGGATACGGCATGACCGGTGCGCTCGGCAGTGTGATGTCCGGCCGCGTCTCCTACGTCCTGGGCCTCGAAGGACCCGCCGTCACCGTGGACACGGCCTGCTCCTCCTCGCTGGTCGCCCTGCACCTCGCCGCCCAGTCCCTGCACAACGGCGAATGCGAACTGGCCCTCGCGGGCGTCGGACGCGCGCCGCAACGGCCATGAGGTCCTGGCGGTGATCCGCGGCTCGGCCATCAACCAGGACGGCGCCTCCAACGGCCTGAGCGCGCCCAACGGCCCCTCGCAGCAGCGGGTGATCCGTACGGCCCTGGCCAACGCGGGCCTGACCCCGGCCGACGTGGACATGGTGGAGGCGCACGGCACCGGCACCAAGCTCGGCGACCCGATCGAGGCCCAGGCCCTGCTCGCCACCTACGGCCAGAACCGGCCGGACGACCGGCCGCTGTGGCTCGGCTCGGTGAAGTCGAACTTCGGCCACACGGGGGCGGCCGCCGGCGTGGCGGGCGTCATCAAGTCCGTACTGGCCCTTCGGCACCGCCTGATGCCGAAGACGCTGCATGTGGACGAGCCGACGCCTGAGGTGGACTGGTCGGCGGGTGCGGTGGAGTTGCTGACCGAGGCGCGGGAGTG
>NZ_JOGV01000137.1:0-1011 GCF_000721365.1 Streptomyces sp. NRRL F-5650 | reverse complement strand
CCGCAGCGGTTGGCGCGTCAACGGAGTTCACATCTGTGGCCGACCGATTCCGCGCCGTTCCGAGGACGGACACCCCCCGGCGCGGCCCCGACCCACAACGCACCCCACCGCGCACCGCGCACCCCCACCAAACCCGCACAGGCGCCGCAGGCATCCCGCAAAGGCGCCGCAGGCACCCGCTCAGCCGCCGGAGGCACCCGCCCGGTCCAGCAGCCCCGTCCGGGCGGCCAGCGCGGCTGCCTCCAGGCGGGAGCCGACGCCCAGTTTCATCAGGACCCGCTGGACGTGCGTGCGGGCGGTGGACGGCGCGATGCCCATACCGGCCGCGATCACCCGCGTGTCCTCACCGTCCGCGACCCGCACCAGCACCTCCACCTCCCGAGGGGTCAGCATCTCCATCAGCCGCTGCCCCTCGTCGTCGGGCTGCGCCGCGGGGTTCAGCAGCTCCCCGAAGGCCCCCTGCAACAGCGCCGGCGCCACCGCCGCCTCCCCGGCCCGGGCCTTCATGATCGCCCGCTCGACACCCTCTATCCGCTCGTCGTGCCGCACGTACCCCGACGCCCCCGCCGCGAACGCCGCCGCGATACCGCGCGGGCTGGGCACCGGGCCCAACACCAGCACCGCCACCTGCGGCCGCTCCCGCTTGACCCGCACCACCGGATCGAAGATCCCCGGCTCGGCCGGTGCCGCCGTCCCCAGCAGGCACACCTCCGGCGCCCTGCTGATCACCAGCTCCGCCGCCCCCGCGGCCGGCGCCGCCGCGGCCAGCACCCGGTGCCCCCGCAGCTTCAGCGCCGAGGCCAGCGCCTCGGCGTGCAATCGGTGATCGTCGACCACCATGAGCCGTACTCCCATGGAGCAACCCCCCAGTCACCCTGTCCCACCCCGGCGTCCCCCCGGCATGTCCCCGGAAGCTACACGCTGCACCGCCCGCGCGCTGCCCCTACCGGCGAGAACCGCCCCGAAGCGCAGAAATCCCCTCCACGCCCCTCTCCCCCACCACCCCCCCCA
>NZ_JOGV01000136.1:0-1018 GCF_000721365.1 Streptomyces sp. NRRL F-5650 | reverse complement strand
CCTGGCTCTGGTGTTTTCGGGTCAGGGGTCTCAGCGGTTGGGTATGGGGCGTGAGTTGGTGGGTTTGCCGGGGTTTGGTGAGGTGTTCGGTGAGGTGTGTGATGCGTTTGACGGGTTGTTGGAGGTGCCGTTGCGTGAGGTGTTGTGGGCTGAGGAGGGGTCGGATGCTGCGGCGTTGATGGACGAGACGGTGTATACGCAGGCGGGTTTGTTTGCTTTTGAGGTGGCGTTGTTCCGGTTGTTGGAGCGGTGTGGGGTGCGTCCTGATTTCGTGATGGGTCATTCGGTGGGTGAGTTGGCTGCTGCGTGTGTGGCGGGGGTGTGGTCGCTGGGGGATGCGGTGCGGGTGGTTGCTGCGCGTGGTCGTTTGATGCAGGCGTTGCCGGCGGGTGGGGTGATGGTGTCGTTGGAGGCGTCGGAGGAGCAGGTGCTGGGGTGGATTGCTGGTGCGGGGGTGGGGGGTTCGGTGTCGGTGGGTGCGGTGAACGGTCCGTCGTCGGTGGTGGTTTCGGGTGCTGGGGCGGGTGTGGGGAGGGTGGTGGAGCTGGCTGGTGAGGCGGGGTGTCGTTCGCGGCGGTTGCGGGTGAGTCAGGCGTTCCATTCGCCGTTGGTGGAGCCGGTGCTGGAGGAGTTCGCGGCGGTGTTGCGGGGGGTGTCGTTCAGTGAGCCGGGGATTGCTGTGGTGTCGAATGTGACGGGTTCGGTGGCGGGGGCGGAGTTGGCTTCGGTGGAGTACTGGGTGCGTCATGCCCGGGAGGCTGTGCGGTTCGGGGATGGTGTGGAGTGGTTGGTGGGTCGGGGGGTGACCGAGTTTGTCGAGGTGGGTCCCGAGGCGGTGTTGTCGGGTCTGGTGCAGGGGCGTGGTGAGGGTGTGGTGGCGGTTCCGTCGGTGCGGGTGGGGCAGGGTGAGGTGGTCTCGTTCGTCCGGGGGCTGGCGCGTCTGTATGCGCGGGGGGCGGTGGTGTCGTGGCCGGGGCTGCGTCCCGGACGGCGGGTCGCGTTGCCCACGTACGCCTTC
>NZ_JOGV01000135.1:0-1026 GCF_000721365.1 Streptomyces sp. NRRL F-5650 | reverse complement strand
CGCCCCGCCCCGCCCCGCCGAGGGCGCCCTGCCGGTACCGGCCGCCCGGGGCGCCCCGCCCCGCCCTGACCCGGGGGCGGCCACCCCGCCCCGGCCGCGCCCCCTAGTCAGGGCGCCCCCGGCGCGGGTGCGCCCCGCCCCGGTCGTGGTGCGGCGGCGCACCGTGCGGCGGCGCTGCAGGGCGCCCCCGGCCGCGAGGACGACGGCACCGCCCGCGGCGGCGGCGAGCCCGACCGGGCCGGCCGCCTGATAGGCGGCGGTCGCGGCCATGGCCGTGCTGTTGGTGGCGCCGATGACGAGCGGTTCGATCGGCACGCCGCGGCGGCGCTTGCTGCGCGGCTGCGGCTCGTCGTCGACCTGGTCGTCGTCGGGCTCGGGTGTGGGGGCGGGCTGCGTCTCGGGTGCCTCGACGGGCGCCTGTACGGGTGTCTCGGGCTCGGCCGCAGCGGGTGCGGGCGGTGCTTCGGTGTCGGACACCGTGACTCCTTCACTGCGACTGCAGTCGGTGTGATCGGGGTGTGCGGGGGTGTTCGCGCGGGTGGGAGGGGGTGAGGGTGCGACTGTGACTGCAGTCGCAGTCACAGTCGGAGCGTCACGAGCCGGTGAGCGCGCGGACGTTGTCCGTGCCGCGTTCGAGTAGCTGCGGCTCGTCGGTCTCGATCTCCTTGCGCAGCGCCTGCGCGTGGCGGCGGGACTTGTACGGGTAGCCGCGGTCTGCCTCGACTTCGAGAAGCCGCACGATCTGCCCCTCGCCCGGCCGGGCGTCGAGGGTGTCGTACAGGGCGCGAATCTTCTGCTTCACCTCGGCGCGGGTCGGCGGCCGCTCCCCGTCCTGCGGGGCGTCGCCCTCGGCGGCCGGGCCGCCCTCGGTCGTGGGGGCGGCGGGCTGCTCGTCGAGGGCGGGCTGCGCGGGGGCGCCCTGCTCAGTCGGGGCGGGGGCGGGGGGGGCCCCCTCAGCCTTCGGGGCGGGGCGGCCCGGGGCGGACTGCCTCGGGGCGGCCGAGGGCGGGGCGGGCAGTACCGGGG
>NZ_JOGV01000134.1:0-1037 GCF_000721365.1 Streptomyces sp. NRRL F-5650 | reverse complement strand
GTCAGTCCGCCGAAGAGGAAGGTGACCAGGAAGCCGGTGGACCACAGCATCGGTGTCTCGAAGGACAGCGACCCCTTCCACATGGTGCCGATCCAGTTGAAGAACTTCACACCGGTCGGGACCGCGATCAGGAAGGTCATGAAGGAGAAGAACGGCAGCAGCACGCCGCCCGTGACGTACATGTGGTGCGCCCACACCGTCACCGACAGACCCGCGATCGCGATCGTCGCGCCGATCAGACCCATGTAGCCGAAGATCGGCTTGCGGGAGAAGACCGGGATGATCTCACTGACGATGCCGAAGAACGGCAGCGCGATGATGTACACCTCGGGATGCCCGAAGAACCAGAACAGGTGCTGCCACAACAGGGCCCCGCCGTTGGACGAGTCGAAGATGTGGGCACCGAACTTGCGGTCGGCCTCCAGCGCGAACAGGGCCGCGGCCAGCACCGGGAAGGCCAGCAGGACCAGCACACCGGTCAGCAGCACGTTCCAGGTGAAGATCGGCATGCGGAACATGGTCATGCCCGGCGCGCGCATGCAGATGATCGTGGTGATGAAGTTGACCGAGCCGAGGATGGTGCCGAAGCCGGAGAAGGCCAGACCCATGATCCACAGGTCACCGCCGACACCCGGCGAGTGCACCGCGTCCGACAGCGGCGAGTACGCGAACCAGCCGAAGTCGGCCGCGCCCTGCGGGGTCAGGAACCCGCCCACCGCGATGGTCGAGCCGAACAGGTACAGCCAGTAGGCGAACATGTTCAGCCGCGGGAACGCCACGTCCGGCGCACCGATCTGCAGCGGCATGATCCAGTTCGCGAAGCCGGAGAACAGCGGCGTCGCGAACATCAGCAGCATGATCGTGCCGTGCATCGTGAACGCCTGGTTGAACTGTTCGTTCGACATGATCTGCAGACCCGGCCGGGCCAGCTCGGCGCGCATGAACAGCGCCATCACGCCGCCGATCACGAAGAACGCGAACGACGTCACCAGATACAGCGTGCCGATGGTCTTGTGGTCCGTGGTCGTCAGCCACTT
>NZ_JOGV01000133.1:0-1055 GCF_000721365.1 Streptomyces sp. NRRL F-5650 | reverse complement strand
TGTTGGTGGGGGTGTGGTGTCGGGTGTGGTGGGTGAGGGGCGTACGGCGTTCTTGTTCACGGGGCAGGGGGCGCAGTGGGCGGGGATGTGCCGGGGGTTGTATGAGGCGTTTCCGGTGTTCGCGGCGGCGTTCGACGAGGTGTGTGCGGGGTTTGAGGGGTTGGTGGAGGGGTCGTTGCGTGAGGTGGTGTTCGGGGGTGTGGGTCTGGACGGGACGGGGTGGACGCAGCCGGCGTTGTTCGCGGTGGAGGTGGCGTTGTTCCGGTGGGTGGAGTGGCTGGGGGTGCGGCCTGATTTCGTGACGGGTCATTCGGTGGGGGAGCTGGCGGCGGCGCATTGTGCGGGGGTGTTGTCGTTGGGTGATGCGTGCCGGGTGGTGGCGGAGCGGGGCCGGTTGATGCAGGCGTTGCCGGCGGGTGGGGCGATGGTGGCGGTGGAGGCGGGTGAGGCGGAGGTGCTGGAGGTGTTGGCGGGGCGTGAGGGTGAGGTGGCGGTGGCGGCGGTGAATGGTCCGTCGGCGGTGGTGGTGTCGGGTGTGGAGGAGGCGGTGCTGGAGGTTGCGGGGGTGTTGGCGGGGCGGGGGTGCAGGACGCGGCGGTTGACGGTGAGTCATGCGTTTCATTCGCCGTTGATGGATCCGGTGCTGGAGGAGTTCGCGTCGGTGGTGGCGGGGGTGGAGTGGTCGGAGCCGGTGATCGCGATGGCGGCGGGTGCGGAGGCGGTGTGTTCGCCGGAGTACTGGAGTGGTCATGTGCGGCGGCCGGTGCGGTTCGCGGATCATGTGGTGTGGCTGCGGGAGCAGGGGGTGACCCGGTTCCTGGAGATCGGTCCGGACGGGGTGCTGAGCGCGATGGGCGCGCAGTCGGTGGACGGTGCGCAGTTCGTGGCGTTGCAGCGGCGTGAGCAGCCGCAGGTGGAGACGGCGTTGGGGGCGCTGGCCCGGTTGTTCGTGACGGGGCAGCGGGTGGACTGGGCCGCGTTGTACGCGGGCAGCGGTGCCCGGCTGACCGACCTGCCCACCTATCCCTTCCAGCACCGCCCCTACTGGCTCCCGC
>NZ_JOGV01000132.1:0-1274 GCF_000721365.1 Streptomyces sp. NRRL F-5650 | reverse complement strand
ATTCCCCTCCGGCACCGTCACCGCGTCCGGATGCTCCGTCGGCGTGATCCGCACCGCGTACGGATTCGGCCCCGCCACCGCGTCCGACGTACGCGGCGGAGCGAACGTCAGCTCCACCGTCCCCGTCGTCCCCGGATACAGGCGCAGCGTCTGCGGCTCCACCGTCGTCCAGGGGGCCACCTGCCCGACCGGTTCGAACCGGTACTCGTCCACCACGTCACCGGTATTGCGCACCCTCAGGCGCACACGCGTACTACTGCCGGGGTCCACAGTCGCGGACGCGGGCTCCAGGGAAGTCCACAGGCTCACACGCCGACGCTACGCGTCAACTCCCGCGCGGACAGCGGCACTCGGGGCAGCACTGGCTGCCCCAAGGTGCCTGGTCGAGCGGCTGTCCGGACCTGGGGTCAGTCCTTGTTCGGGTGGATGATCTTCCATTCCTGGTCGTCGGTGTTGGTGCACTTGGCGATGTTCAGCGGGGTCTCGGTGCCGCCGTTCTGGCCCTTCACGTTCAGGCACAGGTGGTTGCTCGCGTAGTTGCGGATCCAGTAGTCGCCGCTCTCCTGCTTGTCGATCCACCAGAGCTGGTTGTCGGCCATCGTGCCGTCGCAGTGGAACTCGGCGATCCCCGTGCCCTCGGGACGGGCGCCGAACTCGCCCAGGTCCATGCAGAAGCCGTCGGTGGCGTTGCGGATCTGGAAGAGGTCCGCCCCGCCGGGGCCGCCCTTCTTGTACTTCACCTCGAGGTGCCAGTACTCGTTGTCGCCCTCTTCGTGGCAGTTGGCCTGCTGGACGACCCCGTTGATCTGGCCCTTGCCCCGCCCGGGGATGTCGGCGCACATGTGGGTGGTGGCGTTGCGCAGCATGACGTCCCGGGCCGGGACCACCGGCTTCACGGCGGGCTTCGCGGGCTTCTTGTCCCCACCGTCACCGCCGCCGGAACCCCCGTCGCCGCGGGCGCGGACTCGGCGCTGCTGGGCAGTGTCTCCGGGGTGGCGCTGGGGGACAGCGCGACACCCGCCTGCTGCGTCTGCTCGGTGGCACTCGTACGGACCTGCGGCTTGTACGCGATCCAGATCATCACGAACGCCACCGCGACGGCCACGAAGATCCCCAGGAACGTCGCCAGCCAGCGCGGCAGGAAACCCCGCTGCACATACGTGCCCTCGACCGGCGTGGGATCCACCCCCGAACGGCGCACGGCCAACTGGTACGGCCGCTCCTCCTTCGCACCGAACCAGATGATCCGCTTCGGCTTCAGCGTCGCCTCCACG
>NZ_JOGV01000131.1:0-1182 GCF_000721365.1 Streptomyces sp. NRRL F-5650 | reverse complement strand
GAGCCGGTCTCCGCGCTCGACGTCTCGATCCAGGCGCAGGTGGTGAACCTGCTGCAGAAGGTGCAGCAGGAACTGGGCATCGCGTTCGTCTTCATCGCCCACGACCTGGCCGTCGTACGGCACTTCTCGCAGCGCGTCGCGGTCATGTACCTCGGTAAGATCATGGAGATCGCCGACCGCGACGACCTGTACGACAACCCGCGTCACCCCTACACGCGCGCCCTGCTCTCCGCCGTGCCCGAGGCCACGGTGGAGGACACGCCCCGCGAGCGCATCCGGCTCGTCGGCGACGTGCCCTCGCCGATCAACCCGCCCTCGGGCTGCCGCTTCCGCACCCGCTGCTGGAAGGCGACGGAGAAGTGCGCGTCCGAGGCCCCGCCGCTGGTGCAGGTGGAGGGCAACAAGCCCGGACACCTGACCGCGTGTCACTACCCCGAGACGGATGACGTACCCTCGCCCCGTCTCACCAAGAGCCCCGGGACGGCTGCCTGACAACACCCCTTTTCTGTCGGCACCGTCCGCGGAAGGGATCGTCCAAGGCCCATTGACCCGAGCCCGGACTCGTCCCCTCCAGGGAAACCGAGGGCCCGCGCCTCCCCAGGCGCGGGCCCTCGGTCTGTCTCCTCGGCGGAGCCGGGTTCAGTCCTTCCCGGCGTCCTCCAGCGCGGACAGCGCCGGGTCCAGGACGATGTCCTCCTCGCGGGCCGCGGTAGTCGGCTCCTCCGGGAAGTGGCAGGCGGTCAGGTGGCCGTCGTGGTTGCCGTCGAGCCGGACCAGGGGAGGCACCTCGCTCGCGCACTTGTCCTGCGCCTTCCAGCACCGGGTGCGGAAGCGGCAGCCGGACGGCGGCATGATCGGCGAGGGCACGTCGCCGGCGAGGCGGATGCGCTCGCGGTCCTCCGGCTCGTCGACCGTCGACACCTCGGGGACCGCCGACAGCAGGGCGTGGGTGTAGGGGTGCCGGGGCCTGGAGTAGATGGAGACCCGGTCGCCGACCTCGACCACCTTGCCGAGGTACATGACCGCGACGCGCTGCGAGAAGTGCCGTACGACGGCCAGGTCGTGGGCGATGAAGAGGAAGGCGATGCCCAGTTCCTGCTGCACCTTCTGCAGCAGGTTCACCACCTGCGCCTGGATCGAGACGTCGAGCGCGGAGACCGGCTCGTCGGCCACGATCAGCTT
>NZ_JOGV01000130.1:0-1183 GCF_000721365.1 Streptomyces sp. NRRL F-5650 | reverse complement strand
GCGCGGCGGATGGTGTTGAGGCGGGTGATGAGGGGGGCGATGGTGGTGCCCTCGCGTTCGGCGGTGGCCCAGTCGCGGGGTTTGAGCTGGTATTTCTCGCTGTCGAGGTATTCCTCGCTGCCGGGATGGAGGGGGGTGTTCTCGCAGAGTTCGTAGCCGCTGTAGATGCCCCAGGCGGGGGAGAGGGTGGCGGCGAGGACGGCGCGGACCTCGAAGGCGGGGCGGCCGCCGTGCTGGAGGTAGGCGTGGAGGATGTCGGGGGTGTTGGTGAAGAGGTTGGGCCGCATGTAGGCGGCGGCGTCGCCGGTGAGTTCGGTGAGGTAGTCCGTGAGTTCCTGTTTGGTGGTGCGCCAGGTGAAGTAGGTGTAGGACTGCTGGAAGCCGATCTGGGCGAGGGTGTGCATCATCGCGGGGCGGGTGAAGGCCTCGGCGAGGAAGATGACGTCGGGGTCGGTGCGGTTGACGGTGGCGATGACGCGTTCCCAGAAGGGGACGGGTTTGGTGTGGGGGTTGTCGACGCGGAAGATGCGTACGCCGTGGTCCGTCCAGTGGCGCAGGATGCGGACGGTTTCGGTGACGAGTCCGTCCATGTCGGTGTCGAAGGCGAGGGGGTAGATGTCCTGGTATTTCTTGGGGGGGTTTTCGGCGTGGGCGATGGTGCCGTCGGGGCGGTGGTGGAACCAGTCGGGGTGTTTGTGGACCCAGGGGTGGTCGGGGGAGCACTGGAGGGCGAGGTCGAGGGCGACTTCGAGGCCGTGGCGGGCGGCTTCGGCGACGAAGTGGTCGAAGTCGTCGAGGGTGCCGAGGGCGGGGTGGACGGTGTCGTGGCCGCCTTCGGGGGAGCCGATGGCCCAGGGGACGCCGACGTCGTCGGGGGTGGCGGAGAGGGTGTTGTTGCGGCCTTTGCGGTGGGTGGTGCCGATGGGGTGGACGGGGGGGAGGTAGACGACGTCGAAGCCCATGGCGGCGATGGCGGGCAGGCGTCGGGCGGCGGTGCGGAAGGTGCCGTGGGGCTGGTCGGGGGTGCCTTCGGAGCGGGGGAAGAACTCGTACCAGGCGCCGTAGAGGGCGCGTTCGCGCTCGACGAGCAGGGGCAGCGGTTCGGAGGAGGTGACCAGGTCGCGCAGGGGGTGACGGGCCAGGACCGCGTCGACCTGCGGCGTCAGCGCCGCCGCCAGCCGGG
>NZ_JOGV01000129.1:0-1316 GCF_000721365.1 Streptomyces sp. NRRL F-5650 | reverse complement strand
TGCGGCTGCTGCGTGAACTGGCCGCGGCGACCGATGTGTTCGGGCTGCGGGACGCCATGTTCCGCGGTGAGCGCATCAACATCACCGAGGACCGGGCCGTCCTGCACACCGCGCTGCGGGCCCCGCGGGACGTCGTCAACGTCGGCATCGGCGGCTCGGACCTGGGCCCCGCGATGGCCTACGAGGCACTGCGCGCCTTCACCGACCGCTCGCTCACGGTCCGCTTCGTCTCCAACGTGGACGGCGCCGACCTGCACGAGGCGGTCCGCGACCTCGACCCCGCCGAGACACTGTTCGTCATCGCCTCCAAGACCTTCACCACCATCGAGACGATCACCAACGCCACCTCGGCGCGCTCGTGGCTCCTCGACGGTCTCGGCGGCGACGAGAAGGCGGTGGCCAAGCACTTCGTGGCGCTGTCCACCAACGCCGGCAAGGTCGCGGACTTCGGCATCGACACGGCCAACATGTTCGAGTTCTGGGACTGGGTCGGCGGCCGGTACTCGTTCGACTCCGCCATCGGCCTGTCCCTGATGATCGCCATCGGCCCGGACCGCTTCCGCGAGATGCTCGACGGCTTCCGCATCGTCGACGAACACTTCCGCACCGCCCCCGCCGAGTCCAACGCACCGTTGCTGCTGGGCCTGCTGGGCATCTGGTACGGCGACTTCCTGGGCGCCCAGTCCCACGCGGTGCTGCCCTACTCGCACTACCTGTCGAAGTTCACGGCCTACCTCCAGCAACTGGACATGGAGTCCAACGGCAAGTCCGTGGACCGCGAGGGCAACCCGGTCCAGTGGCAGACCGGACCGGTGGTGTGGGGCACGCCCGGCACCAACGGGCAGCACGCCTACTACCAGTTGATCCACCAGGGCACCAAGCTGATCCCGGCGGACTTCATCGGCTTCGCCCGGCCCGTGGACGAACTGGGCGAGGGGCTCAAGGCCCAGCACGACCTGCTGATGGCCAACTTCTTCGCCCAGACCCAGGCCCTCGCCTTCGGCAAGACCCCCGACGAGGTACGCGCCGAAGGAGTGCCCGAGGAACTGGTCCCGCACAAGACCTTCCGCGGCAACCACCCCACCACCACCGTCCTGGCCGCCGAGCTGACCCCGTCCGTCCTCGGCCAGCTCATCGCCCTCTACGAACACAAGGTCTTCGTCCAGGGCGCCGTCTGGAACATCGACTCCTTCGACCAGTGGGGCGTCGAGCTCGGCAAGGTACTCGCCAAGCGCGTCGAACCGGCCCTCACCGAGGGCACCGACGTACCCGGCCTCGACCCCTCCACGGCCGCGCTCGTGGCCGCCTACCGTGAA
>NZ_JOGV01000128.1:0-1202 GCF_000721365.1 Streptomyces sp. NRRL F-5650 | reverse complement strand
CGCTCCATGTCCCGGGACTTGCCGTCGCGGACGACGATCTCGCGGTCGGAGTAGGCGGCGACGCGTGCTTCGTGGGTGACGAGGACGACGGCGGCGTTGGTGGAGCGGGCGGCGTCGGTGAGGAGTTCCATGACGCGTTCGCCGTTGAGGGAGTCGAGTGCGCCGGTGGGTTCGTCGGCGAACAGGACGCGGGGGCTGGTGACGAGGGAGCGGGCCACGGCGACGCGCTGGCCCTGGCCGCCGGAGACCTCGCCGGGGCGTTTCTTGCGGAGGTCGTCGACCTCGAGGCGTTCCATCCAGGTCAGCGCGGTGCGTTCGGCGTCCTTGCGGGGGGTGCCGTTCAGGCGCAGGGGGAGGGCGACGTTCTCGACGCAGGTCAGTTCGGGGACGAGCTGGCCGAACTGGAAGACGAAGCCGAAGTCGGAGCGGCGCAGGGCGCTGCGCTGGGCGTCGGACATGGCGGACAGTTCGCGTCCGTTGTAGGTGATGGTGCCGGAGTCGGGGGTGACGATGCCGGCCAGGCAGTGCAGGAGGGTGGACTTGCCGGAGCCGGAGGGGCCCATGACGGCGACGACCTCGCCGGGGTGGATGGAGAACTCGGCGCCGTCCAGGGCGAGGGTGGGGCCGTAGGCCTTGCGGAGTGCCTGGGCGCTGAGCAGGGAGCCTGCGGGGACTGTCATGGGGCTACCGCCTCACGGAGCTTGTCGAGGCGCGCGGCGGTCAGTTCGAGCCAGCGCAGGTCGGCCTCGAGGTGGAAAAGGGCGTGGTCGCAGATGAGCTGGTCCGCCAGGTCGCCCTTGCGCTTGCGGTCGGTCAGGATGCGCATGCTGCGCAGGTGTTCCGAGCGTTGGGTGTCGAGGATGTCGGCGGCGTCGCGGTGGGTGAGGAGCGCGAGGACGACCTTGGTGTAGAGGGTCGACTGGAGGTAGGGCTCGGGCTTCTCGGGAGTGGCGAGCCACCGTTGTACGTCGGTGATTCCCTCGTCGGTGATCGCGTACCGCTTGCGTTCGGGGCCGCCGCCTGTCTCGATGCCGTCGACCACGACGAGGCCGTTCTTCAGCAGGCGGGACATGGTCGAGTAGACCTGGCCGTAGTGCAGCGGCCGGTCGTGACCGAACTTCTCGTCGAAGGCGCGCTTGAGGTCGTAACCGTGGCGCGGCCCGGACTCCAGGAGTCCCAGGAGGGTGTGACCGATGGACATG
>NZ_JOGV01000127.1:0-2008 GCF_000721365.1 Streptomyces sp. NRRL F-5650 | reverse complement strand
TCCGGGGTATGTGATGGCGCGGCGGCGGCCGTTGATCGAGGACATACCCGAGGTCGCCCAGGTCCTCGCGGACGACACCGACCACACCACCACCGGCGAGGACACGGGTGGTTCGGCTCTGCGGGCGGAGCTTGCGGCCCTTGGCCGGACGGAGCAACTCGACCTGCTGATGGACCTGGTGCGTGACGAGGCCGCCGGTATCCTGGCGCACTCCTCCACGGCCGAGATCACCTCCGAAAGGCCGTTCAAGGAGCTGGGCTTCGACTCCCTGACCGCGATGGAGCTGCGCAACCGGCTCAACGCGGCCACCGGTCTGCGGCTGCCCGCCACCCTCGTCTTCGACTATCCCAACCCGCGACAGCTCGCCGCGCACCTCCACGGTGAACTCGCCGGTGCCGGGGCCGGTGCCGCCGTGGCACCGGCGACGGCGGCGACCGCCCGGGTCTCGACCGACGAGCCGCTCGCCATCGTCGGCATGGCCTGCCGTTACTCGGGCGGGGTGTCCTCCCCCGAGGACCTGTGGCAGATGGTCGTGGAGGACCGGGAGGGCATGTCCGACTTCCCGTCCTACCGGGGCTGGGACCGCTGGAACCTCGGCAGCCTCCGTCGGGCGGGTTTCCTGCACGAGGCGGGCGACTTCGACGCCGGTTTCTTCGGGATCTCGCCCCGCGAGGCCATGACGATGGACCCGCAGCAGCGGTTGCTCCTGGAGACGTCGTGGGAGGCCGTCGAGAGGTCGGGCATCGACCCGACGTCCCTCCGCGGCAGCGACACCGGCGTCTTCGTGGGTGGCACCGCGGTCGAGTACGGCGCCCTGCTCATGAACTCGCCGGCCAGCCAGGGCTACGCCGTCACAGGGTCCTCCGGCAGCGTGATGTCCGGGCGGATCTCCTACTCACTCGGCTTCGAGGGCCCCGCCGTCAGCGTGGACACGGCCTGCTCGTCCTCGCTGGTCGCCCTGCACCTCGCCGCCCAGGCCCTGCACAGCGGAGAGTGCTCGCTCGCCCTGACGGGCGGCGTCGGCCTCATGTCGGACGCGCGCCGCAACGGCCATGAGGTCCTGGCGGTGATCCGCGGCTCGGCCATCAACCAGGACGGCGCCTCCAACGGCCTGAGCGCGCCCAACGGTCCCTCGCAGCAGCGCGTCATCCGCTCGGCCGTAGCCAACGCCGGTCTGTCCCTGTCCGACGTGGACATGGTGGAGGCGCACGGCACGGGTACGACGCTGGGCGACCCGATCGAGGCGCAGGCGCTGCTCGCCACCTACGGGCAGGACCGGCCGGACGACCGGCCGCTGTGGCTCGGTTCCGTGAAGACCAACATCGGTCACACGGGGGCCGCGGCCGGTGTCGCCGGCGTCATCAAGTCGGTACTCGCCCTGCGGCACGGCCTGATGCCCAGGACACTCAACGTGGACGAGCCGACGCCCGAGGTGGACTGGTCGGCGGGTGCGGTGGAGCTGCTGACCGAGGCGCGGGAGTGGCCGGCGGGCGAGCGGCCCCGCCGTGCGGGTGTGTCGTCGTTCGGGATCAGCGGCACCAACGCCCACGTCATCATCGAAGAGGCACCGGACGAGGAGACACCGGATCGGGCCGGCAGCGACGGCCTGGACTCCCAGGCCGCCCTGGTCACGCCCGTCGTCCCCTGGGTCATCTCCGCCCGGTCCGGCGGCGCCCTGCGCGGCCAGGCCGAGCGCCTGCGCGAGCTGCTGGAACGCACCCCGGATCTCGACCCGGCCGACGTGGCGTTCTCCCTGGCGACGACGCGTGCCGACCTGGAGCACCGCGCGGTGGTGCTCGGCGGCGACATCGCGGAGCTGACCGAGCGGATCGGCGCCATGGCGGCCCAGGAGCCGGCCACCGACGTGATCACCGGTACCGCCGAAGCCAACGCCCGCACCGTGTTCGTCTTCCCGGGTCAGGGGTCGCAGTGGGTGGGGATGGGGCGTGAGCTCTGGGATGTGTCGCCGGTGTTCGGTGAGTCGATGGTGGCGTGTGAGCGGGCGTTG
>NZ_JOGV01000126.1:0-1272 GCF_000721365.1 Streptomyces sp. NRRL F-5650 | reverse complement strand
CGGCTGCGGGTGCCGAGGTGCGGGTGTTGGAGGCTGAGGACGGGGTGACGCGCAGTGTGCTGGCGGAGCGGCTGAGTGGTGTTGGTGAGGTTGCTGGTGTGGTGTCGTTGCTGGCGTGGGGTGAGGGTGATGGTGAGGAGGCGTTGGCCGCGTCGTTGGCGTTGGTGCAGGCGTATGGGGATGTGGGGTTGTCGGCGCCGGTGTGGGTGTTGACGCGGGGTGCTGGTGGGGTTGGTGGGGATGATGTGGTGCGGGCGGGTCAGGTGGCGTTGTGGGCGTGGGGTCAGGTGGTGGGTCTGGAGTTGCCTGGGGTGTGGGGTGGTCTGGTGGATGTGCCGGCTGAGTGGGACGGGCGGGTGTCGTCCGGGTTGGTGGGTGTGCTGGCGGCGGGTGAGGGTGAGGATCAGGTGGCGGTGCGTTCGTCGGGTGTGTATGGGCGGCGTCTGGTTCGTGCGCCGTTGCCTGCGGGTGCGGGTGCGGGTGCGGGTGTGGTGCGGGGGTTTGTGCCGCGGGGGACGGTGCTGGTGACGGGTGGGACGGGTGGTGTGGGTGGGCATGTGGCGCGGTGGCTGGCCGGGGCGGGTGCGGAGCGTCTGGTTCTGCTGAGCCGGCGTGGTGGTGAGGCTGAGGGTGTGGGTGAGCTGGTGGAGGAGTTGGGTGGTCTGGGTGCGGAGGTGGAGGTGGTCGCGTGTGATGTGACCGACCGTGCCGCCGTGGAGCGGGTGGTTGCGGGCATACCGGCGGAGTATCCGCTGTCGGCCGTCTTCCACACCGCGGGCGTCGCCGACTACGCGGAGCTGCTTGACGCCACACCCGAGCACTTCGAGCAGGTGATGGCGGCCCGTGTGGAGGGCGCGCGGTATCTGGACGAGTTGACGGGTGGGATGGAGCTGGACGCGTTCGTGGTCTTCTCCTCCGGTGCTGCCGTCTGGGGCAGCGGTGGCAATGGGGCGAACGCGGCGGCGGGTGGCTTCCTGGATGGTCTGGTGCGGGAGCGGCGGGCGCGGGGTCTGGCGGGGACGTCGGTGTCGTGGGGTGGCTGGCAGGCCACGGGTATGGCGGAGGGTGAGACGGCGGCGCAGTTGTCGCGCCGCGGTGTGCGCCTGCTCGACCCGGCGGCGGCCACGCACGCTCTGCGTCAGGTGCTGGAGCAGGACGAGGTGTCGGTGACGGTGGCCGACATGGACTGGGCGCTGTTCACCCCGGGTTATGCGATGGCCCGGCGCCGTCCCCTGCTCGAGGACATCCCCGAGGCCGCCGAGGCACTGCGCG
>NZ_JOGV01000125.1:0-1326 GCF_000721365.1 Streptomyces sp. NRRL F-5650 | reverse complement strand
CTGGCTATCACTCATGCACACCCCTACGGCTCGGCCTGCCCCCAACCACACGAACCTACTGGCCTTCGACCTTGACCAAACACATAGGGGCACCCCCCCAGGAGCCGCACCGTGCGTTTCGCCGCCTACGAACACCGTCGCCGTCGCCACGTCGCCGTCGTGGAGGACGACGGCACCCTCCGCCCGCTGCCCGGGGTCGCCTCGCTCACCGACCTCCTCGCCCGGGCCGACGGCCTGCCCGGACTGCTCGCCGCCGGACGGACCGCCCTGGACGCCCCGCCCGGCCCCCATGTGTCCCGGGTACGGCTGCTGCCCCCGCTGCGGCCCGCTTCGGTACGGGACTTCGTCACCTTCGAGGAGCACGTCGAGGGCGTACGGCGCTCGGTCGACGGCGTCGCCGGGGTTCCCGAGCAGTGGTACGCAGCGCCGGTCTTCTACTTCACCAACCCGCACGCGGTCCACGGCCACGGGGACGGCATCCCGGTACCGCCCGGCTCCGCCGCGCTGGACTTCGAGCTGGAGGTGGGCGCGGTGATCGGCCGGGAGGGCCGCGACCTCACCCCCGGGCAGGCCCGCGACCACATCGTGGGGTACACCGTGTTCAACGACTGGTCCGCGCGGGACCTCCAGGGCGCGGAGATGAAGGTGGGCCTCGGTCCCTGCAAGGGCAAGGACACCGCCACCACCCTCGGCCCGTTCCTGGTCACCGCCGACGAACTGGAGCCGTACCGCGACGCCGAGGGGTTCCTGCGCCTGGCACTGACCGCCGAGGTCAACGGCGAGAGGGTCGGCGAGGACCTGCTCTCCAACATGAGCTGGACCTTCGAGGAGATGACCGCCTACGCCTCGCGCGGCACCCGCGTCGTGCCGGGTGACGTCCTCGGGTCGGGCACCTGCGGCAACGGCGGCTGTCTGGCCGAGCTGTGGGGCCGGCGCGGCGAGCGGACCCCGCCGCCGCTGAAGCCCGGCGACACCGTCGCCCTGACCGTGGAGGGCATCGGCACCCTGACGAACACCGTGGTCCCCGGCCCGGAGCCGGTGGCCCTGCCGGCCGGCCGGCGCCGCACCCGGGAGCGGCCGTGAGCGGCCCGCACGCGGGGCGGCTGCCGGCAAGGCCGTCATCACCGGCCCGGAGGTGAGGGGCGGGCGGATTCCCGCCAACCGGTCGCACCGGTTGCACACTTCACCTATACATGCCGCGTATACATGATGTGTATAGTGCGGAGTCATGTCCATCGGTCACACCCTCCTGGGACTCCTGGAGTCCGGGCCGCGCCACGGTTACGACCTCAAGCGCGCCTTCGACGAGAAGTTCGGTCACGACCG
>NZ_JOGV01000124.1:0-1363 GCF_000721365.1 Streptomyces sp. NRRL F-5650 | reverse complement strand
TCCGGGGTATGTGATGGCGCGGCGGCGGCCGTTGATCGAGGACATACCCGAGGTCGCCCAGGTCCTCGCGGACGACACCGACCACACCACCACCGGCGACGCGGAGACCGACTCGGCACTGCGCCGGAGCCTTGCCCCCCTCACCCTCCCCGAGCAGCACGACCGGCTGCTGGATCTGGTGCGGGCCGAGGCGATGGCCGTCCTCAGCCTCCGTACCACGGACGACATCACGTCCGCCAGGCCGTTCAAGGAGCTGGGCTTCGACTCCCTGACCGCGATGGAGCTGCGCAACCGGCTCAACGCGGCCACCGGCCTGCGGCTGCCCGCCACCCTCGTCTTCGACCACCCCACGCCGCACCGTCTCGCCGGCCATCTCCACGAGCAACTCTTCGACAGTGCCGCGGAGTCGGCGCTGCCGGTGCTCCGCGCCACGGACGACGATCCGGTCGTGATCGTGGGCATGGCCTGCCGCTTCCCCGGCGGTGTGCACGGTCCCGAAGACCTGTGGCGGCTCCTCGTCGAAGGCCGGGACGAGATGACGGACTTCCCGGCCGACCGGGGCTGGCACGGCCAGGCCATGGACGCCTTCCTGGAGGAGTCCGGCGGCGCACGCCAGGGTGCCTTCCTGGAGGGTGCGGCCGACTTCGACGCGGCGTTCTTCGGGATCTCGCCGCGTGAGGCGCTGGCGATGGACCCGCAGCAGCGGCTGCTGCTGGAGACGTCCTGGGAGGCACTGGAGCGAGCTGGGTTCGACCCGGGCGCCCTGCGCGGCAGCCGCACCGGCGTCTTCGTCGGGGGCACCCCGCAGGAGTACACGACCGTCCTGATGAACTCCGCCGAAGCGAGCGGCGGTTACGCGCTCACCGGCGCCTCGGGCAGTGTGATGTCGGGCCGGGTCGCCTACGTGCTCGGCACCGAGGGGCCCGCCGTCACCGTCGACACGGCGTGCTCGTCCTCCCTGGTGACCCTGCACCTCGCCGCCCAGGCCCTGCGCAACGGCGAATGCGATCTGGCCCTCGCGGGAGGCGTCACGGTGATGGCGACGCCGGGCGCGTTCGTGGAGTTCCAGCGGCAGGGTGGTCTCGCCCCCGACGGGCGCTGCAAGGCGTTCGCCGACGGCGCCGACGGTACCGGCTGGGGCGAGGGCGTCGGCATGCTCGCGGTGCAGCGGCTGTCCGACGCGGTGCGCGACGGGCGCCCGGTCCTGGCGGTGGTGCGGGGGTCGGCGGTCAATTCGGACGGTGCGTCGAACGGGTTGACGGCACCGAACGGTCCGTCGCAGCAGCGGGTGATCCGGCAGGCGCTGGCCTCGGCGGGACTGTCGCCGGCCGATGTGGACCTGGTGGAGGCGCACGGCACCGGG
>NZ_JOGV01000123.1:0-1422 GCF_000721365.1 Streptomyces sp. NRRL F-5650 | reverse complement strand
GGAGTCTCAATGACGGAGTCAAGCCGCTCGCGCGACCGGCAGCTCGGGGGTGAAGACCCGATTGTCGCGCAGGAGAGCCCACAGGACGCTGGCCCGGCGCCGTGCCAGGGCGATGACGGCTTGGACATGTTTGCAGCCCTCGCCGCGCTTCTTGAGGTAGAACTCCCGGTTGGGCCCCTCACGCATCATGCTGGTCTGGGCCGACATGTAGAACACCCGTCGCAGGCGGCGGCTGTAGCGCTTGGGCCGGTGCAGGTTGCCGGTACGGCGTCCGGAGTCGCGCGGGACGGGTACCAGGCCAGCCGCCGAGGCCAGGTGACCGGCGTCGGCGTAGGCCGTGAGGTCGCCTGCGGCGACGACGAACTCGGCGCCGAGTATCGGCCCCATGCCGGGCAGGGACTCGATGATCCCGGCCTGCGGATGGCTGCGGAACGTCTCGCGGATCTGCTGGTCGATCCGCTTCAGACGGTCGTCCAGGGCCAGGATCTGCGCGGCCAGGTCCGCCACGATCTGGGCAGCGACGTCCTCACCGGGCAGTGCGGTCTGCTGGGCCTGGGCAGCCTCCAGCGCCGTCGCAGCGACGGCGTCGGCACCGCGCACGCCTCGGTTGGCCAGCCAGGCAGTCAGCCGGGCCCGGCCGCGGCGGCGGAGGGCTGCCGGGGTCTGGTAGCCCGTCAGCAGGACCAGCGCGCCCTTCTGCGAGCTGTAGTCGAAGGCCCGCTCAAGCGCGGGGAAGACACCGGTCAGCGTGTCACGGAGACGGTTGATCATCCGGACCCGGTCCGCCACGAGGTCGCAACGGTGAGCGGTCAGCAGCGCGAGATCGGCGGCCAACTGGGCCGGCACGTCGATCGTCGCGAAGTCCCGGCGGTTACGGACAGTTTCGGCGATGACGTAGGCGTCGCGGGCGTCGGTCTTCGCCTCGCCCCGGTAGGCGCCGGACATGCGGTTGACCGTACGTCCGGGCACGTAGACGGCCTGCTGGCCGTGGGCCGCGAGCAAGGCCAGCAGCAGCGCGGAGGACGTGCCGGAGATGTCCACCGCCCACTGGACCTGGTCGGCCAGGTCGAGGATCTCGCCCATGGCGGTCAGGATCGCCGACTCGTCGTTGTCGACCTTCTTCGACCACAGCGTGGCACCGGTCTCATCGACCGCCGCCGCCCAGTGGTGCCCCTTGCCCGCGTCGATGCCGACCCAGACCCGGTTCCGTCGCTCGCTCACTCACCCCTCCTCGCTCCGAACAGCATGCCGTCGGCCCGAGGAACACCCCGCTGTCATCTCCGTAAAAAGCGACTGAAGCGCACATCTCAATCAGCAGCCAGGGCGCCCCGGAGAGCCGGGCGGCCACTCCTCGGAAGCCACTGAAGGCAGAGAACCATAAGCCACACCCGGCCCTCCCGGGCCGACCAACAACTTACGGAG
>NZ_JOGV01000122.1:0-1459 GCF_000721365.1 Streptomyces sp. NRRL F-5650 | reverse complement strand
TGAGGCTGCCGGGGTCGAGGTGTGTGCGGTCGGTACGTTGCGGCGTGAGCAGGGTGGTGTCCGGCGTTTCCTCACTTCGCTGGCGGAGTTGTGGGTACGCGGCGGTACCCCCGACTGGTCGGCGGTCTTCGTCCCGTTCGCCGAAGGAACCGAGCCGGTCGATCTGCCCACCTATGCTTTCCAGCGCGACCGCTACTGGCTGGCGCCCTCGGCCGCCGGTGCGCCCGTTCAGGTCGAGCTGCCTTCCGCGCCGGTTGCCGCGCCGGTGGACGGATTCCGGCAGAAAGTGCTGGACGCGCCCACCGACAGCGCGCGCCTGCGCGTCGTGCTGAACGAGGTGTGCACCCAGGCAGCGGCCGTACTCGGCTGGGCCTCGGCGCATGAGGTCGAGGTGGGGCAGGCGTTCCGCGAGGCAGGATTCGACTCGCTGACCGCCGTTGACCTGCGCAACCGCCTGGGCATTTCCACCGGGCAGCCCCTCGCGCAGACGGCTGTGTTCGACTACCCGACGCCGCTGCGGCTCGCAGAGCACCTGCGCGACCGCATACTCGGCGCGGACAGTTCGGGCGACGACGATGCGGAAGCCGCCGACTCACGCTCCGGTACGACAGCCGGCGCCTCAGATGCCGAGCCCATCGCCATCGTGGCCACCAGTTGCCGCTTCCCTGGAGACATACGCACCCCGGAAGACCTGTGGCGGCTGTTGCTCGACGGGCGGGATGTCATCTCCGGGCTGCCGGAAGACCGTGGATGGGACCTCGACGCGCTGTACGACCCGGACTCCTCACGGGCGGGCACCAGTTATGTCGACCAGGGTGGATTCCTGCACGATGCGGGGGAGTTCGACGCAGGCTTCTTCGGGATCTCGCCGCGCGAGGCCGTCGCCATGGACCCGCAGCAGCGGTTGCTCCTGGAGACCTCCTGGGAAGTGCTGGAACGGGCGGGCCTCGACCCTGATTCGCTGCGCGGCAGCAGGACCGGTGTCTTCGTCGGCGCCGTCCCGCACGGCTACGGCACGGACGCCACCAACGCCCAGCAATCCGGGGGCTATCTGTTCACAGGCGCCGCGGGCAGTGTGGCTTCGGGGCGCATTTCCTACAGCTTCGGACTGACCGGGCCGGCCGTCACGGTGGACACGGCGTGCTCCTCTTCGCTGGTGGCCCTGCACCTGGCGGTCCAGGCGCTGCGCCACGGGGAGTGCTCGATGGCACTCGCCGGCGGAGTGACGGTGATGTCGACTCCGGGTATCTTCACCGAGTTCAGCCAACAGCGAGGACTCGCCCCAGACGGCCGGTGCAAGCCCTTCGCCGCGGCGGCGGACGGTACAGCCTGGGGCGAGGGCGTCGGAGTACTGCTCCTGGAGCGGCTTTCGGACGCGCGGCGCAATGGTCATCAGGTGCTGGCGGTGGTGCGTGGTTCGGCGGTCAACCAGGATGGCGCGTCGAACGGTCTGACCGCG
>NZ_JOGV01000121.1:0-1535 GCF_000721365.1 Streptomyces sp. NRRL F-5650 | reverse complement strand
CTCCTCGGTGGCGGGTGTGTTCGGTTCGCCGGGGCAGGCGAACTACGCGGCGGCCAATGTGTTCCTGGACGCGTTGGCGGTGCGTCGGCGTGCCGAGGGCCTTCCCGCCCAGTCGCTGTCGTGGGGTCTGTGGGAGGAGACCAGCGAACTCACCGCCGCCCTCGGTGAAACCGGCAAGGACCGGCTCGACCGCGGCGGACTGCAGGCCCTCGGCACCGAGGAAGGTCTCGCCCTCCTCGACCATGCGCTGACCCTCGACGCCCCGCACCTGGTCCCCGTACGTCTCGACCTGTCCCGCGCCCGCGCCGGAGGCCGGCAGGTGGCCCCGCTGCTGCGCGCCCTGGTCCGCCCCGTGCGCCGCACGGCCGGTGGCCCCGCGGGCCGCGGCTGGCGCGCGCAGTACGAGGGAACGCCCGTGGACGGGCGCGAGAGCATGCTTGTCGACCTCGTCCGGGCGCAGGTCGCCTCCGTCCTCGGCCACTCCGGCACCGACGCGGTCCGCGTCGACCGCGGCTTCAAGGACCTCGGCTTCGACTCGCTGACCGCCGTGGAGTTGCGCAACCGGCTCAACGAGATCACCGGCACCCGCCTGCCCGCGACCCTGGTGTTCGACCACCCGACACCGGCCGCCCTCGGTGCGCACCTGCACGGCCTCCTGGCCGGCACGGCCGTGCGGCAGGACAGCGCGGTGGCGCGGGTCCTGGCGGACGACGAGCCCATCGCCGTCGTCGGCATGAGCTGCCGCTTCCCCGGCCACGTCGACTCGCCCGAGGCCCTGTGGCAACTGCTCGCCGACGGCGGTGAGGGCATCAGCGGCTTCCCGAAGGACCGCGGCTGGGCCCTCGACGCGTTCTTCGACCCCACGGGCGAGCGCCCCGGCACCTCCCTGGTGGACCGGGGCGGATTCCTGCACGACGCCGCCGACTTCGACGCCTCCTTCTTCGGGATCTCCCCGCGAGAGGCCGTGACCATGGACCCCCAGCACCGGATGCTCCTGGAACTGTCCTGGGAGGCCGTCGAGCGTGCGGGCATCGACCCGAGCGGGCTGCGCGGCAGCAGGACCGGTGTGTTCTCCGGCCTGATGTACCACGAGTACGCGGCGCGCCTGCGCTCCGTCCCCGAGGACGTCGCGGGCTTCCTCAGCAACGGCAACGCGGGCAGTGTGGCCACCGGGCGGGTCTCCTACACCCTCGGCTTGGAGGGCCCCGCCGTGACCGTGGACACCGCCTGCTCCTCGTCCCTGGTCGCGCTGGACATGGCCGTCAGCGCCCTCCAGCGTGCCGAGTGCGACCTGGCGCTGGCCGGCGGCGTCACCGTGATGGCGACCCCGACGATCTTCGCGGAGTTCACCCGTCAGCGTGGCCTCGCGCACGACGGCCGCTGCAAGGCGTTCTCCGACACGGCCGACGGCATGGGCGTCGCCGAGGGCGCGGGGATGGTCCTGGTCGAGCGGCTCTCGGACGCGCGCCGCAACGGTCACCGCGTCCTCGCCGTCATCAGGGGTTCGGCGGTCAACCAGGACGGTGCGTCCAACG
>NZ_JOGV01000120.1:0-1587 GCF_000721365.1 Streptomyces sp. NRRL F-5650 | reverse complement strand
GGCAGCGGGTGGACTGGGCCGCGTTGTACGCGGGCAGCGGTGCCCGGCTGACCGACCTGCCCACCTATCCCTTCCAGCACCGCCCCTACTGGCTCCCGCCGACGCCGTCGGGTGCGCGCGGGCCCGCCGGTCTGGGCCTGTCGGGACCGGGGCATCCGTTGCTGACCACGGCCGTGGAGCTCGCCGGCGGTGACGGCGGCGCGGTCTTCGTCGGCCGGCTCTCGCTGCACACGCACCCCTGGCTCGCCGACCACCGCGTCGGCGCCACGGCGGTCCTCCCCTCCGCCGCCCTGGTCGAACTGGCGGTCCGGGCGGGCGACGAGGCCGGCTGCTCCGGCGTGGCCGAGCTGACGCCCGGCGTCCCGCTGACCGTTCCGGACCGGGGCGCCGTCCAGGTCCAGGTGGCCCTCGCGGCGGCCGACGAGGACGGTTCCCGGCGGATCACCATCGGGTCCCGCCCGGACGGGAACGACGATCCGTCCGCGGCCTGGGAGGTCCACGCCACCGGGCGGCTCACGGAGCCCGCCCAGGCACCCCTGATCTCCCTGGCCGACTGGCCCCCGGCCGACGCGACCCCGGTCGGGCTCGACGGCCTCTACGAACGGCTGGCGGAACAGGGCCACGTCCACGGGCCGGTGTTCCAGGGGCTGCGGGCGCTGTGGCGGCGGGGCGAGGACCTGTACGCCGAGGTGCGGCTGCCCGAGGAGACCGAGCCGGACACCTTCGGAATCCATCCCGCGCTGCTCGACTCCGCGCTGCACGCCCTGCTCGCCGACGGCCAGGAGGTCACCGGGCTGTCCTGGCACGGGTTCCACCTGCACGCCACCGGCTCGCGCGCGCTGCGGGTGCGGATCAGGTCCACCGGTGCGGACGCGTTCCGGCTGTGGCTGGCGGACGAGGCCGGTGAGGCGGTCGCCGAGGCCGGCGCGCTGCGACGGCGTCCGGCGGCGTCCACCGGGCGCTCCGACTCGGTGACCGGTGACTCGCTCTTCCACGTGGCCTGGTCGCCGGTGGCCCTGCCCGACCCGGACGACCTGGCCCCCACCCTGCTGTCCGCGCTCGGCGACACCCCGCTGGACGGCCTCGCCCGCCGTGTCGGAAGCGTCGCGGAGGCCACCGGGGACGTCCTGGTCGCCGTACTGGACGAGGCCGCCGGGGACGACCCGGCGCGGGCCGCGCACCGGGCGGCGGTCCGGGCGCTGGAACTGGTGCAGCAGGCGCTGGAGTCCGAGACGTCCCGGCTCGTGCTGGTGACGACCGGTGCCGTCGCCACCCGGGACGGGGAGGACGTGGAACTCGCCCTCGCTCCGGTGTGGGGCCTGGTCCGCTCGGCCCAGGTCGAGAACCCCGGCCGTTTCACCCTGATCGACCTCGACGGCAGCCCGGCCAGCGCCGAACGGCTCCCCGCCGCGATCGCGGCCGGCCACGAACAGCTCGCCCTCCGCGCGGGCCGGGCGAGCACGCCCAGGCTGGCCCGGGTGCGCCCGTCGGACGCGGTCGGGGGCCGTCCGGTGCCCGATCCGCAGGGCACGGTCCTGATCACCGGCGGCACCGGCGCCCTGGGCGCCCTCTTCGCCCGGCACCTGG
>NZ_JOGV01000119.1:0-1644 GCF_000721365.1 Streptomyces sp. NRRL F-5650 | reverse complement strand
CCAGGTGCCGGGCGAAGAGGGCGCCCAGGGCGCCGGTGCCGCCGGTGATCAGGACCGTGCCCTGCGGATCGGGCACCGGACGGCCCCCGACCGCGTCCGCCTCCGGCGGCGGCTGCGGGGTCAGGCGCGGCACGCTCACCGTGCCCGCGCGCACCATGACCTGGTCGTGTCCCGCCTCCAGGACGGCGGGCAGGATCCGTGCCGAGGCCGGGTCGTCGTCGATGTCCGCCAGCAGGATCCGGTCGGGGTGCTCGGCCTGCGCCGACCGCAGCAGGCCCCATACGGCGGCGCCCACCAGGTCCGGTGCGGTGTCGTCGTCGCCGGGCACCACCGCGCCGCGGGTCAGCACGACCAGGCGGCTGGCGCGGAACCGGTCGTCGGCCAGCCACTGCTGCACCAGTTCCAGCACCTCGACGGCCGTGTCGTGCACCGGCGCGAGGACCTCGCCGCCGGGCGGCGCGGCGTAGCCGACGACCAGGACGTCGGCCCCGGCCGCCTCCGCCAGCGTCGCGTGGCGCTCGGCCCCGAGCATCTCGGCCGGCTCCCCGCCGACGGCGCCGAGCAGGGCCCACCGTCCGGCCGGCTCGACCGGGGCCGGTTCGGCCGGGATCCAGTCGAGGCCGTAGAGGGAGCGGGCGGTCTCGTCGTGGCCCTCCGGCCGGTCGGCGGAGACCGGGCGGGCCTCCACCGACCGCACCTCGGCGACCGGCCGGCCCGTCTCGTCGGCGAGCTGCACGTGGCAGGAGGTCGCGGAGTCGGCCTCGCCGTCGATGACCATGCGCACGCGCAGCCTGGTCGCACCGGTGGCGTAGAGGCTGATCCCGCTCCACACGAACGGCAGCAGGAGGGTGAACTCCTCGCCGGCGTCGTTGATCGCGGCGACCACCCGCGGGTGGATGGCCGCGTCGAACAGACCGGGGTGGATGCCGAACCCGCCGGTGTCGGTGCCCTCGGGCAGGCCGACCTCGGCGAAGTACTCGGCTCCGGCGGCACCTTCGCGGTGCCACAGCGTCTGAAGGCCGCGGAAGAGCGGGCCGTAGACGTAGCCGTGCTCCGCGAGCCGGTCGTAGAAGCCGTCCGTCGGTACGGGCCGGGCGTCCGCGGGCGGCCAGGCGCCCAGGTCGAACTCCGGCTCGGGGGCCTCGGACGCCAGCGTGCCGGTGGCGTGGAGGATCCACTCGTCGCCGGTCTCCGGGCAGGAGTGGATCGCGAACGGCCGGTCCCCGCCGTCCTGCGGCTCCTTCACCACGAGCTGGATCCGTACGCCACCGCTCTCGGGCACGCGCAGCGGAGCGGTGACCACCATCTCGGCCACCGAGGCGCAGCCGGCCTCGTCGGCGGCGCGGACGGCCATGTCGATCAGGGCCACGCCCGGCACCAGGGCCCGGCCGCCCAGCTCGTGCTCGGCGACCCAGGCGTGGGTGCCCGCGGACAGCCGGCCGGTGAAGACGTACTCGTCGGTGTCGGCGACGCGGACCACGGCGTCCAGCATCCGGTGCCCGGCGGCCTCCTGGCCCGCCGAGACGACGTCGCCGGCGGACGACTGCGGGAGCCAGTAGGGGCGGTGCTGGAAGGGATAGGTGGGCAGGTCGGTCAGCCGGGCACCGCTGCCCGCGTACAACGCGGCCCAGTCCACCCGCTGCC
>NZ_JOGV01000118.1:0-1775 GCF_000721365.1 Streptomyces sp. NRRL F-5650 | reverse complement strand
GGGTGCCCCTATGTGTTTGGTCAAGGTCGAAGGCCAGTAGGTTCGTGTGGTTGGGGGCAGGCCGAGCCGTAGGGGTGTGCATGAGTGATAGCCAGGTCACGATCAAGCTCACGAGTGACGAGGCACTGGTGCTGTCGCACTGGCTGGAGAAGCTCCAGATGACGGACCTCAGCCAGGTTGTCGACGATCCGGCGGTCTGGGCGCCGATCCATAGGATTGCCGGAACGCTCGACAAGACGCTTCCTGAGCTGTTCGCATCCGACTATGACGAGCGGCTTGAGGCAGCTCGTCAGAGGCTTCGGCCGGAGGACTGATCGAGCGGTTTGATCTCTTCAGCTGGCTGCGGCGGGTTGGGGTTCGTAGAAGGTTCCGTCGCGGAGCATCGCGAACAGGACGTCGGCCCGGCGTCTGGCGAGGCAGAGCAGGGCCTGGGTGTGGTGCTTGCCCTGGGCGATCTTCTTGTCGTAGTAGGCCCGGGAGGCCGGGTCGCCGAGGGCGGCGAACGCGGAGAGGAAGAAAGCTCGTTTGAGCTGCTTGTTTCCTCTTCTGGAGGGCTGTTCGCCGCGGATTGAGGAGCCCGAGTTCCGGGTTGCCGGGGCGAGTCCGGCGTAGGCGGCGAGGTGGCCGGCGGTCGGGAAGGTGCTGCCGTCGCCGACCTCGATCAGGATGCGGGCTCCGGTCCTGACGCCGACTCCCGGCATCGACGTCAGGACTTTGGAAAGAGGGTGGGTCTCCAGGAGTTCTTCGATCCGTCCGGCCAGCAGCTTGCGTTGGTCAAGGACGGCCGTGAGCGAGGCGGCGAGGCTCGGGGCGATCAGCGCAGCCGCCTCGGTCCCGGGAACGGTGACGGTCTGCTCGTCCAGGGCGTCGAAGATCTCCTCGACCAGCCGTTCGGCCATCCTCGGTGCCTTCGGCCGCAGCAGCGTGATCAGCCGACGTCGGCCGGCCTTGCGGATCTGGGCCGGTGACCCGAACCGCTCCAGCAAGGTCAGGACGGCAGGGTGCTGCAACCGCGGTCCCAGGACCCGTTCCAGCGAGGGATGGATCTGGGTCAACAAGCCGTGCAGTCGGTTGGCGACCCGGGTCGCCTCGCCGGCCAGGTCGTCGTCGAAGCCGACGATCATCTCCAGCTCGGCGATCGTCTCGTCCTGGCCGTCGATGGCCCGCAGCGTGTGGGGCATTGCGCGGGCCGCGTCCGCGATGATGAACGCGTCCTTCGCGTCGGTCTTCGCCTCACCGGGATAGAGGTCGGCGATCCGTCGCATCGTTAGGCCCGGTAAGTAGGCAACCGGGCAGCCCATGTCCCGCGCGATGGCCAGTGGCAGGGCGCCGATCGAGGCCGGCTGGTCGACCACGACCAGCACCGTTCCGTGCTTGGCCTGCAGCTTGGCGAACAGCTCGCGGAGCTTGGGCTCGGTGTTGGGCAGGCGCTTGTCGAACGCCTTCTTCCCGGCTGGTGTGACGGCGGTGGCGTGGTGTTCGCCCTTGCCGACGTCCAGACCGAGGAAGACGTCGATGTCGCCGGTGTCGATCACGTGCAGGCCCCTCCATCACGCTTTCGTCCGGCCTTGCCTCGGCATCGAGCTGCCACATCCACGTTACGGAGAGCTCTTCCGGCCTCGGGTGAAGCCGGTGCTCAAGCCCCTCATCAGCGGTCCGTCGATGCCTCCGGGCCCGGTGACACCACCCCCCGGATCATCAACAACAGGAGGGGGAAGTCATGCCGGACCCGAAGGCCGGAGGCTCCATTGCGGAGCCGCGAAAACGGTAACGGG
>NZ_JOGV01000117.1:0-1965 GCF_000721365.1 Streptomyces sp. NRRL F-5650 | reverse complement strand
AAGCGTCCGTTCCTTGAGAACTCAACAGCGTGCCAAAAGTCAACGCCAGATATGTTGATACCCCGACCTGATCGGTTCTTCGATCGGGTTGAGGTTCCTTTGAAACACACAGCGAGGACGCTGTGAACGGTCGGATCATTCCTCCGACTGTTCCGCTCTCGTGGTGTCACCCGATTACGGGTAAACATTCACGGAGAGTTTGATCCTGGCTCAGGACGAACGCTGGCGGCGTGCTTAACACATGCAAGTCGAACGATGAACCACCTTCGGGTGGGGATTAGTGGCGAACGGGTGAGTAACACGTGGGCAATCTGCCCTGCACTCTGGGACAAGCCCTGGAAACGGGGTCTAATACCGGATACTGACCTGCCGAGGCATCTTGGCGGGTCGAAAGCTCCGGCGGTGCAGGATGAGCCCGCGGCCTATCAGCTTGTTGGTGAGGTAATGGCTCACCAAGGCGACGACGGGTAGCCGGCCTGAGAGGGCGACCGGCCACACTGGGACTGAGACACGGCCCAGACTCCTACGGGAGGCAGCAGTGGGGAATATTGCACAATGGGCGCAAGCCTGATGCAGCGACGCCGCGTGAGGGATGACGGCCTTCGGGTTGTAAACCTCTTTCAGCAGGGAAGAAGCGAAAGTGACGGTACCTGCAGAAGAAGCGCCGGCTAACTACGTGCCAGCAGCCGCGGTAATACGTAGGGCGCAAGCGTTGTCCGGAATTATTGGGCGTAAAGAGCTCGTAGGCGGCTTGTCACGTCGGTTGTGAAAGCCCGGGGCTTAACCCCGGGTCTGCAGTCGATACGGGCAGGCTAGAGTTCGGTAGGGGAGATCGGAATTCCTGGTGTAGCGGTGAAATGCGCAGATATCAGGAGGAACACCGGTGGCGAAGGCGGATCTCTGGGCCGATACTGACGCTGAGGAGCGAAAGCGTGGGGAGCGAACAGGATTAGATACCCTGGTAGTCCACGCCGTAAACGGTGGGCACTAGGTGTGGGCAACATTCCACGTTGTCCGTGCCGCAGCTAACGCATTAAGTGCCCCGCCTGGGGAGTACGGCCGCAAGGCTAAAACTCAAAGGAATTGACGGGGGCCCGCACAAGCGGCGGAGCATGTGGCTTAATTCGACGCAACGCGAAGAACCTTACCAAGGCTTGACATACACCGGAAAGCATCAGAGATGGTGCCCCCCTTGTGGTCGGTGTACAGGTGGTGCATGGCTGTCGTCAGCTCGTGTCGTGAGATGTTGGGTTAAGTCCCGCAACGAGCGCAACCCTTGTCCCGTGTTGCCAGCAACTCTTCGGAGGTTGGGGACTCACGGGAGACCGCCGGGGTCAACTCGGAGGAAGGTGGGGACGACGTCAAGTCATCATGCCCCTTATGTCTTGGGCTGCACACGTGCTACAATGGCCGGTACAATGAGCTGCGATACCGCAAGGTGGAGCGAATCTCAAAAAGCCGGTCTCAGTTCGGATTGGGGTCTGCAACTCGACCCCATGAAGTCGGAGTCGCTAGTAATCGCAGATCAGCATTGCTGCGGTGAATACGTTCCCGGGCCTTGTACACACCGCCCGTCACGTCACGAAAGTCGGTAACACCCGAAGCCGGTGGCCCAACCCCTTGTGGGAGGGAGGCCGTACCGGAAGGTGCGGCTGGATCACCTCCTTTCTAAGGAGCACATGGCCGACTGCAGGCAAGTGTCCTGCACGGTTGCTCATGGGTGGAACGTTGATTATTCGGTCCTGACTCGGGCCGGTGGCTGCCAGTACTGCTCTTCGGAGCGTGGAACGCATGATCATCGGACGGGGCTTGGCCGGGCACGCTGTTGGGTGTCTGAGGGCGCGGCCGTGTGGCTGGGTCTTCGGTTGCCGGCCCCAGTGCACTCGGGAGGTTGTCCCGGGGTGATGGGTGGTTGGTCGTTGTTTGAGAACTGCACAGTGGACGCGAGCATCTGTGGCCAAGTTT
>NZ_JOGV01000116.1:0-1874 GCF_000721365.1 Streptomyces sp. NRRL F-5650 | reverse complement strand
CTCCTCGGTGGCGGGTGTGTTCGGTTCGCCGGGGCAGGCGAACTACGCGGCGGCCAATGTGTTCCTGGACGCGTTGGCGGTGCGTCGGCGTGCCGAGGGTCTTCCCGCCCAGTCGCTGTCGTGGGGTCTGTGGGAGGAGACCAGCGAACTCACCGCCGCCCTCGGCGAGACCGGGCTGCGGCGGATGAACGCCGGAGGCGTCCTGCCGCTCAGTACGGAGGAAGGGCTCGCCCTCTTCGACCGCGTGCTCGCCGGCGGCCTGCCGCACACCGTGCCGGTCCAGTTGGACCGCGCCCGACTGCGCCGCGGCGAGGACACGCCCGCACTGCTGCGCGGCCTGGCGCGTTCCGCGCCCCTCCGCTCCTCGGCACCGGACGCCCAGGAGCTGCGAGGCCGCCTCTCCGCGCTGCCCGCGGCCGAGCGGCAGGAAGCCCTCCTCGAGACGGTGCGCGGTGAGATCGCCGCAGTCCTCAAGTACGGACCGGACGACCGGGTCTCGGCCACCCGGCCGTTCACGGAACTCGGCTTCGACTCGCTGACCGCCGTCGAACTCCGCAACCGCCTGGCGCGGATGACCGGTACGGGGCTGCCCACCACGCTGGTCTTCGACTACCCCACACCCGAAGCCCTGACCGGCCGTCTGCTCGAGATCCTGCTGCCCCGCACGGAGCCGGAGGAGTGGGGAAGGGAGACCGTCGACCGTCTCGAGGCCATGCTCGACGACGAGCCCGACGCGGCCGAGGTCAACAAGCTGACGGCCCGTCTGGAGACCTTGCTGCTGCGCTGGCGGGAACGCGCCAGGACGCTGGCCGGCACCTCGCCGGGCGGCGGCCGGGCCGAGGAAGCGGGGGCCGGTGAGCTGAGCGAGGCCAGCGAGGAAGAACTGCTGCGGTACATCGACGACGAGATGGGGCTGAGCTGACGCACACACGGCTGCGCACACGGCCCACACGCATGTTCTGCACAACGAGGGGTTTCGGACATGGCTGAGAAAGAGCAGATCGTCGAGTACCTGAAACGGGTCACGGCGGACCTGAAACGCACCAGGGACCGTGTCCGAGACCTGGAGGAGACCGAGCGCGAGCCCATCGCGATCGTCGGCATGGGCTGCCGGTTCCCGGGCGGGGCCGACACCCCCGAGGAGTTCTGGAACCTGCTGCACGACGGTGTCGACGCCATGAGCGACTTCCCCGACGACCGCGGCTGGCGGCAGTTCGAGGGCGGGGCCCGTCCACAGGGCGGCTTTCTCGACACGGCCACCCGATTCGACGCCTCCTTCTTCGGCATATCCCCGCGCGAAGCCCTGGAGATGGACCCGCAGCAGCGGCTGCTCCTGGAGACGTCCTGGGAGACCCTGGAACGCGAGGGCATCGACGTCACCGGCCTGCACGGCAGCGAGACCGGCGTGTTCGTCGGCGTCAACGGCGCGGACTACCCCGGCATGCTCAACCAGGTGCGACACGAGTCTCTCGGTCACCTCCTGACCGGCAACGCCTCCAGCGTCGTCTCCGGCCGGATCGCCTACACCTTCGGCTTCGAGGGCCCTGCCGTGACGGTCGACACCGCCTGCTCGGCCTCCCTCGTGGCGCTGCACCTCGCGGCCCGCGCGCTGCGCTCCGGAGACTGCTCGCTGGCCCTGGTCGGCGGCGTCACCGTGATGTCGACCCCCGGCGTGTTCGCGGAGTTCGGCAAGCAGGGTGGCCTTGCCGCCGACGGCCGGTGCAAGGCGTTCGCCGAGGGCGCCGACGGCACCGCCTGGGGCGAGGGTGTGGGCGTGGTCCTGGTCGAGCGGCTCTCGGACGCGCGCCGCAACGGTCACCGCGTCCTCGCCGTCATCAGGGGTTCGGCGGTCAACCAGGACGGTGCGTCCAACG
>NZ_JOGV01000115.1:0-2039 GCF_000721365.1 Streptomyces sp. NRRL F-5650 | reverse complement strand
GACCTCGTAACACGATCTTGTTGAGGGCTTCCAGGCGTGTCGGACAGGTGTGACGATTCGGCCGTTCCGCGGAGATGAATACCCGGTGTCGGGTCTTCATCCCTCAAAAGGGGCAGGGTCACCGGTTGAGCAGCGACTTCGTGATCGCGACGGAGGACGAGGCCAGGGCGGTCGCGCCGTCGTGGATGTCCCATAGCGAGTTCTGCAGCAGCCGTCCGAGCGTCCAGCCGGTCGCGCGTGCGCGGTCCAGGCCGAGGACCTCCGTGAGTAGGTCGAAGCGGCGCCGCACGACGCGCAGGGCATCGTTCTTCGTAACGACGTCGTCCCACCGGCTGTCCAGGGCGGGCCAGAGGTCGAAGCCGGGGTCCCCGGCGAGCGGTTCGGGATCGATGGCGAGCCACGGCTCACGCTGCGCGGCGAGAACGTTGTCGTAGTGCAGATCCCAGTGCAGCATCCGGTCTCCGGGCTCGCCGGCGAGCTCGGCCACCGCCGACGCCCAGCCGCGCAGGAGTTGCCGGTCTGCTCGGTCAGCCAGAGCCTCGACCGCCTTGGGAACCTTCTCCAGCATCTCAGCGGTGATGTCGCCGAGGCTGCGCAGTCCCTGGGGCGCAGGGACGCGGACCAGCCGGGCCTGAAGCTCGGCGAGGATGCCTATCGCAACGTCGTCGTCCTCGATCGAGGTCAGCGTGCGGGCAGCGTTCAGCCGCTCCAGGAGCATGGTGCTGGTTTCGGGATCGTGGTCGAGCAGCCGCACCATCCCGTCGCCGTTCCAGGTACGCAGTCCGATGAGTGCGGCAGTGGTCTCCTCTCTGGGCATCTGCAGTTTGACGACTGCGCGCGTGCCGTTCCTACGTAGCACCGGCAGCACCAGCGAGGCTTCCCCGGCTCCGACCGCGCCGTCCCGTTTCAGCTCCCAGCGGTCCAGGAATTCCGCAGCGAGGGCCGGCAGGCCGGCGATCCAGGCCCGGCCATCCTCGCCGAAGCCTCTGGCGTACGACACCGCCAGGGACTGAGGGACCTCGACCGCTTCTAACGTGCTCAAGTCATGTGTCCTTCAACGGCGATCGTGTTTCCCGCTGAAACCTACCGGAACACAGCGAACGGCCATGCCGTCGTCCGCCTTCACCAGCCATCTTCCGCTATCGCTCACGCCCGATCACGGCTGGCTTTCTTGAGGCGTCTCCAGCAGATGAGGCCGCAGGCGAGGGAAACGAGGGCGTCGTGCAGGTCGAGGCGTCTTTCCCAGCGGACGGCAAGGCGTTTGAAGTGGTGCAGGAGGGAGAAGGTCTGCTCGACGACGTAGCGGAGTTTCCCCAGGTCCTTGATGTTCGGGGCGCCCTTGCGAGAGATCACCGGCAGGATTCGGCGCTTGCGCAGCTCACGGCGGTTGGGGTTGCTGTCGTATCCCTTGTCGCCGAGCAGGGCGTCGGGCCGACGGCGAGGCCGGCCCTGCTTGCCGGCGACGGGCGGGATGCCGTCGACCAGGGCCAGGGTCTGGGTGACGTCGTTGACGTTGGCGGCGGTGGTGATGACCTTGAACGGGGTGCCCTTGCCATCGCAGATCAGATGGTGCTTGCTGCCCGTCTTCCCGCGGTCGACCGGCGACGGACCGGTTGCTTCGCCCCCTTTTTCGCGCGGATGTGGGAGGCATCCACGCAGGCCCTGGACCAGTCCAGCTCGTCCGCCGCGTGCAGCTCGGCGAGCAGGCGCCGGTGCAACCGGTCGAAAACACCGGCCTTATGCCACCGGCCCAGTCGGCGCCAGCAGGTCTGACCGGAGCCGAACCCCAGCTCCATCGGCAGCAGTTGCCAGCTGATGTCGTTGTAGAGCACGTACAGGATGCCCTGCAGGCACAGCCGGTCGTCCACTGGCTGTGGCCCGGGCGCCTTCTCGGGCCACGGTGGCAGCAACGGCTCGATCAGCGCCCACAAGTCGTCGTCCACGATCCACGGCCGAACACTCACACCCTCACGAACGGCCGAATCGTCACACCGGTCACGCCCGACCAGCACACTCAACAAGATCGTGTTACGAGCTCT
>NZ_JOGV01000114.1:0-2198 GCF_000721365.1 Streptomyces sp. NRRL F-5650 | reverse complement strand
TCCCAGCCGCGGTCGGTGGGGTAGTCGCCCATGGCGTCGCGTTCGTCGGCGAGCAAGCGCCACAGTTCCTCGGGAGAGGTCACTCCGCCGGGGAAGCGGCAGCTCATACCGATGATCACGACCGGGTCGTCGTCGCCGGCAACGGCCGGAACAACGACAGGTACTGCACGCTCCTGACCACTGTCCCCGTCGATACCCAGACGGACAGCGACCTCGGCCGCGAGAGCCGCGGGAGTGGGATGGTCGAACACGGCAGTCACCGGCAGACGCAGCCCCGTCACCGAACCGATCCGGTTACGCAGCTCGACAGCCGTCAGCGAATCGAACCCCATGTCCCGGAAAGCCCGATCAGCCTCCACCGCACCGGCCGTGCCATACCCCAGCACCAGACCCGCCTGAGCACGCACCAACTCCGTCAGCTCACGACCACGCTCCGCCCCGTCCAGCGCGGCGAGCCGCTCGACCAACCCACCACCCCCCTCCACCGAAGCATTGGCAGCCACCCGCTTCACCGTCGACCGCACCAGAGCACGGAACAACGGCGCCACCGGCCACTGCTCACGCAACGCCGCCACATCGAGACGGACCGGGACCGTGTGCGGGCCCGCAAGACCCACCGCGGCATCAAACAGACCAAGACCCTCATCCGTGCCCAACGGCCGGACACCCACACGCCGCATACGATCCAGATCCGCAGTCCCCAACGCACCCGTCATCCCACTGCGATCCGCCCACAAACCCCACGCCAGCGAATGCCCCGGCAACCCCAGACAACGCCGCTCCCGCACCAGAGCGTCAAGGAACGAATTCGCCGCCGCATAACCACCCTGCCCCGGAGAACCGAACACCCCGGCAGCCGACGAGAACAACACGAACAAACCAAGATCACGGTCACGCGTCAGCTCATGCAGATTCCACGCACCGTCCACCTTCGGACGAAGAACCGTCTCCAGACGCTCAGACGACAACCCCGACACCACACCGTCATCCAACGCCCCAGCAGCATGCACCACACCACACAACCCCTCAATCCCCTCCACCAACGCACCAAGACCCGCACGGTCCGCGGCATCACACGCCACCACCCGCACCGACGCACCCAACGCGGTCAGACCGGCAACCAACTCCTCAACACCCGCAGCATCCCCACCCCGACGGCCCGCCAGCACCAGATCCCGCACCCCATGCTCAACGACCAGATGACGCGCCACCGCCGACCCGATCACCCCAGTACCACCCGTCACCAGCACAGTGCCGTCCAGAACAGACCGCCCATTGACCAGCACCACCTTGCCCACATGCCGGGCCTGACTCACATACCGGAAAGCCTGCGGCACCTGCCGCGTGTCCCACGCCGTCACCGGCAACGGCTCAAGCACCCCACGCGCAAACAGCCCAGCCAAATCCACGAGCATCTCACCAAGCCGCTCCACCCCCGCCTCACCCAGATCAAAAGCCTGATACACCACACCCGCATGAGCAGCCGCCACCTCCCCGGCATCACGGACATCAGCCTTGCCCATCTCCAGAAACCGGCCACCCCGCGGCAACAACCGCAACGAGGCATCCACGAACTCCCCCACCAGACTGTTGAGAACCACATCAACACCCCGGCCCCCACTCTCCTCCAGAAACCGGTCAGCGAACTCCACACTCCGCGAAGACGCCAACCGCTCCCCCACAACCCCCCCACCCCGCACCACCGGCCACTTCGACTCACTCGCCGTCGCATACACCTCAGCACCCAGATACCGGGCCAGCTGAACAGCAGCCATCCCCACACCACCCGCAGCCGCATGCACCAACACCGACTCGCCCTCACCCAACCCCGCCAGATCCACCAACCCGTAATACGCCGTCAAAAACGCCACAGGCACCGACGCCGCCTCAGCAAACGACCACCCCGCCGGCACCACCACCAACAACCGACTGTCAGCCACCGCCACCGGACCCGCATACGAACCCGACAACAAACCCATCACCCGATCACCCACCACAAACCCAGTAACCCCAGACCCCACCTCCGTCACCACCCCCGCACCCTCACTACCGAACAACGCCCCGGTGTGGGGTACTACACCCAACGCCACGAGCACGTCACGGAAGTTCACGCCGGTGGCACGCACCGCGACCCGCACCTGCCCCGCTCCGAGAGGCTCGGCGGCACGCGGGCAGTCCACCAGGCGCAGCCCGTCCAG
>NZ_JOGV01000113.1:0-2208 GCF_000721365.1 Streptomyces sp. NRRL F-5650 | reverse complement strand
GTTGTGGGTACGGGGTGTGGAGCCGGACTGGCAGGGCGTGTTCGCGGGGAGTGGTGCACGCCGGGTCGGGTTGCCCACGTATGCCTTCCAGCGTCGGCATTACTGGCTGGACGGTGCGGTCGCTGATCCCGAGTCCGAGGGCGTTGCGTCGACGGCAGTTGGCACGTACGACGCCAGTGGCACCAGCGGTGCATACGGCATGTCGTCGGACGTCTCGCACGTCGTGCGGGCCCACACGGCAGCAGTGCTGGGGCACGGCGCTGCGGAGGAGGTCGACGTACGGCGCTCGTTCAAGGACCTGGGCTTCGACTCGATCATGCTCGGTGATCTGCGCAGTCGGCTGAACACGGTGCTGGGCCGGCGGCTGACCACGGCCGCCCTCTTCTCGCACCCCACCCCGGCCCGGCTGGCAGCGCACCTGGAGTCCGCTCACGACAGTGCCGCAGACCGGCGCCCCACCGCTGACACGGTGCGCGAGCCCGACCCTGTCCGTGCGACGGACGGCGCGGAAGACCCCATTGCCATCGTGGCCATGAGCTGCCGCTTTCCCGGCGGGGTGAGTTCCCCGGAGGACCTGTGGCGGCTCGTTGCCGCGGGCCGGGACGCGATCTCGGACTATCCCGACGACCGCGGCTGGGACCTGGAACGGCTGCTGGGCACGGACGGCCGCGGCCGCGTCGCCACCGGAGTCGGCGGCTTCGTCGACGGCGTCACGGACTTCGATCCGCGCTTCTTCGGGATATCTCCGCGCGAAGCGCTGGCCATGGACCCGCAGCAGCGGTTGCTGCTGGAGATCTCGTGGGAGCTGCTGGAGCGTGCCGGCATCGATCCGGAACTGCTGCGCGGCAGCAGGACCGGCGTGTTCGTCGGAGCGATGGACCAGGAGTACGGCCCCCGGCTGCACGAGGCTCCGGAGACGCTCGACGGTCTGATGCTCACCGGCAAGACGACCAGCGTCGCCTCGGGCCGCATCGCCTACGTGCTCGGACTGACCGGGCCCGCGCTCACCGTCGACACCGCCTGTTCGTCCTCGCTGGTGGCGCTCCACCAGGCCGTGGCGTCCCTGCGGCGCGGCGAGTGCTCGCTGGCCCTGGCAGGCGGCGTCACCGTGCTGTCGACACCGGGCATCTTCACCGAGATGACCAGCCAGCAGGGGCTGGCGCTCGACGGCCGCTGCAAGGCCTTCGCCGGCGCCGCCGATGGGACCGGATTCTCCGAAGGCGCCGGCATGCTCCTGGTCGAGCGGCTCTCCGACGCACGCCGCAACGGCCACCGGGTGCTGGCGGTCGTACGCGGCTCCGCGATCAACCAGGACGGCGCGTCCAACGGACTCACCGCGCCCAACGGGCTCTCCCAGCAGCAGGTCATCCGAGACGCCTGGGCCAACGCCGGACTCGGCTCCGCCGACGTGGACATGCTGGAGGCCCACGGCACCGGAACCGCACTGGGCGACCCCATCGAGGCGGAGGCACTGCTGGCAACGTATGGCCAGGACAGGCCCGAGGACCGGCCGTTGCTGCTCGGCTCGCTCAAGTCCAACATCGGCCACACGCAGGCCGCAGCGGGTGTCGCGGGCGTCATCAAGTCGGTACTGGCCATCCAACACGGCCTCGTGCCGGCCACGCTCCACGTCGACGGACCGACGCCCGAGGTGGACTGGTCCGCCGGAGCGGTGCGCCTGGCAACGGAGAGCACCCCGTGGCCCGAGGCCAGCCCGGTCCGGAGGGCCGGTGTCTCCTCGTTCGGCATCAGCGGGACCAACGCCCACGTCATCGTCGAGCAGGCACCCGTCGGCGCTGAGGCCCCCGCGGCGGTACCTGTGCCCAGGACGCGGGTGCGTGAGGGCGGCCCGCTGCCCTGGCTCGTCTCCGGCCGGACAGCGGCTGGACTGCGCGCACAGGCCGCACGGCTGCGGCGGTTCGCTGCCGACAGCGGGGCGACGGACGAGGAGCTGGGACGAGCCCTGGCCACCACCAGGTCCGCGCTGGAGCACCGCGCCGTCGTGGTGGCGGAGGACCGGGAGACCTTCCTGGACGGACTCGCAGCGCTGGAGACCGGCGAATCCGCTGCCCATGTGTTCAGCGGTCAGGTGTCCGGCGAGCCGGGTGCCGTGGTGTTCGTTTTTCCGGGGCAGGGTTCGCAGTGGGCTGGTATGGCGGTGGAGTTGTTGGATTCTTCGCCGGTGTTTGCTGGTCGGTTCGGTGAGTG
>NZ_JOGV01000112.1:0-2381 GCF_000721365.1 Streptomyces sp. NRRL F-5650 | reverse complement strand
GCCGACCCGGCCCTTCAAGGACCTGGGCTTCGACTCGCTGACCGCGATGGAACTGCGCAACCGCATGTCCAAGGCCACCGGCCTGCGCCTGCCCGCCACCCTCGTCTTCGACCACCCCAACTCCCAGCGCGTCGCCGACCTCCTGCACACGGAACTCGCCAAGGACGGACAGCAGACCCTCGGCGACGTCCTGGACATCAGGCGGGAACTGACCCGCATCGGCGAAGCACTGGACACCGTGGCCGCCGACGCGCAGGCGCGCGAGGACATCGCCGAGCATCTGCGCACCCTCGTCGCCCGGGTCACCGTCGCCGAGACGACGGACGCCGCCACCGATCTCGACGCTGCCACGGACGACGAGATCTTCGACTTCATCGACCGCGACCTTGGCCTGTCCTGAACAGACACCAGCCGGACCCTCAACTGCTCCAGAGTGGGATGTCACGATGACCGAGGACAAACTCCGTACCTATCTGCGCAAGGTCACGGCCGAACTGCAGCAGACCCGCCAGCAGCTCAAGGACAGCCAGGACCGCGTGCGTGAGCCGCTCGCCGTCGTGGGCATGGCCTGCCGGCTCCCGGGTGGGGTCGACTCCCCCGAGCAGTTGTGGCGAATGGTGATCGACGAGGTCGACGGTGTCAGCGGGTTCCCCGATGACCGGGGCTGGGATCTGTCCTCCCTCTTCGACCCCGATCCCGACCGGCCGGGAACGACGTACACCCGTGAGGGTGCCTTCCTGCGCGAGCCGGGCGCCTTCGACGCGTCCTTCTTCGGGATCTCGCCGCGCGAGGCCATGACGATGGACCCGCAGCAGCGGTTGCTCCTGGAGACGTCGTGGGAGGCGCTGGAACGGGCCGGCATCGACCCGCACACGCTGCGCGGCAGCCGCACCGGCGTGTTCGTCGGCGGCACCGCCATCGAGCACACCGTCAAGCTGATGAACTCCCCGACCGACCAGGGGTACGCGATCACGGGCGGCTCCGCGAGCGTGATGTCCGGCCGCGTCTCCTACGTACTGGGCCTCGAAGGCCCCGCGGTCACCATCGACACCGCCTGCTCGTCCTCCCTCGTCGCCCTGCACTCCGCCGTGCAGTCCCTCCGGCAGGGCGACTGCACGCTGGCCCTCGCCGGCGGCGTCGCCGTGATGGCCACCTCGTCGGCCTTCGTCAGCTTCGCCCGGCAGCGGGGCCTGGCCGCGGACGGCCGGTGCAAGGCGTTCTCCGACGACGCCGACGGCATCGGCTGGGGCGAGGGTGCCGCCATGATCCTGCTGGAACGCCTCTCGGACGCGCGCCGCAACGGCCACCCCGTACTGGCCGTGATCCAGGGCTCGGCCGTGAACCAGGACGGCGCGTCGAACGGCCTGAGCGCGCCCAACGGTCCCTCGCAGCAGCGCGTCATCCGCTCGGCCGTCGCCAACGCCGGTCTGACCCTGGCCGACGTGGACATGGTCGAGGCGCACGGCACGGGTACCTCGCTGGGCGACCCGATCGAGGCGCAGGCCCTGCTCGCCACCTACGGCCAGGACCGTACGGACGGACGGCCGCTGTGGCTGGGCTCTCTGAAGTCCAACATCGCACATACGCAGGCGGTATCCGGCGTCGCCGGGGTGATGAAGAGCGTCCTGGCGCTCCAGCACGCCGTCATGCCCAAGACCCTCCACGTCGGCAAGCCCAGCACGCAGGTGGACTGGTCGGCGGGTGCGGTGGAGCTGCTGACCGAGGCCCGCGAGTGGCCGGAGACGGGACGACCGCGCCGGGTGGGCGTGTCGTCCTTCGGGATCAGCGGTACCAACGCCCATGTGATCCTGGAGCAGGCCCCCGAAGAGCAGGACGCCCCGGACTCACTGCCTGAGGACAGCGCCGAGCCGCCCTTCAGGGAGGATCCGGCGCCCCTGCCCTGGTTGATATGCGGCGACACCGAGAACGCGCTGCGCGCCCAGGCCGCGCGGCTGCGGGCCCACCTCGAAGCGGCACCCGGCCTGCGCAGTGCCGACATCGGTCATTCGCTGCTGACGAGCCGTTCCGTGCTGGCCCATCGCGCGGTGCTCTTCACCCACGAGGGCGCCGACCGGACCACCGAACTCTCCGCCCTCTCGGCCCTCGCCGACGCCTCCGACGCCCCCGGCCTGGTACACGGCTCCGGGGACGTGGGGAGCGGTGTGGTGTTCGTGTTCCCGGGTCAGGGGTCGCAGTGGGTGGGGATGGGGCGTGAGCTTTGGGATGTGTCGGCGGTGTTCGGTGAGTCGATGGTGGCGTGTGAGCGGGCGTTGGCGCCGTTTACGGACTGGTCGTTGCGGGATGTTGTGTTCCGGGGTGGTGGGGATCCGTTGTGGGGGCGGGTGGATGTGGTGCAGCCGGTGTTGTGGGCGGTGATGGTG
>NZ_JOGV01000111.1:0-2500 GCF_000721365.1 Streptomyces sp. NRRL F-5650 | reverse complement strand
CTCGCCCACCACCGCCACACCCACGGCCAACCCGCCACCAGCCTCGCCTGGGGACTGTGGACCACCCGCAGCACCATGACCCACCACCTCGACGACGAGGACGTCCGGCGCATGGAGCGGGCGGGCATGCGGCCGTTGGACGACGCGGAGGGCCTGGCCCTGTTCGACCTGGCCGTCGGGGCGGACGTACCGCTCCAGGTGATCACCCGGCTGACCGCCGCGGCGCTGCGCGGCGGGCCGGACGGGGTGCCGCACCTGTTCCGGGGGCTGGCGGGCGGCACCGTACGCCGGGTGGCGCGCTCGGGCGGCGACGGCCCCGAGCTGCGGACCCGGCTGGCCGGGCTGCCCGTCGCGGAGCAGCGGCGCAGGCTGCTGGAGCTGGTCCGGTCGAACGCGGCGACCGTGCTGGGCCACGCGTCCCCGGAGGCCGTCGCGGCGGAGCAGTCCTTCAAGGATCTGGGGTTCGACTCGCTGACCGCGGTGGAGTTCCGCAACCGGCTGGGCGCGGCGACCGGTCTGCGGCTGCCCGCCACGCTGGTCTTCGAGCATCCGACACCGGCCGCGCTCGCCGGACAGCTACTGGCGGAGCTGGCCCCCGCCGGGCTGTCGGGCGTCGAGGCCGCGCTGACGGAGGTCGACGCGCTGGAGTCCGCGCTCACGGAGATCGCGGCGGCCGACGGCGACCACGAGCGCGTACTGAGGCGGCTGCGCGGCCTGGTGTCCAAGTGGAGCGCGCCGGAGGCCGGCCCGGCCGCCGGGGACGTGCTGGACGAGCTGGACTCGGCCACCACCGACGACCTCTTCGACGCCATTGACCAGGGTTTCGGTCTCTGACCGACGCCGATCTTCCGGACGACCACCAAGGAGCTGCTAGCCGATGTCCGACGAGGAGAAGGTCCGCGACTACCTCAAGCGGGCGGTGGCCGAGGCCCGCGGCCTCCAGCACAAGCTGCGCGAGGTCGAGGAGAGGGCGCGCGAGCCGATCGCGATCGTCGGCATGGCCTGCCGGTTCCCGGGCGGGGTGCGGACGCCGGAGGATCTGTGGACCATGGTCGAGCAGGGGCGGGACGCGATCACGGGCTTCCCCGTCGACCGCGGCTGGGACGTGGACCGTTTGTACCGCTCCGACGCCCAGGAGTCCGGCGCGTCCACCACGCTGGAGGGCGGTTTCCTGGAGGGCGCGGGCGACTTCGACGCGGACTTCTTCGGGATCTCGCCGCGCGAGGCCCTGGCGACCGACCCGCAGCAGCGGCTGCTGCTGGAGACCTCCTGGCAGGCGCTGGAGCGGTCCCGGGTCGATCCGCGCTCGCTGCGCGACAGTGCCACCGGCGTGTACTTCGGGGGCACGGGCGGGGACTTCGCGGGGCTGCTGGCCGCGTCCCCGCAGGCCCTGGACGGCTACATGCTGACGGGCACCTCCGGGAGCGTGCTGTCGGGCCGGGTCGCGTATCTGCTGGGCCTGACCGGGCCCGCGGTGACGGTGGACACGGCCTGCTCCTCCTCGCTGGTCTCCGTGCATCTGGCGATGCAGGCACTGCGCAAGGACGAGATCTCGCTGGCCCTGGCCGGTGGCGTGTCGGTGCTGGCGACGCCGGGCGCCTTCCCCGAGTTCTCCCGGCAGGGCGGTCTGGCCGCCGACGGCCGGTGCAAGGCGTTCGCGGCCTCGGCGGACGGCACCGGCTGGGGCGAGGGCGTCGGCGTCCTCGTCCTGGAACGGCTCTCCGACGCCCGGCAGGCGGGCCGCCCGGTGCTCGCCGTGCTCCGGGAGAGCGGCATCAACCAGGACGGGGCCAGCAACGGACTGACCGCGCCCAGCGGCCCCGCCCAACGCAAGCTGGTGCTGGGCACCCTCGACCGCGCCGGTCTGGCCACGGCCGACGTGGACATGGTCGAGGCGCACGGCACCGGCACCAAGCTCGGCGACCCGATCGAGGCCAGGGCGCTGCTGGCGACGTACGGCCAGGACCGCCCGGACGGCCGGCCGCTGTGGCTCGGCTCGGTGAAGTCGAACATCGGCCACACCCAGTACGCCGCCGGGGTCAGCGGTGTGATCAAGACGGTGATGGCGCTGCGGCACGGGGTGATGCCGAAGACGCTGCACGTGGACGAGCCGACGCCGCACGTCGACTGGTCGGCCGGCGCGGTGGAGCTGCTGACCGAGAACCGGCCCTGGCCCCGCGCCGACCGCCCGCGCAGGGCCGCGGTGTCCTCCTTCGGGGTGAGCGGGACGAATGCGCACGTGATTCTGGAGGAGGCTCCGGCGGCCGGGGCGGCCGGGGTGGCCGGGGTGGTGGAGGCGGTGGGGTCGGGGCCGGGTGAGGTGGTGGTTCCGGTGGTGTCGTCGGTGGTGCCGTGGGTGTTGTCGGGGCGTACGGAGGCGGCGCTGCGGGAGCAGGCGGCGCGGCTGGCCGGTCATCTGGAGGCGGGGGCCGGGTGGAGGCCGGTGGATGTGGGTGTGTCGCTGGTGGGGACGCGGTCGGTGTTCGAGCAGCGTGCGGTG
>NZ_JOGV01000110.1:0-2793 GCF_000721365.1 Streptomyces sp. NRRL F-5650 | reverse complement strand
CCGCCCCCCGGGGCCCACCCCCCTCCAACCCCCCGGCGACGGCGCCCCGTCCGGAAAGTCACGCCCCATGCTCCGCTTCCTTTTCCGCCGAGTCTCCGGCGCGTTGGTCATCCTGTTGATCATCAGCGCCGTCACCTTCTGGCTCTTCTACGCTGTGCCGCGTGACCCCGCCATGATGTCCTGCGGCAAGAACTGCACCCCGGAGAACCTGGAGCAGATCCGGAAGAACCTGGGCATCGACGAGTCGATCTTCATGCAGTACTGGCACTGGCTCGTGGGCTTCTTCGCCGGCCGGGACTACGGCGGCTACGGCTACTGCGACGCTCCCTGCCTCGGCTACTCCTTCGCCAACCGCGAGCCCGTCTTCGACACGATCATGGACCGGCTGCCGCTCACCCTGTCGCTCTCCTTCGGCGCGGCCGTCTTCTTCGTGATCATCGGCGTCGGCGCCGGCATGATCGCCGCCCTCAAGCAGGGCAAGTTCCTGGACAAGTTCGCCAGCTCCGTCTCGCTGCTCGGCTCCTCGCTGCAGATCTACTTCGTCGGCTACATCGCGATGTACTTCCTGGTCGCGCAGCTCGGCCTGCTCAGCCAGCCCTCGTACACGCCGCTCACGGAGAACCCGGCCGCATGGGTCTCGGGTCTGCTGCTGCCGTGGCTGGTCCTGTCGATCATCTTCACGGCGAACTACACCCGTATGACCCGCTCCCAGATGGTGGAACAGCTCAACGAGGACTTCGTGCGCACCGCTCGGGCCAAGGGCCTGTCGCGGGCCAACGTCTTCTTCCGCTTCGCCTGGCGGGGCGCCATGGGTCCGATCGTCACGATCTTCGGCATCGACCTCGGCGTGCTGATCGGCGGCGCCATCATCACCGAGTCGGTGTTCTCCCTGCAGGGCATCGGCCGGCTCGCGATCCAGGCCGTGGACCAGAGCGACCTGCCCATGCAGCTCGGCGTCACCATGCTGGCCGCCGCCGCCATCGTCTTCTTCAACATCATCGTCGACGCGGTCTACGCCCTCATCGACCCGCGGATCCGGCTCGCCTGACCTCCGCCGCTGCCCCCTACCCCCCGCATCACCTCCTGGAGCGTCCCCGTGACGAGCACCGAACAGCAGCCCTTCCTCTCCGTCAGGGACCTGAAGGTCCACTTCTCCACCGAGGACGGCATCGTCAAGGCCGTCGACGGGCTCTCCTTCGACCTCGCCAAGGGCAAGACGCTCGGCATCGTCGGCGAGTCGGGCTCGGGCAAGTCGGTCACCAACCTGACGATCCTGGGCCTGCACGACCGGGACCGCACCGCAATCGAGGGCGAGATCCTCCTCGACGACAAGGACCTGCTCACCGCCACCGAGAAGGAGCTGGAAAAGCTCCGCGGCAACAAGATGGCGATGATCTTCCAGGACGCGCTGGCCTCGCTGTCGCCGTACCACACCATCGGCAAGCAGATCGGCGAGACGTACCGCAAGCACACCGGCGCCTCCAAGAAGGAAGCCCGGGCGCGCGCGGTCGAGATGCTGCGCCGGGTGGGCATCCCGCAGCCGGAGGTCCGGGTGGACGACTACCCGCACCAGTTCTCCGGCGGTATGCGCCAGCGCGCGATGATCGCCATGGCCCTGGTCTGCGACCCCGAGCTACTCATCGCGGACGAGCCGACCACGGCCCTCGACGTGACGGTCCAGGCGCAGATCATGGACCTGCTCAAGGACCTGCAGCAGGAGTTCGGCACGGCCATCGTCTTCATCACCCACGACCTCGGTGTGATCGCCGACATCGCCGACGACGTCCTGGTGATGTACGGCGGCCGGTGCGTGGAGCGGGGGACGAAGGAGGAGGTGCTGCGCGACCCGCAGCACCCCTACACGCTGGGCCTGATGAGTTCCATGCCGAGCCTGGACGGGCCGGTCGACGTGCCGCTGGAGCCGATCCCGGGCTCGCCCCCCTCGCTGCTCAACCCGCCCACCGGCTGCCGGTTCCACCCGCGGTGCGCCTTCGCCGACAAGGTCGCCGGCGGACTGTGCTCCTCGGAGCAGCCGGTGCTCACGGTGCTCGAGGGCCGCGGGTCGGCCTGCCACCTGCCCAAGGAGCAGCGCAAGGAGCTGTTCGCCGACTCCGTCGTCGCAGCCCGGCACAACTGACGTACAAGAGACAGGACTTCACCATCATGAGCAACGCGGAAACGCTCCTGGACGTCAGCGGGCTGACCAAGCACTTCCCGATCAAGGGCGGCTTCCCGATCCCGCGCACGGTCGGTGCGGTCCGGGCCGTGGACGGCCTCGACTTCACGGTGGGCGCGGGCGAGAGCCTGGGTCTGGTCGGCGAGTCCGGGTGCGGCAAGTCGACGACCGGCCGGCTGATCACGCGCCTGCTGGAGCCCACCGGCGGCAAGGTCCTCTACCGGGGCCAGGACATCACGCACGCGGGACGCAGGGCGCTCGCACCGATCCGGTCCGAGATCCAGATGATCTTCCAGGACCCGTACGCGTCCCTCAACCCGCGCCAGACGGTCGGCAAGATCATCTCCGGTCCGATGGAGATCAACAACATCAACCCGGCCGGCGGCCGCGAGAAGCGCGTGCGCGAGCTGCTGGAGATCGTGGGTCTCAACCCCGAGCACTTCAACCGCTTCCCGCACGAGTTCTCCGGCGGCCAGCGCCAGCGCATCGGCGTGGCCCGCGCCCTGGCCCTGGAGCCGAAGCTGATCGTGGCCGACGAGCCGGTCTCCGCGCTCGACGTCTCGATCCAGGCGCAGGTGGTGAACCTGCTGCAGAAGGTGCAGCAGGAACTGGGCATC
>NZ_JOGV01000109.1:0-3134 GCF_000721365.1 Streptomyces sp. NRRL F-5650 | reverse complement strand
CCGCTCGCCGCCCGACACCGCGACGGCACCACGGGTGACCACGACGAGCCTCGCGTCGACGAGCGCCTCGTCGGCAAGCCACTCCTGAACGCGCGCGAGGGCGGCGGTCACTGCCTCAAGGACCCGCTGCGGCAGGTGCTCCCCGTCGCTCTCCTGACGGCCGTGGGTGTCGAGGGTGGCCGCGTCCAGAAGGACGAGCCGCACTCCGTCGGCGACGGCGGCCTCGATGTCCTCCGCGGATCGTGTGCCGTCCCACAGGATCGAAGACGGTGTCGGTGCGAGCTCGTCGAACGCCCGTCGCTCCCAGCTCACTTCGTAGAGGGAACGCGCCGCGGTGGCACCCGCCGAGCGGAGCCGTGCCGCGGTGACCGGCCGCAGCTCGACCTGGTCCACGCCGAGCAACGGGATGCCCTCGGCGTCGGTGGCGCGTACCCGCAGGGTGCCTTCGGCGGCCGGGGACAACAGGACACGTACGATCCGGGCGTCGTGGGCCGTGTCCCGGCCGGTGGCGGTGCCGGGGCCGCCGGCGCGTACCCGTACGCCGCGCCAGACGGCGGGTTCCAGGGCTCCGGCGGTGCCGGGGCCGCCGGAGTCGGCAAGACGCCAGGCGTGGCAGACGGACTCCAGGAGCACTGCGCGCGGCGCCAGCCCTTCGACGGCCTGTTCCGGCAGCTCGACCTCCGCGTAGATGTCGTCGCCGGTGTGCCAGGCACGACGCAGTCCCTGCAGTGCCGTTCCGAACAGCTCGTCCGCGGCGAAGAGTTCGGCGTACAGCGCGGCTGTGTCCGCCGGGATCGCGTCGGCCGGCGGCCAGGTGCCCGAGAGCCGTGCGTACGCCTCGTCGGTCTCCGCGGCCCCGGGGTGCAGTTCGGCGGTGGCGTAAAGGGTCCACTCCGCGGTGGCGTCGCCGTCGGGCTGCGCGTGGACGGTGAGACGGCGGTTCCCGGAGTCGTCGGGCTCCGCGGCCATGACCTGGACGCGGACGGCTTCGTCGGGGGCCAGGACCAGTGCCTGGTGCTGCTCCAGGTGCGCGACGCCGGGCAGGCCGAGACGGTCCGCGGCGTACAGCGCCCAGTCGAGCAGGGTGCTCCCGGGCAGTACGGGCGTGTCGAACACGGTGTGCTCGGTGGGCGACGCCGCGGCCGGGGTGGTGAGCCTGCCGGTGAACAGGATGCTGTCGGTCCCGGCGGGGACGACGGCCGCGGCCAGCACCGGGTGGCCGGTGGCCTCCTGGCCGGCACCGCCCGGGTCCCCGGAGTCGGCCGGTGCGTCGAGCCAGTAGCGCTCCCGCTGGAACGCGTACGTCGGCAGGTCGACGGCGTCAACCCGCTCCTGGGGGGCCGGGGTGAGAGCGGTCCAGTCCACACCGAGCCCCCGGGTCCACAGGACTGCGGCGTTGCGCAGCAGTGTCGTGCGCTCGTCCTCGTCGCGGCGCAGAGTGCCGGTGACGACGACCTCACGACCGCCGGCCTGCAGCGCGGCGTCCTCCAGGGCCGCGGTGGTGACCGGGTGGGGGCTGATCTCGACGAAGGTGTCGATGCCGCCTTCCATGAGGTCGGCGACGACCTCCGCGAAGCGCACCGGCTGGCGCAGGTTCCGGTACCAGTACGCCGCGTCGGCCTCCCGGTCCCCCACGTCCTCACCGGTCACGGTGGAGCGCCAGGTCACCCGGGGCCGCTCCGGGGCGATGCGGCCGAGTTCCTTGATGAGACGGTCCTTGACGAGTTCGACCTGGGGCGCGTGCGAGGGGTAGGTCACGGGGATGCGGCGGGCGCGGATCCCGTCGTTCTCGCAGCCGTCCAGGAGCTGTCGCAGCGGCTCCTCGTCGCCCGCGACGACGACGGCGCCGGGACCGTTGACGGCGGCGACGACCACACCGGTGGCGGGTTCGGCGGCCCCGTCCGTGTACCGGTCGATGAGTGCCTGGGCCTCGTCGTGGGGCACGGTCAACGACGCCATGCCGCCGCGCCCGGCGAGTTCCTCGGCGATGACGCGGCTGCGCAGGGCCACGAGTCGGGCGCCGTCGGCCAACGAGAGGGCACCGGCCACGCACGCCGCGGCGATCTCTCCCTGGGAGTGGCCGACGACCACGGAGGGCGTGATGCCGCAGCGCTGCCAGACCTTCGCGAGGGAGACCATGACGGCCCACAGGGCTGGCTGGACCACGTCGACGCGCTCCAGGGCCTGTTCGTCGCCGAGGACGTCGAGCAGCTTCCAGTCCGTGTGCGGCGCGAGTGCGTCGGCGCATTCGCGCAGTGACCCGGCGAACACCGGCGACGACTCCATGAGACCGAGTGCCATGCCCGTCCACTGGGCGCCCTGCCCGGGGAAGACGAAGGCCACGTTCGCGCCGGTACGCACGGACCCGGATACGAGTCCGGGGACCTCGGCGTCCTGGCGGGCCAGGCCCGCCAGTCCTTCGGCGAAGCCCGCCGGGTCGGCGGCGAGAACGACCGCGCGCTCGTCGAAGGCCGTACGACCGCCGATGAGCGCGGCAGCCGTCGCCGCCGGGCCGACGCCCTCACCTGCGAAGGCACGCAGGCGCTCGGCCTGGCCGCGCAGCGCGGCGCCGGACTTGGCCGAGACGAGCCACGGCAGTACGGCGCCTTCGGCTGCGGCCAGCACCGGCTCGGGCCGCTCCGCGCTCCGCTCCGGCTCGGCCTCGGGAGCCTGTTCGAGGATGACGTGGGCGTTGGTTCCGCTGATGCCGAACGAGGAGACCGCCGCACGCCGCGGCCTGCCCGTCTCGGGCCAGGCGACGGCCTCGGTCACCAGCTCGATGGCACCGGCCGTCCAGTCGACGTGCTCGCTGGGCCGCTCGGCGTGCAGGGTCCGGGGCACGGTGAGCAACGGGCGGCCCTCGGGGCGGTCCTGGCCGTACGTGGCGAGCAGGGCCTGGGCCTCGATCGGGTCGCCGAGGGACGTACCCGTGCCGTGCGCCTCCACCACGTCCACGTCGGAGGCGGCGAGTCCCGCGTTGGCGAGCGCCTGGCGGATGACCCGCTGCTGCGAGGGACCGTTGGGCGCGGTCAGGCCGTTGGACGCACCGTCCTGGTTGACCGCCGAACCCCTGATGACGGCGAGGACGCGGTGACCGTTGCGGCGCGCGTCCGAGAGCCGCTCGACCAGGACCA
>NZ_JOGV01000108.1:0-3794 GCF_000721365.1 Streptomyces sp. NRRL F-5650 | reverse complement strand
TTCGTCCGGGGGCTGGCGCGTCTGTATGCGCGGGGGGCGGTGGTGTCGTGGCCGGGGCTGCGTCCCGGACGGCGGGTCGCGTTGCCCACGTACGCCTTCGACCGACAGCGTCACTGGCCCCGGCGCTCCGCACCGGCCGGTGTGGACGCGGCCATCGGGTCCGTGGGCCTCGAAGCCACGGGGCACCCGCTGCTCGGTGCCCGGGTCGGCGTGGCCGACGGAGACGGTGTGCTCCTCACCGGCAGGCTCTCGCCGGCGGAGCTGCCCTGGCTGGCCGATCACGCGGTGCTCGGCACCGTGCTCTTCCCCGGTGCGGGCTTCGTCGAGATGGCCCTGCGGGCAGGCGACGAGGTCGGTTGCGCGGGCGTCGAGGAACTGACGCTGCACACCCCGCTGGTGCTTCCCGAAGGTGCCACCACGCGGGTCCAGCTCACGGCGGGCGACGCGGACGAGGAAGGACGCCGCTCCTTCGCGGTGCACGCGAGGACCGGTGACGCCGGAGCCTGGACCACCCACGCCACCGGTGTGATGTCCCCGGCCCAGGCGGCACCCGGGTCGCTCCCCGCATCTCACGTGTGGCCGCCGGAGGGCGCCGTACCCGTCGAGGTGGACGGCCTGTACGACACGATGAGAGAGGGCGGTTTCGCCTACGGCCCCAGCTTCCAGGGGCTCACGGCGGCATGGCGCCGCGGCTCCGAGGTCTTCGCCGAGGTACGCCTGCCCGAGGGCGACGAGGCGGGCGACTACTGCCTGCACCCCGCGGTGCTCGACGCGGCCCTGCACGGTGTGTCCCTGCTGGAGGGCTCCGGCGACAGGGAGCCGCCGCGCGGCCTGCCGTTCTCCTGGGAGGGCCTGCGCCTGTACGCGACGGGCGCGGACACCGTGCGCGTCAGCCTCGCCCCGGCGGGTGCCGACGGTGTCACGGTCGGCATCACGGACGGTGCCGGACTGCCGGTGGCCTCCGTCGACACGCTCGTCCTGCGCCCGGTCACCGACGGCCGACTGCGCGCCGCGCGGGGCCACGACGGCGCGCTCTACCGCACCGGCTGGGCGGAACTGTCCCCGGTCGCAGGTGACGACTCCCCGCTCACCTGGGCCGCCATCGGTGACGAAGCCGCCGCGCTCGTCCACGCCGCGGACGCCCACGGCGAGGCGTACGGGAACCTCGCGGACCTCGCCGCGGCGATCGACGAGGGTACCGCCGTGCCGGAGACCGTCGTCGTCGCCTGCCCCGACTCCTCGGCCGACGTACCGGAGGCCACGAGGGCGGCGACGGTCTGGGCGCTGGAGACGGCGCAGACATGGCTCGACGACGACAGGTTCGCGTCGTCCCGGCTGGTGCTGCTCACCCGCAACGCGGCGACCCTCGCGGCGGTGGCCACCGACGGGCAGGGCCCCGACCCGGCGCATGCAGCAGCCCGCGGTCTGCTGCGCTCCGCCCAGTCCGAGCACCCCGACCGGATGGTGCAACTCGACCTTCCGGCTGATCCCAGCGAGGGGACCGCGTCGCTCCTGGTGCCGGCCGTCCGGACCGTTCTCGCGGCCGGCGAACCCGAACTGGTTCTCCGTGACGGTTCGTTATGGGCGCCCCGGCTCACCCGCGTGGCCCCGGCCGTCCCCGCCGAGCGGACCGGGGACGAGGAGGCACCGGCCCGGGACCCGGACGGAACCGTCCTCATCACCGGCGGCACCGGCGTCCTCGGCAGTGCCGTGGCCCGGCACCTGGCCCGCGAGCACGGCGTACGCCATCTGCTGCTGCTCGGCCGCCGGGGCCCGCAGGCCGAGGGTGCGCAGGAACTGGTGGCGGAACTCGCCGAGCTGGGCGCCGAGGCCACGATCGCCGCCTGCGATGTGGCGGACCGGGACAGCCTGGCGGCCGTCCTCGGGGACATCCCCGCCGGGCGTCCCCTGCGTGGTGTGGTCCACTCGGCGGGTGTCGTGGACGACGGGGTGATCACCTCGCTGACCCCGAACCGGGTCGACACCGTGCTGCGGCCCAAGTCGCAGGCTGCGTGGAACCTCCACGAACTCACGGCGGACCTCGACTTCTTCGTCCTCTTCTCCTCCGCGGCCGGCATCCTCGGTGCGGTCGGCCAGGCCAACTACGCCGCGGCCAACACCTTCCTCAACGCCCTGTCCGAGCACCGGAGGTCCCAGGGGCTCACCGCACACGCGCTGGCCTGGGGCCTGTGGGAGCAGCGCAGCTCCCTGTCGGGCGCCCTGAGCGAGCACGATCTCGCCCGCGCCTCCCGCAGCGGACTGTCGGCCCTGGCCGTCGAGGACGGGCTCGCGCTGTTCGACGCGGCACTCGGCAGGGACGAACCGGTGCTGGTCCCGATGGCGTTCGACCCGTCCGCCCTCCGCGGTGAGGCCGCCGGAGTCCCCCCGGTGATGCGCGGCCTCGTCCGTACCACCCCCCGGCGGGCCACCGGTGCCGAGCCCACCGGCGAGCTCCGCCACCAACTGGGCGCCCTGCCGGCCGCCGCCGGCGAGGAGGCGCTGCTGCGGCTGGTGCTGCGGCACGTCACCGCCGTGCTCGGGTACGCGCCCGACAGCGAACCGGCGCCCGACCGGGCCTTCTCCGAGCTCGGGTTCGACTCGCTGACCGCCGTAGACCTGCGCAACCAGCTAGCCACGGCCACCGGGGTGCGGCTGCCCGCCACCCTCGTTTTCGACTACCCGACACCGGCGGTGCTCGCCCGCCACCTGTACGCCGAACTCGTCGGCGACCAGGCCGCCGCAGCGGCCCCGGCCCTTGCGACAACGTCGGCGTCCGGCGACGACGAACCGATCGCCATCATCGGCATGAGCTGCCGCTACCCCGGCGGCGTCCGCACGCCCGAGGAGCTGTGGCAGTTGGTCGCCGAGGAAAGGGACGGCGTCACGCCCTTCCCCGAGGACCGCGGCTGGAACGTGCGCGATCTGGTCGACCGGAGTGGCCTGCGCGCCGGCACCAGCTATGTCGGTGAAGGCGGGTTCCTGCACGACGCCGCCGATTTCGACCCCGAGTTCTTCGGGATCTCGCCGCACGAGGCCCTGGCCATGGACCCGCAGCAGCGGCTGCTCCTGGAGACCACCTGGGAGGCGTTCGAGTACGCGCACATCGACTCTCGTACGCGTTCGGGTTCGAGGGTCCTGCGGTGACGGTGGACACGGCGTGCTCGTCGTCGCTGGTGGCGTTGCACCAGGCGGTGCAGGCGCTGCGGCGGGGTGAGTGCACCCTGGCGGTGGCCGGCGGGGTCGCCGTCATGTCGACCCCGGACTCCTTCGTAGCGTTCAGCCGCCAGCAGGGCCTGGCGCCCGACGGCCGCTGCAAGTCCTTCGCGGCCGGAGCCGACGGCACCACCTGGTCGGAAGGCGTGGGCCTGCTCCTGGTGGAGCGGTTGTCGGACGCGCGCCGCAACGGGCACGAGGTGCTCGCGGTGGTGCGGGGTTCGGCGGTCAACCAGGACGGCGCGTCCAACGGCCTGACCGCGCCCAACGGCCCCTCGCAGCAGCGGGTCATCCGCCAGGCGCTGGCCGGCGCGGGCATGCCGGCCGCCGAGGTCGACGTCGTGGAGGCGCACGGCACGGGGACGTCCCTCGGTGATCCGATCGAGGCGCAGGCTCTGCTTGCCACGTACGGTCAGGGCCGCCCCGAGGACAGGCCGCTGTTGCTCGGCTCGGTGAAGTCGAACATCGGTCATACCCAGGCTGCGGCCGGTGTGGCGGGCGTCATCAAGATGGTCGAGGCGATGCGGCACGGTGTGGTGCCGAAGACGTTGCACGTGGATGAGCCGACGCCGCATGTGGAC
>NZ_JOGV01000107.1:0-4461 GCF_000721365.1 Streptomyces sp. NRRL F-5650 | reverse complement strand
CCAACAGCAGGCCCACACCCTCCGACGCACCCATACCGTCGGCGGACGCGGCGAACGCCTTGCAGCGACCGTCCCGCGCCAGACCCTGCTGCCGGCTGAACTCCGTGAACAGGTCAGGGGACGACATGACCGCAACCCCGCCCGCGAGCGCCATCGAGCACTCGCCGTGGCGCAGCGCCTGGACCGCCAGGTGCAGCGCCACCAGCGAAGAGGAGCACGCCGTGTCCACCGTGACGGCCGGCCCGGTCAGTCCGAAGCTGTAGGAAATGCGCCCCGAAGCCACACTGCCCGCGGTGCCCGTCATGGCGTGTCCCTCGACCTCTTCGGGGATCGCGGGCAGCCTGGCGCCGTAGTCGCGGAAGCTGGAGCCGATGAAGACGCCGGTCCTGCTGCCCTCCAGGGCGTCGGGGGCGATGCCGGCGCGCTCGAACAACTCCCAGGAGGTCTCCAGGAGCAGCCGCTGCTGCGGGTCCATCGCCAGGGCCTCGCGCGGCGAGATCCCGAAGAAGCCTGCGTCGAACTCCCCCGCGTCGTGCAGGAAGCCGCCCTCGGCCACGTAAGAGCTGCCGGAGCGCTGACCGGTCACGTCCACCAGTGATCCCACGTCCCAGCCGCGGTCGGTGGGGAAACCGGTGATGGCGTCGCCGCCCTCGGAAAGCAGCCGCCACAGGTCCTCGGGCGAGGCGACCCCGCCGGGGAACCGGCAGCTCATTCCGACGATCGCCACCGGCTCGCTGTTCACCGACTCCACGGCCTTCAGCCGGGATTGGGTCTCCTTCAGCTCAGCAGTGACCCGGGTCAGGTAGTAGCGGAGCTTCTTGGCGTCGTCCATGCTTGCGTGCCCCCGAAGGTGAGACGGAAGTGTGGCGTGCGCCCCGTTGAAGGACGCGAGTCGGAACCGCGGCGTCGATCAGGGGCTCAGGAGATCCCGAACTCTTTGCCGATGTACTTGAAGAGGTCGTCGTTGCTCACGGATTCGAGGTCTTCGGCGTCGACGGCCTCCTCGCCGTCCACGCCTGAACCGGATGCGGTACGCAGCAACTTCCGTAGCCGCCCTGTCAGTTCTGCTCTGGTGGAGTCTCCGTCGGGTAGCTGCCCCAGGAGCACCTCGAGCCGGTCGAGTTCGGCCGTGCCGGGAGCTTCCGTGTCCGTGGCGCCCTCGATCCCGTCCTCGCCGCCGAACAGTGCGTCATTGAGGTAGCGCGCGAGCTCGTGCACGGTCGGGCAGTCGAAAATGATCGTGGCGGGCAGTCGCAGACCGGTCGCCGTGTTGAGCCGGTTGCGCAGCTCCACGGCGGTGACCGAGTCCAAGCCGAGTTCCAGGAACCGACGCCGGAGTTCCACCATCTCTCCGGAGTCGTGCCCGAGTACGGCTGCCACCTGCGTACGGACCGTCGTGCGCAACTGCCGTACGCGCTCGGCCGGTGCCAGACCGGCCAGCCGCTCGGACAGCGTGAGGGTGGCCGCCGCGTCGGTGGGTACGTCCCTCGTGAGTACGGCGCGGACCTCCGGCAGTTCGTCGAGCAGACGGCTGGGCCTGGCCGCGGTGTAGGCGTACGCGAACCTCTCCCAGTCGATGTCCGCGATCACGAGGCTGGTGTCACCGTGGGCCAGAGCCGTCTCCAGGGCGGCGGTGGCACGCTCCGGCTCGAGCAGCGGCACGCCGTGCCGGACGCTGGTGTCACTGACCACGTCCCGGCCCGCCATGCCGCCCCTGGCCCAGGAACCCCAGGCCACGGAGGTGGCCACGAGTCCCTGTGCACGGCGGTACTGGGCGAGTGCGTCCAGGTAGGCGTTGCCCGGCGCGTAGTTGCCCTGGCCTGCCATGCCGACTGTGCCCGCCAGCGAGGAGAACAGCACGAAAGCGGAAAGGTCCAGGCTCTTCGTCATCTCATGCAGTTGGTGTGCCGCACCTGCCTTGACCCGCAGCACCCGGTCAAGCTGCTTGGGCGTCAGCGTGGTGAGCGCCCCGTCGTCCAGTACGGCCGCGGTGTGCACCACAGCGGTCAGCGGGCAGTCGTCGGGCACCGAGTCGAGCAACCGGCGCAAGGCCCCCGGGTCGGCCACGTCGCAGGCGGCCGTGGTGACGCGGGCTCCGGTGGCGGCCAACTCGGCCTCGAGATCGGTGGCGCCCGGAGCCGCACCACCCTGTCTGCTGACGAGCAGCAGGTGTTCGGCGCCCTGAGCCGCAAGTCTCCTGGCGACCTCGCTGCCGAGCGCCCCGGTGCCACCCGTGATCAGTACCGTGCCCTTACCCGGCGTCCAGCCGTCGCCCAGGGCGCCACTCAGAGGCGCGCGGACGAGTCGACGCCCGTAGGCCGCGGTCGAACGAACCGCGACCTGGTCCTCGTCCGCCTTGGCCGCGAGCACTTCACACAGCCGCGCGAGGGCGCGCTCGTCCGGCTCCTGCGGGAGGTCGACCAGACCACCCCAGCGGGTCGGCATTTCCTGGGCCGCCACCCGGCCGAGGCCCCAGACCAGCGCCTGAGCCGGGCTGGTGAGCGGGTCCCGCTCACCGATGGACACCGCGCCCTGGGTGACGCACCACAGTGCGGCGTCCGAGGCGGTGGCCTCCAACTCCTGAAGCAGGGCCAGGTTCTGGGCGTAGCCGGCCGGGACGGCGGAGGCGTCCGTGAGCGGACTCTCGTCCTGCGCGAGCAGCGACAGCACGCCGACTGCCGAGGAGTGTGCGACCAGGGCCTCGGCCCACGGACGCTCGTCCTGCCCTGTGTCGTGGGCACCTCTCACGACCAGCGGCTCAACCACGGCGCCCTGTGCGCGCAGGGCCTCGGCCACTGTCCCGTACAGCGCGCCGTCGAGCTGGTCCGGGGAGACGGCGACCAGCCAGGTCCCGGACAGGGCGGCCTTGGGGCCGGCGGGCAGCGACTTCCAGTGCGCCCGGTACCGCCACGACTCCATGCCGGCTGCTTCCGCGTGCCGCTTGTGCCAAGCGGAAAGCGCGGGCAGTACGGCCGTCAGCCCGGGCTGCGCCTCGTCCAGTCTCAAGGTCTTCGCAAGTCCCTCCAGGTCCTCGCGTTCCACCACCTCCCAGAAAGCAGCGTGCGGGTCCGTGCCCGCCGCGGGGCGGGCCGGCGCGGTGTCGAACCAGTAGTGCTTGGTCTGGAAGGCGTAGGTCGGCAGCGCGACTCGCCGGGCCCCCGAACCCGCATACACCGCCGACCAGTCCGGCTCCACACCCCGTACCCACAACTCCGCCAGCGAAGTGAGGAAACGCCGGACACCGCCCTGCTCACGCCGCAACGTACCGACCGCACACACCTCGACCCCGGCGGCCTCACCCGTCTCCTCCACCGCAGACGTCAGCACCGGATGCGCACTCACCTCAACAAACGTCGTGTAGCCACCATCCGCAATCAACCCACCAACCGTGTCAAGAAACCGCACCGGCTCACGCAGATTACGGAACCAGTACTCCGCATCCGCCTCACCCTCCCCGACAAGCCCACCCGTCACCGACGAATACATCGGCACATCACCCGCCCGCCCCACCACCGGAGCAGCCAACTCCAACAACGCCTCACGCAACCCCTCCACCTGCACCGTGTGCGACCCGTAATCCACCGCAACACGACGCGCCCCCACACCCTCCCGCTCACACACCACCATCAACTCATCCAACGCCACCGCCTCACCCGCCACCACCGTCGAACCCGGACCATTCACCGTCGCCACACTCACCCGACCCGCCCACCGCCCAATCAACTCCCCCGCCGCCTCCTCACCCAACGGCAACGACACCATGCCACCCAGACCCGCCAACTCCCGCCCGATCAACCGACTCCGCAACGCCACCACCCGCGCCGCATCCTCCAACGACAACACCCCCGCCACCACCGCAGCCGCCAACTCACCCTGCGAATGACCCACCACAGCCCCAGGCCCCACACCCGACGCACGCCACACCTCAGCAAGCGACACCATCACCGCCCACAACACACATCCACCCGATCCAACGACGCACCACCCCCACACCCCCGCAACACATCCACCGGAACCCAGTCGATATACGGCCCCAAAGCCACCACACACTCACCAAACCGACCAGCAAACACCGGCGAAGAATCCAACAACTCCACCGCCATACCAGCCCACTGCGAACCCTGCCCCGGAAAAACGAACACCACATCCGAAGCACCCCCCGACACCACACCCGTCACCACACCAGCCGCCGGCTCACCCACCTCCACAGCCCGCAGACCGGACAACAACTCCTCCCGCTCCACCCCCACCACCACAGCCCGATGCTCAAGCCCCGCACGCGAAGACGCCAACGACCACCCCACATCAACACCCGAAACCCCCGAAGAAGCCACAAACCCCCGCAACCCCTCCGCCTGCCCACGCAACCCCGCCACCGACCGACCCGAAACCACCCACGGCACCACACCACCACACACAACACCAGCCGGACCGGACCCAACCCCGCCCCCACAAGCCTCC
>NZ_JOGV01000106.1:0-3487 GCF_000721365.1 Streptomyces sp. NRRL F-5650 | reverse complement strand
GTCGACGACACCACTGGACGCCCGCTTCCCCGACGCCTGCTCGGGCGACATGTACGCCGGCGTGCCCACCACCATGCCCGTCCGCGTCAACTGGCTCTGGTCGGCCGCCCGCGCCACCCCGAAGTCGATGAGGGTGAGCCCGTCCAGGGTCAGCATCACGTTGGACGGCTTCAGGTCCCGGTGCACCATGTCCAGCGCGTGCACCGCCGCCAGCCCCTTGGCGGCCTCCCGCAGGGCCAGCCACAGCGCCTCGGCGGGCAGCGGACCGTGCAGGTCGACGGCCTCGCGCAGGGTGATGCCGGGCACGTAGGCGGTGGCGAACCACGGCGGCCGGGCCTCCCTGTCCCCGTCGAGCAGCGGCGCGGTGGCGTCGTCGGGGAGCCGGGCCAGGTTGTCCAGCTCATGTCCGAAGCGGCGCAGGAACTCCTTGTCCTCGCCGGCGACCGAGGGCAGGACCTGCTTGACGGCCGCGTACCGGCCCTCGTGGACGCCGAGGTAGACCCGGCCCATGCCGCCGACGCCCAGGCGGCCCAGCAGCGGGATCGGTCCGATCCTGCGCGGGTCGTCGTCCTCCAACGGCTCGGCGCCACTGCCCGTGAGGCCGGATCCGGCTTCCCCGTTCAACTCTCTCCCCGTTCGCCGGCGCCGCGCGCTCCGTGCGGGAGCGGCGGCCACTCATCGGAAGCTACATCTTTAGCACGGCCGCCCCAACTGCTGTCCCGGGTAACGCGGATGAGCGCGCGTCAGCGGGCGACGCCGGCGAACTTCTCGACGGCGGCCGGGGTGACCGGGGTGAAGAAGTTGACCAGGTTGCCGTCGGGATCGCGGACGAGGAGCGCGCGGTTGCCCCAGGGCATGGTCGTGGGTTCCTTCACGAAGTCCTCGACGAACCCGGTCAGATTCCCGTACACGGCGTCCACGTCGTCGACGAGGAACTCGGTGATCACGCTGCGGTTGTCGGCGGGGTGGGCGGAGCCGGGGGCGAACAGCGGCACGGTGCGCGTGCTGCCGATCGCGAGCGTGCCGGAGGGGGTGCGCAGTTCGGCGAAGTCCTCGGTGGCCCAGGTCGCGCGCAGGCCGGTGGCGCGCTCGTAGAAGGCGACGAGGCGGGCGACGTCGTCCGTGATGACGCGGATCGAGACGAGATTCATCGGTTCACTCCTGTTCGGTGCGGTGCCGTCCCTGCTCACGCTAGAAGCAATACCGGTCACTTCCCGGCCGGTATCGGCGGCAGACTTGGGGCATGTCCCGTCCCGTGTCCCGCGTGCTCACCCTGCTCGAACTGCTCCAGACGGGCGGCGTGCGGAGCGTGGCCGAACTCGCCGACCGGCTCGGCGTCGGCGAGCGCACGGTGCGCCGGTACGTCGGCCACCTCGTCGACCTCGACGTCCCCGTGGAGTCGGTGCGCGGCCGCTACGGCGGCTACCGGCTCGCCCCGGGCCACCGCATGCCCCCGCTGATGCTGAGCGACGACGAGGCCCTGGCCGTCCTGCTCGGCCTGGTCGCGGGCCGGCGGACCGGGATCACGGCGGCGGCGGGCACGGCGGGCGAGACGGCGGCGGCGAAGATCCGGCGGGTGCTGCCGGAGCGGCTGCGCCGGCGTCTGGACGCGGTGCTCGGCTCCCTCACCTTCACGACCGAGCCGGACGACTCCGCCGCGCCCGAGGCCGCCGTCCTGCTTCCGGTCGCCGACGCGGTGCGCCATCACCGGCCGCTGTCGGTGCGGTACACCGGCGGCAGCGGCCGGGGCGGCGAACGGACCCTGTACCCGTACGGGCTCGTCGCGCACCGGGGCCGGTGGTACGTGACGGGCAGGGACCTCTCGGTCGCCGCGGACCGCACGTTCCGCCTCGACCGCATCGCCTCCGCGCGGGTGCTGCCGGGCACGTTCGAGCCGCCGCCGGGTCCCGGTCCGGCGGAGCGGGTGCTGACGGCGCTGGCCACCGCTCCCCACCGGCACGCGGTGACGGTACGGGTGCGGGGGACGGCCGAGGAGGTCCGCGCCCTGCTGCCGGGCAGCGTGGCGGTCGTCGCCGCGGAGGCGGGCGGGGGCGGCGCACCGCCCGGCGGCGGGACGGAGCCCTGGTGCCGGGTCGAGATCCGCGCCGAGCGCCTGGACTGGCTGCCGGGGCTGCTCGCGTCGCTGGGCCGCCCGTTCGTCGTGGAGCGGCCGGACGAGCTGCGCCGCCTCGTCGCGGACCTCGCGGCACTGCTCGGAGACGCGGCGCGGCACCGGCCGGAGCCGGGGCCGGGGCCGGGGCCGGGGTGAGCGGCCCGCCCGCGTCCACGGTGACCGGGAGTCCCGCGCGCCCCGCGCGCCCCGCGCTCGACGAGAGACGTCGGCCGAGCGCGGGACGTCCGGGGTCTCCGTCTCCCTAGAGCCGCGTCCAGCGTTGGGCGGCCGTTCCCGGCTCGCAGGACTGGGAGGTGATGTTGCCGCCGAATCCCAGGGCCAGACAACCGTCGTTGAAGACGCTCTTCAGGGTGGATCCGGAACCCGGGACCCACAGCCGTGCCCCGAGGTAGTCGGTGCAGTTCTGGGTGACCACGTTCTGGCCGATCATGTTGGCGCTCAGACAGACGCCGGCCGACTGGCTGACGATCTTCACGGCGCCGTCGGCCCCGTCGCGGAACGTCCAGGCCGCGGACGCGCCCGCGCAGGAACCGAACTGCACCCACCCGCCGGCGCCGACCACCAGGCACTTGCCGTTCTCCCCGTTCTTCAGGGCGTACGTGCCGGAAGAGGGTGTACCGCCGCCTTTGGAACCGCCGCCGGTCGACGTGCCGCCCGACCCGGACGAGTCCCCGGAACCCGACGAGTCCCCGGAGCCGGACGAGTCCCCGGCGCTGCCGGAGTCGCCGGACGAGTCGCCGCCGGAGCCCGCGTGCCCGGAGCCCCCGTTCTGCGTGGTGCCCGTGCCCCCGGCCCGGTCCGCTCCCCCGGCGCCGTCGCCCTTGCCGCCGCCCGCCCCGGCGCCCTTGTTGTCCTCCTTGCCCTTGCCGGTGTCCTGGTCCGTCCCGCTCTTCGACGGTGACGGGCTCGGGGACGGCCGGCCGGATGCCGAGGACGACGCCGAGGGCGATCCCGTCGGGCCCGGGGCCGCCGAGGCGGACGGGGACGGGGCGGTGCCCGCCTCGGCCTTGTCGGGGCCGGAGGCGTACGGCAGGAGCTGGAAGGCGAGGGTCGCGCTCGTCGCCACCACGATCGGGACGACGCCGAGGAAGACGCGGTTACGACGCCGGCGGCCACGCCGTTCGGGCGCCGGGCCGCCCGTCACGGCCGGCTCGGGTGCGGGGTCGGGCAGGTCCGCCGCCTGCGGCACCGTACGGGCGAAGGCGGCGCGTCGGGCCAGCAGTGCGGTGATGCCGTCCGGCCACAGCGGGGACCCGTACGGGCCGTGCCGCTCGGCGGCGTCCAGCAGTTCGGCGGCGGTCGGGCGGCCCTCGTGGTCCTTGTCCAGGCAGGACGCGACCACACCCGCGAGTT
>NZ_JOGV01000105.1:0-4214 GCF_000721365.1 Streptomyces sp. NRRL F-5650 | reverse complement strand
CACCGCCCCCACCCCCGCCCGCCGTCTACCAGTGGAGCGAGCTGGCGTACGACGTGAGCGGCGACGGCACCGGTCCCGAGATGCAACTGGCCGGCAGCAGTTGGGTGTGGCAGCGCTCGAACCTGTCCATCGCCGACGTGCGGTACGCCCACGGCGTCACCGTCAACGGACGCTCCTCGGTCACCATCGACCTCAACCGTGACTGCACGTCCTACGACGCGCTGGCCGGCGTCGACGACCTGACGCTGAAGCTGGGCAAGGTCCACTTCTCGGTGTACGCGGACGGCGTCCCGCTGTGGAACTCGGGGATGGTCAAGGGCGGCGACCCGGCGGTCCCCGTCCACGTGGACATCTCGGGCCGCGAGAGCCTGCGGCTGGTGACCGAGCCGCACAGCCCCTTCGACTCGGTGGCGCTCGCGGACTGGGCCCAGTCCCGCTTCACCTGCGGGTAGGCGTCCGGGGAGCCGACCGCCCGGCCGCCTCGACCTCGGCGACGACGTCCCGGGGCGCGAGGGCGGCCCCCTCGGCCAGTTCGGCGGCGTACCGCTCGCTGCCGAGGGCGCTCAGGGCGGCGGCCTCGGCGCGCTCGGCGTGTGCCCGGTCCGGCACGGGCCGCGGGCGGTCGCCCCGCCATCGGCCGGCCGCACCGAGCAGCCGTACCGCGCGGGCGTGCTCGCCGAGGTCGCTCGACAGGCCGGCCGCGCTGTCCGCGAGCGTGGCGAGGACCAGGTCGGCGCACCGTTCCTCGACGGCCGCCCGGACGGTGCCCGCCAGCAGCGGCAGCGCTTCCCGGGGACCCGACTCGCCCGCCGTCACGAGGGCCTCCACCAGCCCCAGCATCGCCAGGAACTGCGGCGGCGGGGTGCCGCGCAGGCACTCCTCGTGGGCCGCCTCCCACAGGGCCCGGGCCCGTGCGTAGTCCTCCTCCACCACCGCGAGTCCGGCCCGCAGCATCAGGACGAAGGCCTTGGAGTCCACGACGCCGTACCGGTCCGCGGCGGCGCCGGCCTCGTCGAGCACGCGGAGTGCCGTGGCGTGGTCCCCCTCGCGGTAGGCGATCTCGGCGAGCCGGGCGATGAGGAACGGCGCCTCCGCGAAGGCGCCCACCTCCTCGGCGAGCCGCAGGGCCTCCGTGAACTCGGCCCTGGCCTCCCCGTAGTGGCCGCGCGCCATGGCGGCCTCGGCGAAGGCGCTGCACACCTGGGCCTCCACCAGGCGGTCGCCGACCCGGCGGCTGAGCACACGCGCTTCGGCCAGGTCCTCGTCGATGCCGGACGGGGTGCCCGAGAGGTCGACCACCGCGTGGGCACGGAGCATGAGGCTGGCGGTGATCTCCCACTCGCCCCCGTACAGCCGGCAGTTGGCGACAGAGACGTCCATGGCGCCGCGGACGTCGCCCTGGTCGTCGACGAAGAACTCGGTCAGCGGCCAGATGAGGCCGGGCACCCGGGCCGCCTCGGGGCCGCCCGCGGCGAAGTGGTCGCGCACCCGGCGGACGTAGCGCCGCATGCGCGCGTCCAGCAGCCCGTCCCTCGGTGTGGTCTCGAAGGTGAGGAGGATGTGCATCATGCGCACCCGCATGCGCAGGGAGTGCAGCGGGTGCGGCGGGTCGCCCTCCCGTACGGCGAGGAGCGCGCCGACGTGATCGGCGGCAGCAGCGTCACGGTCGAGGCCGTCCGCCGCCGGAGCCCGGAGGCCTCCCGCGTCCAGCGCGGCACCGAGGCACAGCACCCGGTCCAGCCAGGCGACGCCTTCGTGGCGGTAGTTGCGCAGCCACCAGAACCATCCCATGGCGAGGGCGAGGGAGGCGGCCTCTTCCTCGTCGCCCGCGGTGAGGGAGCGGCCGAGGGCCGCTCGGATGTTGTCGTGCTCGGTCTCCAGGCGGGATATGTACGGCAGTTGCCGGGCCGAGCGCAGTTGCGGGTCGGCCTCCTCGGCGAGGGCTCGCGCCCAGGCCCGGTGGGCCCGCTCGGCGGCGGCACGCAGCCCGGGGACCTCGGCGGCGCGCTCCTCGGCGTACTCGTGGATGGTCTCCAGCAGGCGGTAGCGCATCTCGGCGCCCTCGACCGCGACATCGGCGACGACGAGGGACTTGTCGACGAGGGCGCCGACGAGTTCCGCCGCGGGTCCGGTGCCCACGGCCTCGGCCGCCGCCAGGTCCCAGCCGCCCGCGAAGACGGACAGCTCGCGCAGCATGGTGCGTTCCGCGTCGTCGAGGAGGTCCCAGGACCAGTCGACGACCGCACGCAGCGTCTGCTGGCGGGGCATGACGGTGCGGCTGCCGGAGGTGAGCAGGCGGAAGCGGTCGTCGAGCCGGTCGGCGATCTCCCGCGGGGTGAGCAGCCGCAGCCGGGCGGCGGCCAGCTCGATGGCCAGCGGCAGCCCGTCGAGGCGCCGGCAGATCTCGGCGACGGCCTCCTCGTCCCGCAGCACGGCACCGGCGTCGGGACGTACGGCACTCGCGCGTGCGGCGAACAGGCGCCGCGCCTGGTCGGGGGCGAGCGGTTCGACCGGGCGCACGGACTCGCCGGGCACGCCCAGCGGTTCGCGGCTGGTGGCGAGGACGGTGAGGCCCGGGCAGCGGGTCAGCAGGGTTTCGGCGAGCCGGGCCGCCGCGCCGATGACGTGTTCGCAGTTGTCGAGGACCAGGAGCTGGTCGCGCGGGGCGCAGTACTCGACGAGCAGCGCGACGGGATCGTCCTGCACGGCCGGGCGGTCCCCGGTCAGCAGCACGGTCTCGCGGAGCCCGAGGGCGTTGACGACCGCGCCCGGCACCGCCTCCGGCCGGTCGAGCGGGGCCAGTTCCACCAGCCACGCCTGGTCGAGCCCGGCGGCGGCCTCCTCGGCGAGGCGGGTCTTCCCGGAGCCGCCCGGCCCGGTGAGGGTGACCAGGCGGGCCCGCCGCACTTCGTCGCGGAGGGCGTCGAGCTCCGGTTCGCGTCCCACGAAGCTGGTCAGCCGTGGCCGGATGTTGCCCCGGCGCTCACCGGCCGGAGCGTGCTCGGCGCGCTGCGCACCGAGCAGTTCGGCGTGCAGGGCGCGCAGACGGGGGCCGGGGTCGGCACCGAGGCCGTCGGCGAGGGTGCGGCGGACGTTCTCGTAGGCGGCCAGTGCGTCGGCGTCGCGGCCGGTGGCGCGCAGGGCACTGATGAGGAGGGCGTGCAGCGGTTCGTCGTACGGGTGCGCGGCGATCAGTTCGCGCAGGCGGGGTACGGCGTCGTGGGCGTCGCCGAGGCGCAGTCCGGCCTCGATGCGGGCGCGGGTGGCCTCCAGGTGCAGCGCGTCCGGGCGGGCGGAGTGGCCGGGCAGGTCGGCCAGCGCCGGTCCGCGCCACAGGGCCAGTGCCTCGTCCAGGTGCCGGGCGGCGCGCGCGGCGTCGCCGTGTCCGAGGGCGGTGGTGCCCTGCCGTACGAGGCGCTCGAAGACGTACAGGTCCACGTCGTCGCGGGTCGCGGCGAGCCGGTATCCGCCGGGTGCCGAGGCGACGGCCTCCTTGCCGACGGTACGGCGCAGGCGGCCGACCAGGGCCTGGAGGGCGGCGGGGGCGTCCTGGGGCGGTTCGTCGTCCCCGGGCCAGATCTCGTCGATCAGGGTGGCCGACGTGACGACGTCACCGGGGCGCAGGGCGAGGGCGGTGAGCAGCGCGCGCAGGCGGGGGCCGCCGGGGCTGGCGGCGGTGCCGTGGTCCTCCGTCTGGGCGACGCCCAGGATTCTGTAGCGCACGGGGTCATTGTCGCCGTAGCGGTTGTGCGGGGGCACCTGCGGTGTGCGTGGGGGTTGGGTGCGGGGTCCGGCGTTACGGGGTTGCCCGGCGTGGGTGCGGGGCGGGGGTGGGGTCGCGAGCCCGGCGCTGGCGGGGTGCCGCTGCGCCCACCCGTGCCGCCCCAGCGGCACGACTGCCCGCAGCTACGTGCGGCTGGCGACCACCCGCAGCCGCGGCGGACGGAGCGACGGCCCGCAGTCGCGTACGGCGCGAAGGGGTCGTGTCGGGGGGTGTCCGCCCGCAGCGGTTGGCGCGTCAACGGAGTTCACTTCTGTGGCCGACCGATTCCGCGCCGTTCCGAGGACAGACCCCCCCCGGCGCGGCCCCGACCCACAACCCACCGCACCGCGCTACGCGCACCCCCACCCATCCCGCACAGGCGCCGCAGGCACCCCGCACCCCCAACCATCCCGCGCAGGCGCCGCAGGCACCCCGCACCACACACCACACC
>NZ_JOGV01000104.1:0-5644 GCF_000721365.1 Streptomyces sp. NRRL F-5650 | reverse complement strand
CTCGCCCACCACCGCCACACCCACGGCCAACCCGCCACCAGCCTCGCCTGGGGACTGTGGACCACCCGCAGCACCATGACCCACCACCTCGACGACGAGCAGACGCTGCGCCGACTGGCCGAGGCGGGCATGCCCGCCGTCTCCGACGAGCAGGGCCTGGCCCTGTTCGACGCGGCGGTCGCGATGGACGCCCCGGTCGTGGCGCCGCTGCCGCTGGACCCCGCCGCGCTGCGCGCCCAGGCCGCCGCGGGCACGCTGCCCCCGCTGTTCCGGGACCTGGTACGGACCCCCGTACGGCGGGCGGCCGCGGGCGGCCGGGCGGGCGGAGCGGACTCGGCCTTCGCCGAGCACCTGCGCGGACTGCCCGAGCAGGAGCGCACGCGGACGCTGCTCGACCTGGTCCGCTCCGCGGCGGCGAGCGCGCTGGGCCACGGCTCGCCCGAGGCGCTGGACGCGAAGCGGACCTTCCGGGAGCTGGGTTTCGACTCGCTGGCCGCCATCGAGCTGCGCAACGCGGTGGGGGCCGCGACCGGTCTGCGGCTGCCCGCCACGCTGGTCTTCGACCGTCCGACGCCGTCGGCGGTGGCGGAGTTCCTGCTGGGCGAGCTGACCGGCCAGGCACCGCGGGTCCAGCAGCCGCGGCCGGGTGCCGACCGGTCCGGGGAGCCGGTCGCCATCGTCGGGATGGCGTGCCGCTATCCCGGCGGCGTGGCCACCCCGGAGGAGCTGTGGCATCTGGTCGCGGACGGCCGGGACGCGGTCGGTGGCATGCCCGAGGACCGCGGCTGGGACGTGGAGCGGCTCTACGACCCGGAGGGGACCAGGCCCGGCACGTCGTACGTGCGCCAGGGCGGGTTCCTGCTGGACGCGGCCGAATTCGACCCGGAGTTCTTCGGGATCTCGCCGCGCGAGGCCCTGGCGATGGACCCGCAGCAGCGGCTGCTGCTGGAGACGTCGTGGGAGGCGCTGGAGCGGGCCGGGATCGATCCGCGCTCGCTGCGCGGCAGCCGTACCGGGGTGTTCACGGGCATGATGTACCACGACTACGGCGCCGACCGCGACGGGCTTCCCGAGGAGGTCGAGGGGCTGATCGGGACCGGTTCGGCGGGCAGTGTGGCCTCGGGCCGGGTGGCGTTCACCCTGGGTCTGGAGGGGCCCGCGGTCACGCTGGACACGGCCTGCTCCTCCTCCCTGGTGGCGCTGCACCTGGCGGTGCAGTCGCTGCGTACCGGGGAGTGCGACCTGGCGCTGGCCGGCGGCGTGACCGTGATGGCCACCCCTGGGGTGTTCGTGGAGCTGTCCCGGCAGGGCGGACTGTCCCCCGACGGCCGCTGCCGGTCCTTCGCGGCGGGCGCGGACGGCACGGGCTGGGGCGAGGGAGCCGGGCTGCTGTGGAGGCGCACGGCACGGGCACGACGCTGGGCGACCCGATCGAGGCGCAGGCGCTGCTCGCCACCTACGGGCAGGACCGGCCCGCCGACCGGCCGCTGTGGCTGGGTTCGGTGAAGTCAAACATGGGGCACACGCAGGCGGCGGCCGGCGTGGCGGGCATCATCAAGATGGTCATGGCGATGCGGCACGGCGTGCTGCCCCGGACCCTGCACGTGGACGAGCCGACGCCCGAGGTGGACTGGTCGGCGGGCACGGTGGCCCTGCTCACCGAGGAGCGGCCCTGGCCCCGCACCGACCGCCCGCGCCGGGCCGCGGTGTCCTCCTTCGGCATCAGCGGCACCAACGCGCACGTCGTCCTCGAACAGCCGCCGGCCGCCGCGCCGGCCGAACCGCCCGGGCCGGTCCCGGGCGGGGTGCTGCCGTGGGTGCTCTGCGCGCACAGCCGCGACGCGCTGTACGCCCAGGCCGAACGGCTCGCCTCCCATGTCGCCGCGCGTCCCGGACTGTCCGGTGCGGACGTCGCCGCGGCCCTGGCCGGCCGGGCGCGGCTGGCGCACCGGGCGGTGCTCCTGGGCGAGGGCCGGGAGGAGCTGCTGGCGGCCACGGCCGGTCTGGCCCAACTGGCCGGGGAGCCGGACGCGGCGCCGCCGCCCGGCGCGGTGACGGGAACGGCGCCCGACGAGCAGCGGGTCGTCTTCGTCTTCCCCGGCCAGGGCGCGCAGTGGGCGGGGATGGCCGCGGAACTGCTCGACTGCGAGCCGGTCTTCCGGGAGCGGATGCTGGAGTGCGAGCGGGCGCTGAGCCCGTACGTCGACTGGTCGCTGCTCGCGGTGCTGCGGCAGGAGCCGGACACGCCGCCGTGGGACCGGGTGGACGTGGTGCAGCCGGCGCTGTGGGCGGTGATGGTGTCCCTGGCCGCGCTGTGGGGTGCCTACGGCGTCCGGCCGGACGCGGTGATCGGCTACTCCCAGGGCGAGATCGCCGCCGCCTGCGTCTGCGGTGCCCTCGGCCTGGACGACGGTGCCCGGGTCGTCGCGCTGCGGGCCGCGGCGATCGGGTCGGCGCTGGCCGGGCTGGGCGGGATGGTGTCGCTGGCGCTGCCCGCTGCGGCGGCCCGCGAGCTGATCGCCGCCTGGCCGGACCGGATCTCTGTGGCCTCGGTCAACGGACCGGCCAGCACGGTGGTGGCCGGTGAGCCCGCGGCGCTCGACGCGCTGCTCGCCCGCTGCGAGCGGGACGGGGTGCGGGCCCGCCGTATCCCGGTGGACTACGCCTCGCACACCGCCCAGGTCGAGGCGGTCGAGGCCGAACTGGCCGACGCGCTGGCCGGGATCGCGCCGCGCGCGTCGGCCGTCCCCTTCCTGTCGACCCTCACCGGCGCCCCGCTGGACACCGCGGAGCTGGACGCGGGGTACTGGTACCGCAACCTTCGCCACCCGGTGGAGTTCGAGGCGGCGACGCGGGCCGCGCTGGACCAGGGCGGCACGGTCTTCGTGGAGATCAGTCCGCATCCGGTGCTGGTGCCCGCGGTGCAGGACAGCATCGACGCGTCGGGCCGGACCGCGGTGGCGGTGGGTTCGCTGCGCCGGGACGACGGCGGCCCGCGTCGCTGGCGTTCCTCGGTGGCCGAGCTGGCGGTACTGGGCGTCGACGTCGACTGGTCGCCGGTGCTCGGTCCGTCCGGCGGCCGGCCCCCGGTGGAACTGCCGACCTACGCCTTCCGGCGCCGCCGGTTCTGGCTGGAGTCCCGCGGCGGGGCCGGCGACCTGACGTCGACGGGACTGGAGGCGGCGGACCATCCGCTGCTGGGCGCGTCGGTGGCGCTGGCCGGCGGCGAGGGCGTACTGCTCACCGGCCGGCTGTCCGGGCGCGACCACCCCTGGCTGCTGGACCACGCCGTGGCGGGCACGGTGCTGCTGCCGGGCACCGCCTTCGTGGACCTGGCGATCCGGGCGGGCGACCTGCTCGGCCGGCCGCACCTGGACGAACTCACCCTGCACGCGCCGCTGCTGCTGGGCACCGGCGCCCGGGACGGTGAGGCGACGGTGCAGGTGCGGGCCACGCCGGACGAGGACTCGGACGGGGCCACGGTGACCGTGCACTCCCGCGGCGGCGACGGGAGCTGGGTGCTGCACGCGTCCGGTGTGCTGGGACGGGAGCAGGCCGCCGGACCCGCGCCCGACCCGGTCTGGCCGCCGGCCGGTGCGCGGCCGGTGGAGACGGACGGCGTGTACGACGTCCTCGCCGAGGGCGGCTACCACTACGGTCCGGCCTTCCGGGGCCTGCACGCGGTGTGGCGACGCGGCGAGGAACTGTTCGCCGAGATCCGGCTGCCGGAGTCCGAGCGGGACGCGGCGGCGGACTACGGGGTGCATCCGGCGCTGCTGGACTCCGCACTGCACGCCATGGCCTTCGCCGACGGCTCGGAGACGGGGGTGCGGCTGCCGTTCTCCTGGACCGGCGTCCGCCTGTACGCGACCGGGGCGACCACGGCCCGGGTGCGGCTGACCCCGTCCGGGGACCGGCTGGCCGTCCTGCTCACCGACGAGGCCGGGCACCCGGTGGTCTCGGTGCGGTCCCTGGTGACCCGGCCCGCCGACCTGGGCGGCCCGGCGGGCGCGCGGGCTCAGGAGGCGCTGCTCCACCTGGACTGGCCGGCCGTGCCGGACGAGGCCGGGGACGCGGACGGTTCCTGCACGCTGGTCGGCGGGGACCCGTTCGCCCTGGCGGGGCCGGACGGCGGGGTGCCGGTCGCGGCCGGGCTGGACGACCTGGCCGACGGCGGCCGGGTCCCGGACCACGTGGTGCGCTGCCTGGCGCCGCGCGGGAGCGGCGATCCGGCGGCGGACGCGCACGCGGCGGCGCAGGAGGCGCTCGACTGGCTGCGCGCCTGGCTCGCCGACGACCGGTTCACCGGCTCCCGACTGGTGCTGGTCACCTCGGGCGCGGTCGCCGCGGGCGACGGCGAGGACGTCACCGACCTGGGCAGCGCGGCCTGTTGGGGCCTGGTGACCGCGGCCCAGTCCGAGCATCCCGGGCGGCTGGCCCTCGTCGACCTGGACGGGCACGAGCGGTCGCGGGAGGCGTTCGGGGCGGCGCTGCGCTCCGCCGAGCCGCGGGTCGCGGTCCGTGAGGGCGTGGTCAGGGCGCCGCGGCTGGCGCGGGCCGCCGCGCATCCGGCGCTGCTGCCGCCGCCGGGGCCGGTTCCGTGGCGGCTGGAGAGCACGGGCCGGGGCACGATCGAGAACCTGGCGCTGGTGCCCTGCCCGGAGGTCCTGGACCCGCTGGGACCCGGGCAGGTCCGGCTCGCCGTGCACGCGGTCGGGCTGAACTTCCGGGACGTGATCGTGGCCCTCGGCATGGTCGAGGGGCAGAACGGCATCGGCGGCGACGTGGCGGGCACCGTCCTGGAGGTGGGCCCCGGGGTGACCCATGTGGCGGCGGGCGACCGGGTGCTGGGCCTGTGCTCGGACTCCTTCGGCCCGGTGGCGGTGTGTGACGGCCGGTTCCTGACGCCGATGCCGGACGACTGGACCTACGAGCAGGCGGCGACGGTCCCCATCACGCATCTCACCGCGTACTACGGCCTGGTGGACCTGGCGCGGGTGCGGCCGGGCGAAGCGGTGCTGGTGCACGCGGCGGCGGGCGGTGTCGGCGTCGCGGCCGTCCAGCTCGCCCGCCACCTGGGCGCCGAGGTGTACGGCACCGCGAGCACCGGCAAGTGGGGGACGCTGCGGGAGTACGGACTGGACGACAAGCACATCGCCAACTCCCGCACGCTGGAGTTCGAGCAGGCGTTCCTGGAGTCCAGCGGCGGCCGCGGCATGGACGTCGTCCTGGACTGCCTCGCCGGCGAGTTCGTCGAGGCGGGGCTGCGGCTGCTGCCGCGCGGCGGCCGGTTCCTGGAGATGGGCAAGACCGACAAGCGCGACCCGGACCAGGTGGCCGCCGACCGTCCGGGGGTGCGCTATCAGGCGTACGACCTGCTGGAGGCGGGGCCGGACCGGATTCAGGAGATGCTGGTCGCGGTCATGGACCTGTACCGCGAGGGGGTCCTGCGCCGACCGCCGGTCACCGTGTACGACCTGCGCCGGGCCCGGGAGGCGATGCGGGACCTGAGCCAGGCCAAGCTGGTCGGCAAGGCGGTGCTCAGGGTGCCGCGGGGGATCGATCCGGACGGCACCGCCCTGATCACCGGCGGCACCGGCACCCTCGGCGCCCTCCTCGCCCGCCACCTCGTCCACCACCACCA
>NZ_JOGV01000103.1:0-4760 GCF_000721365.1 Streptomyces sp. NRRL F-5650 | reverse complement strand
TCCCGTCCCCGACGCTCCCCCGGCCACCCGCGCCGCCGTCACCCCCACCCGGCCAACACTCCGCCCGCCCCCCACCACAGACCTCGCCCACGGGACGTCGGGGGCGGTGCGGTTCAGCCCGTGGCGTCCACCAGGGCCAGTTCGTGCAGGCGCTCCGGCGGGCCCGGACGGGCGTAGTACCAGCCCTGGGCCGTGTCGCAGCCCAGTATGCGCAGTTGCTCGGCCTGCGCCCCGGTCTCCACGCCCTCCACGGTGACCGCGAGGTCGAGGCTGTGGGCCAGGGCGACGATGCCTTCGACGATCTTCAGGTCGACGGGGTCCGCCGGGAACTGCTGCATGCTCTGCGTGAACGAGCGGTCCAGCTTGAGGACGCTCACCGGCAGCCGGCGCAGGTTGGCGAGGTTGGAGTAGCCGGTGCCGAAGTCGTCCAGGGCGATGTCCACGCCCATCTCGGCCAGCCGGCGCAGCGGTTTGAGCAGGTCGTCGTCGGCCCCGATCAGCGCCGACTCGGTCACCTCCAGGCACAGCGCGTCGGGCGCGACCCCGGCCCGCTCCAGGATCTCGACGGTGTCCCGGACCAGGCCGGGATGCGTGAGCTGGCAGGGCGAGAGGTTGACGTTGATGCGCAGCGGGCCGGCGGCGCCGCTCTCACCGTACCGCTCCCGCCACAGGCGGGCCTGGCGTACGGACTGTTCCAGGACCCAGCGGCCCAACGGCACGATCAGGCCCGTGTGTTCGGCCAGCGGGATGAACCGGTCGGGGCCGAGCACCCCGTGCTGCGGGTGCAGCCAGCGCACCAGCGCCTCGGCGCCGCGCACACCGCCGTCGCCGAGGTGGACCAGCGGCTGGTACTCGATGAAGAACTCGCCGCGTTCCAGGGCCGCGGGCAACGCCGTGGTCAGCCCGTGCCGGGTGATGACACGGGCGTCGGCCTCGGGGTCGGCCAGCTCGAAGCGGTTGCCGCCCGCGGACTTGGCCCGGTACATGGTGATGTCGGCGCTGCGCAGCACCTCGGCCGGACTGCGCTCGCCCGCCGCGCCCTCGACGACTCCGATGCTGCCCCGCACGGTCAGTTCACGGCCGTCGACGCTGACCGGGGCGAGCAGCGCGTTCATGATGCGCGCGGCCAGTTCGTCGACCGCGTGCCGGGTGTCGGGGCCCGTGGTCAGCGCCACGAACTCGTCGCCGCCGAGCCTCGCGACCATCTCGCCGGGCGAGGTGGCGCACGCCTGGAGACGGTCGGCGACCTCCACGAGCAGCCGGTCTCCGGCCGCGTGGCCGAGGCTGTCGTTGACGGTCTTGAAGCCGTCGAGGTCCAGGTAGCACAGGCCGAAGCGCTGCCCCGGGCCCGCACTCAGGGCCTTCTCCAGGCGTTCGAAGAAGAAGGTGCGGTTGGGCAGCCCGGTGAGCGCGTCGTGCGTGGCCTCGTAGCGCAGCCGGAGGTTGAGCAGCCGCCGCTCCGTGGTGTCCTCCATCAGCGCGAGCTGGTACTGCGGGGTGCCGTCCGCGTCGCGCAGCAGGGAGACGGTGAGGTTGGTCCACAGGACGGTGCCGTCGGGCCGGTAGAACGCCTTCTCCACGTGGTAGTGCTCGCGCTCGCCGCGCACCAGTTCGTCGTAGAGCCGCCAGGTCTGCGGCGCGTCGTCGGGATGCGTCCACTCCGTCGCCCGGCGGCCGCCGAACGTGGGGTCCGCGATACCGAACATGCGCATCAACGCCTCGTTGACCTGGAGGACGTTGCCGTCCAGGTCGGCGATGCCGATGCCTATGGCGGCGCCCTCGAAGACCGCCCGGAAGCGGGCCTCGCTGGCGTGCAGGGCCTCGGCGACCACGCCCTGCGCCTTGAGCGCGGCCTGTGCGATGGCCTCCTGCTCGGCGAGGGTGCGGGCGCGCAGTGCCCCGGCGAACCCGGCCGCCATCGCGTGCTGGAGCCGGGCCGAACGGGCCCGCAGATCCTCCGGGTCGCCGTCCTCGCCGCAGTAGAGCACCAGGTAGGCGTCGACGCAGTCCAGCGTCCGGGAGAGCGCCTCGGGATCCGTGCAGTGCGCGTCGACGAGGGCGGCGCCGACCGCCCTGGCCTCGGCCGCGTCGAAGCCCCGGGCGCGCAGCACCTCGCTCAGCCGGCGGGCCAGCGGCAGCAGTTGCGCCTCGAACTCGGGCCGCGTGGACGACGTCGAGGTCACCGGGAACACCGCCCGGCTCCAGATCGTCGCGAACCGGCGCAGTCTGTCCTCCGGCCCGTCCGGCTCCGCGCTCACGCCGTACGCCCCACGCCGGCGAACCCGGAGAACGCGTACGGGTCCTCGTCCTCGGGCTCTCCCTCCGGCCTCCAGCGCGGCATCGGGACCAGTCCGGGCTCCACCATGTCGTACCCCTCGAAGAACCGCTCGATGTGCTCGCGCGAACGCATGATCAGCGGATTGCGAATGTTCCTGTACACGTCCACCGCGCCCCCGGCCCGTTCGGCGGGCAGCGGGACGTTCTCGTACGAGGCGTGCGTGAGGACGAGCAGGCTGCCGGGGGCGAGCGCGTCGCGCAGCTCGGCCACCGCCGTGTACGGGTCGTCCTCGTCCTCCACGAAGTGCAGTATGGCAACCAGCAGCAGGGCGACCGGTCGATTCAGGTCGATCAGCCGCTCCACCTGGGGACTGCCCAGGATCTCGGCCGGCTTGAGGAGGTCGCCGGCCACGACGTCCGCGTCGTCGTTGCCCGCCAGGACGGCCTCGCTGTGCGCGACCGCCACCGGGTCGTGGTCGACGTAGACCACACGGGCGCCGGGGCGGCTGCCTTGGGCCACCTCGTGCACGTTGCCGAAGGTGGGGATGCCGGAGCCGATGTCCAGGAACTGGTCGATGCCCTCGTCGGCCGCGAAGCGCACGGCCCGGCGCATGAACGCCCGGTTGGCCTGCATGATCTTGGGGAGTCCCGGCATGAACTCCATGGCCCTGCGGGCCGCTTCCCGGTCGACCTCGAAGTTGTGCGAACCGCCCAGGTAGAAGTCGTAGATCCGGGACACGCTGGGCACCGAGATGTCGATGCTGCGAGGGGCCCAGGCGGGACGCTCCATCTAGCTCTCCAAGGCATAGGCGATCCGGTGTTCGAGCTGAGGCTACTGATCGCCCGCCAAAGGAGCCATCCCAAACGGAAATTGACCGTCCGTTCCCGGTCACTGCCGCGGGCACGTGCCGTGGGCGAAGGCATGCCAAAGCGCACGAACGGGGCCGTCCCCTCCTGCCTGGGCAGAGAGGGGACGGCCCCGTTCGTGCGCCGGAGTGCGAGTGGGGCGGGGGGGCGCCGCTACTTCCCCGGCACGCCGGCCGGCTTTCCGTCGGGCTTGACGGCGTACCAAGTGCCACCCACACCCTGCCCGTTGGTGTCGCCGGGCGCCTTGTCTCCGGCGAAGGTGTAGATCGGCCAGCAGTCGACGGTCTGCTGGGCGGCGCCGTCGGGCCGGGTGAAGCTCATCAGTCCCTTCTTCGCCACGCCCTCGGTGTCGTTCGCCGGGACGGGCGCCACGACCGGCCACTTCTCCAGGCAGGCGCCGGTGCACGCCGACACGGGTTTCGGCCAGGCCTCGTCCTTCAGGAAGCGGTAGACGGTCATGCCGTTCCCGTCGACGACGATCTCGCCGAGTTTCGGGTCTTCGCGGGTGGACAGCCCGGCGGCGGGCTCGGCCTTGGCCTTCTTGCCGTCGGCGGCCAGCGCGTACCACTTCTTGCCGACGCCCTGGCCCTTGACGTCCCCGGCGGCGGTGTCCTTGGCGTAGCGGTACGCGGGCCAGCCGCCGATCGTCAGTTGCTTGGTGCCGTCGGGGCGGGTGACCTCACCGAGCAGGTCCTCGTCGATGCCCTCGCCCGCGATGGCGTCGCCGGCGGCCACCGGCGGCCAGGCGGTGGCGCAGTCGTTCTCGCAGGTGGTCTTGGGCGGCTTGGCGGTGTCGGCGTCGAAGCGGTAGAGGGTGCGGCCCGCTCCGTCGGTCACCAGGGCGCCGATCTCGGCGTTCGGCGACACGGACAGCTTGCCCGCGGGTTCCGGCGCGTTCCCCGGCACCTGTCCTGTGCCGGTACCGGCTCCGTCACCCGTGCCCGTGCCGAGGTCGCCGACGTCGCCGGGAGCGGCCGTCGCGCCCACGTTCTGGCTGGTGCCGGCGGCGCCGCCGTCCTGGCCGCACGCCGTCGTCAGGGCCAGCACCACCGCGGCGCCCACCACGAGTGAGGCGCTCGGCCAGGAGGTCTTCATCGTCAATCCCCGATCGTCACGAAGGTGTTGGGGGCCCTTGCGGCCGCCGCACGACAGTGGGTACGCGCGGGCAAGCCCGTTGTGTTCAACGGCACCGGGTCTTCTTTCCGTGCGGCGGGACGCGGGCCTTCCTTCCGCACGCCGCCGCCGGGTGGCCGCTCGTACAGGTATCCGGGGTCCGGCCGGAGCCGGTCCGTCGCCGCCAAACCCCTGGTGGGGGGCGTGTCCCTCCTTTGGGTCAATCGGCGGGCGCTCGGACCTGGGACGCCGCCCCAGGCTTCATGATCTGCGACGTGCATGGACCCGAACCGACCCGATCCGCCGCTGCCGGACGGGTGTTGGCCCTGGTGACGCTGACGTTCACCCTCGTCGGCATACCGGCCGGCCCGGCGCAGGCCGACGCCTGCGCGTACGCCTCGACCGGGCCCGGCGGCACCACCGCGGTGGCGGTCGCCGGGAGCCTGTCCTGGCCCACCTTCCCGCCGTGTCCCAGGCCCACCCCGACGCCCACGCCCCCACCC
>NZ_JOGV01000102.1:0-4943 GCF_000721365.1 Streptomyces sp. NRRL F-5650 | reverse complement strand
GGGTGGGGGTGAGGGGGGCCGGGTCATGGGCGGCACAGTGCCACGATCCGGCCGGACTCGGCCGGGTAGCGCGCCGTGAGGACGGCGGCGTCGCCGTGCTCGTAGTCCCCGTATGTGAATCCGGGCGCCATCGTGCAGCCGAACAACGACCACGCGCCGCCCGCGGCCACCCTGCCGCCCATCCAGGTCCCGGCCGGGACCGTGAACTGCACGTGCTGCCCGCCCAGGACGTCCGGCCCCAGCACGGCCGTGCGCGCGCTGCCGTCCGGGGCGAGGAGGAGCAGTTCCAGCGGATCGCCCAGGTAGAAGTGCCAGATCTCGTCGCCGCGCAGGCGGTGCAGGGCGGAGAAGTCGCCCGGGCGGGCGGTGAGCAGGGCGACGACGGCGGACCCGGCGGGGCGGCCGTCCGGGCGCTCGGGCCCTGCCCAGGTGCGCCGGAACAGGCCGCCCTCTCGGGGGATGGGCTCCAGCGCGTAGTGCGCGATCAGGTCCTCTGCGGTGGGCGCTCCAGTCACCCGGGGAACGCTACCTCCCGGCGGAGGAAGGCGAGTTGCGCCTTCTTCTCCGGCAGGTACACGTCCGGCAGGTCGACCTCGGGGAGGACCACCGCGGGGCCGGCGGTGAAGCCCTGCTTGAGGAAGCGGGCGATCGCCTTGTCGTTGGCCACGTCCGGGTCGACCACGATCCGCGTCCGGTCCAGCCCCAGCAGGGCGTAGGTCACGAGGGCGCGCGAGAGGGCGGCGGTCCAGCCGGGGCGCGCGCCCTCGGCTCCGGCGGGGGCGAGGAGCAGGTGGACGCCGATGTCGCCCGGCTCGGCGTCGTAGCACTCGCTCACCCGGTCGGCGGCGGGCTCGTAGGTCTGGAAGAGGGCGACCGCCTCGCCGTCCTTGACGACCAGGTAGGCATGGTGGGTGCCGAGGGTGGCCATGTGCGCGTACACCGCGGTGACCTGGTCCGCCGTCAGGCCGTTCATGCCCCAGAACGCGGCGCGTTCCTCGCTCACCCAGCCGTGGACCACCGGGGCGTCCGCCGCGGGGTCCAGGGGGAGGACGCGGACGGTGCCGAAACCGTCGAGGCGCTGTTCGTGCACGGCGGCCCGGTCGCTGTACGCCCGGTCGCTGTACGCCCGGTCGCTGTACGCCCGGTCGCTGTACGGGGTCGGCTGGGGGTGGGACTCAGTCATCGGGGTCCTTCGTGAGGCGGGTGAAGTCGGTGATCACCGGGACGAGTTCACCGGTGAGCCACAGGGGCTGCTGGTCTCGGCGGTGGGGTGAGCCCGGTGCGCCCGAGGCTCCGTGCGGCACCGCCCAGCGGCTGTTCTCGCGGTCGGCCAGGTCCCAGACGTACCGGGCGGCCGGGCCGCGCGCGGCGCGGTCGGTGAGGCCGGGTACGGCGGAGGTGCACAGCACGCAGTCGTGGTCGCCGGAGAGGCCCGGCTCCCGCCCGGCGCCGGTGGCGTCCGGCAGGGCCCGCCAGGGGGCCAGGCGGTGGGTGTCGCCCCAGGTTCCGGCCGGCGGGTCCGCGGCGACCTCCTCCAGCGCGGCGCGCACGGTCGCGGCGCGGTCGATGCCGTACAGGTCGTCCGCGCGCAGGAGGTGTTCGAGGGCGTACGCCACGCGCGGCACCAGCGCGAGCCACGGCTGCAGCACCTCGGGGTACGCGGGCGCCACGGCCGCGGGGGCGAGGGCCGGGTGCGCCGCCAGTCTGCGCACGACCGCCGCGCGCAGGGCCGCGTAGGCCGCCGCGTCGGTGCTGTCGGCGTCCATGCGGCGGTCCCAGGCGAGGAGGCGGGCGGCCAGGGCGGCGGCTTCGGGGGTGAGAGGGGTGGTTGTTGTGATCTGGGTGGTTGGGGTGGTGGCGGTGATCTGGGTGGTTGGGGTGGTGGCGGTGGTCTGGGTGGTGGCGGTGGTCAGCCGCTTGATGTGGGCCAGGAGGGGCGCCGCCGAGGCCAGGTGGGTGTCCGTGTGGATCGTGGGCATGTCCGATGCAGACCAGCGTTCCCGGCCCGCCAGCAGGGCGGTGATGCGGTCGGCGCGGTGCGGCGGCGCGAACTCGACGCCGAGGGGCGCGGCCGGGCCGCGCTGGTTGGCCATCACCGCGACGCCGTCGGTCAGGCCGGCGCGCGGCGGGGTGTGCCAGCCGGTCCACTCGTGGCCGGGTTCCCAGGCCGGCACGGGACGCAGCCCGTTCGCCCCCGGCCGCACCGGCACCCGGCCCGCGACCCGGTGCAGCAGGCCGCCCTCGGTGTCGGCGGCCTGCACCACGTTGACCGGCTCGGCCCACGCGTCCAGGGCGCGGTCCACGTCGGCGACCGTGCGGGCCCGCAGCAGCGGCAGCAGGGCGCCGAAGCCGAGGTCGGCCGTGACGCGGGGCGGGTAGCGCAGGCTGAGGGCGGCCGGGGTGCCGTCGTCCAGGCCCTCGGGGCCGCCCGCGATCACCGGGCCCCGGTCGGTCTCGACGACCTCGACCTCCGCGGTCTCCTCGCCGGCGACGTCGATGCGTTCCGTGTGGCGGGCGGCGCGGTGCCAGGTGCCGTCGGGGCCGAGTGCCTCGACACCGGCGCCGGTGCGGCGCAGACGCTCCCGGTACAGGTCCTGGTAGTCGGCCATGGCGTTGGTGATGGCCCACGCGACCGTGCCGGTGTGGCCGAAGTGGGCGATGCCGGGGACGCCGGGCACGGCGAGGCCGACCACGTCGAACTCCGGGCAGGACAGGTGGATCTGCTGGTAAACGCCGGGCTCCTCGATGAAGCGGTGCGGGTCCCCCGCGATCAGCGCGTGCCCGGTCGTGGTCCGTTCGCCGCTCACCAGCCAGCCGTTGCTGCCCACCGTGCCGGGTCCGTCTGCGGCGAACAGGGCGACGGCCTCCGGGCCGAGGCGGGCGGCGACGTGCTCGCGCCAGAGCTTGGCGGGGAAGCCCGCGAAGAGGATGTGCGTGGCGAGCCAGACGCCGAGCGGGGTCCAGGGCTCCCAGCGGCCGGGGGCCAGGCCGGTGCGGGCGAACTCGGGGGCGGGTTCGCCCGTGGTGAGCTGCTCGTTGACTCCGTCGACGTACGCCCGCACCCAGGCCGCCGTCTCCGGGTCCCGCCGCTCCAGGGCGGTGAAGCAGCGGCGTGCGGTGTCCGCGAGGCGGGCGAGGCGGTCCCAGGACAGGGCCCCGGGGCCGAGGAAGGACGCCGAGGTGCCCTGGGCGCGGTGCCGCTCGACCTCCAGTTGCCAGGCGCGGTCGCGGGCGGTGACCCGGCCCTGGGCGCGGGCGAGTCCGGCCGCGGAGTCCGCGCGCAGGTGCGGGATTCCCCAGGCGTCGCGGTAGGTCTCGGCGCTCACCCCTGTGCCCCTACTTTCCTTTAGGTTAGGCTCACCTAAGTTTTCTCGTCGTGGCCGAATAGTACGTGAAGGGTGAAGGAACCATGGGGCAGGGGCGGGGCTGGGAGGGCGCGGTCCTCAAGCTGATGCGCGCGAAGGACTTCGAGTTCACCGTGACGGACGCGGAGGACGTGACCCCGCACTACCGGCGGCTGCGGCTGACCGACGGCGGCATGCTCGCGGTGACCGGTGTCCACCCCACCATGTGGGTGCGGCTGTGGTTCGACAACGCGGGCCGGCCGCACCAGCGGGGGTACACGCTGGTCGACCCGGATCCGGCGACCGGCACCTTCGCCATGGAGTTCGCCCTGCACGAGGGGTGCGCGAGCGACTGGGCACGGGCGGCACGGCCGGGGGACACGATCGAGGCGACCGTCCAGGGCACGGGGTTCGAGGTCCCCACGCCCCTTCCCTCCCGCGTCTTCGCGGTCGCGGACCCGGCGTCCCTGCCCGCCCTCAACTCCCTCCTCGACGCACTGGGGCCGGTGCCGGCGACCGTCTGGTTCGAGGGCGCGGCCGACGCCGGCCTGCCCTTCCGCACCGTGCCCGGGCGGCACGAGGTCCGCGCGGTGCCGCGGCGGGACGCGGGGGCGCACCTGGTGGCGCAGGTGAAGGAGGAACTGCCGGAGCTGCTGGGGGCCGTCACGGAACCGTACGTCTGGATCGCCTGCGACACGGCGACCACGCGGGCGCTCGGCTCGTACGTCCGCAAGGAGCTGGGGGTGCCGAAGCAGCGGGTGAACGCGCTGGGGTACTGGCGCGCGACCTGAGCGCTTACGCGCGATCATCGGGACCATGGACGTCACACTTCACCTCGCCCAGGACCCCGAGGCCGACGAACTCCTCGGGCGCAGCCCCCTCGCCGCGCTGGTCGGCATGCTGCTCGACCAGCAAGTGCCGATGGAGTGGGCGTTCAAGGGGCCGTCGACCATCGCCCGGCGGATGGGGGCGGAGGACCTGGACGCGCACGACATCGCGGCCTACGAACCCGAGGAGTTCGCCGCGCTGCTCTCCGAGAAACCGGCCGTGCACCGCTACCCCGGGTCGATGGCGGGGCGGGTGCAGCAACTGTGCCGGTACCTCGTCGAGACGTACGACGGTGACGCCGAGGGCGTCTGGCGGGGGGTGTCCACCGGGAAGGAACTGCTGAAGCGGCTCCAGGAGCTGCCGGGGTTCGGCAAGCAGAAGGCCCAGATCTTCCTCGCCCTGCTCGGCAAGCAGCTCGGCGTCCGCCCCGAGGGGTGGCGCGAGGCCGCGGGGGCGTACGGGGAGCCCGACGCCTTCCGGTCCGTGGCGGACATCCGGGGGCCGGAGTCACTGGCCAAGGTGCGGGCGCACAAGCAGGAGATGAAGGCTGCGGCGAAGGCGTCCGGCAAGTAGGCGAGGTGCCTGCGGCGCCTGTGCGGGTTCGGTAGGGGTGCGGAATGCCTGCGGCGCCTGTGCGGGATGGGTGGGGGTGCGCGTAGCGCGGTGCGGTGGGTTGTGGGTCGGGGCCGCGCCGGGGGGTGTCCGTCCTCGGAACGGCGCGGAATCGGTCGGCCACAGATGTGAACTCCGTTGACGCGCCAACCGCTGCGG
>NZ_JOGV01000101.1:0-4975 GCF_000721365.1 Streptomyces sp. NRRL F-5650 | reverse complement strand
CACCGAACCACCCCTCACCACCGTCCGCCAACCCATCGAAGCCATGGGACGCGCCGCCGTCGACCTCCTCTGCGCACAAATCCAAGGCACCGAAGTCCCCCACGGCGAGCTGCTCTTCGAACCCGAACTCGTCGTCCGCGGCTCCACCGCCCAGGCTGCCGCCCACTAGCGGGCGGCACACCCTCTTCCCGGTCCATCGAGCGCAAGGCGCTTGCGTAAATTGACAGCGGATTGCGGTCACGCGACATAGCCCGTGAAAGCCGCTGTTCCGTGGCACACCAAGGCACCCGGCCGACTCTCGGGCACCCCGTCCGGCCCGTCGCTGCGGCGAGTTCACGCTACCCATCCTGTGGACGACTCGACATTTCTCTGGAACTCTGCGAGCGCTCAACGTAAATGACAGAGAACATCGACGTGTCTACCTGATGTGGGGACAGATGAGAAACCGGAACTGGAGATCGCGTGCCCTGTGCACGGTGGTCGCGACCAGTCTCCTGGCGCTGGGAGGACCGCTGCTGTCGGCCACGGCGGCCGGCGGCCCCAACATCGCCGCGGGAGACGCCACGGCGGCGAGCAGCTCGCACGCCGAGTACGGTGCCGCCAACATCACCGACGGCAACCAGAGTTCGTACTGGCAGAGCGCGGGCAGCAGCCTGCCCCAGTGGGTGCAGACCGACCTCGGCGCCGCCGAGCGCGTCGACGAGGTCGTCCTGAAGCTGCCGGCCGGCTGGGAGAGCCGCCGGCAGACCCTCTCCGTCCAGGGCAGCGCCGACGGCACGGGCTTCAGCACGCTGAAGACCTCCGCCACGTACGCCTTCGACCCGGGGTCGGGCAATACGGTCACCGTGTCCTTCCCCGCCACCCGGACGCGGTTCGTGCGGGTGGACATCACGGCGAACACCGGCTGGCAGGCGGCCCAGCTCTCCGAGCTGGAGGTGCACGCGGCCGGGGAGTCGTCCGCCGACCTAGCCGCCGGGCGGCCTCTGACCGCGAGCAGTTCCACGGGTGCCCACACCCCCGGCAACGGCAACGACGGCAACAAGGCCACCTACTGGGAGAGCACCGGCAACGCCCTGCCGCAGTGGCTCCAGGCCGACCTCGGCGCCTCCCGCCGCGTCGACCGCGTCGTGCTGCGGCTGCCGGACGGCTGGCCGGCCCGGAGCCAGACCCTGAAGATCCAGGCCAGTGAGAACGGTTCGGACTTCACCGACCTGACCGCCGCCAAGGCGTACACCTTCGATGCGGCGGGCGGCCAGTCGGCCACGGTCGCCTTCGACGCGGCCACCACGCGCTACGTACGTGTCCTGGTGACGGGAAACACCGGGCAGCCCGCCGCGCAGGTCTCCGAGCTGGAGGTCTACGGCCCGGCGACGGGAGACACCCGGGCTCCCACCGCCCCGGCGAACCTGGCGTTCACCGAGCCGGCCACCGGGCAGATCCGGCTGACCTGGAACGCGTCCTCGGACGACACCGCCGTCACGGGGTACGACATCTATGCCGACGGCGAGCTGCTGACCTCGGTCGCGGGCGACGTCACCACGTACACCGACACCAGGCCGGCCGACACCACGGTCACCTACTACGTGCGGGCCAAGGACGCCGCCGGGAACCAGTCGGGCAACAGCAACGCGGTCACCCGCCGCGCCGCAACCGGCGACACCCAGGCGCCCACCGCGCCCGCGAACCTGACCCTCACCGAACCGGCCGCCGGACAGGTCAGGCTGAGCTGGGACGCCTCGACCGACGACAAGGGCGTCACCGGCTACGACGTCTACGCCAACAACCGGCTCCGTGAGAGCGTCGCCGGAGACGTCACCACCTACACCGACACCCAGCCCGCGTCGGCGAACGTGACCTACTTCGTGCGGGCCAGGGACGCGGCGGGCAACGAGTCGGCCGACAGCAACGCGGTGACCCGCAACGGCACCGGGGACGGCTCGAACCTGGCCGTCGGCAAGCCCATCAGCGCCTCGTCCCACATCCACACCTACGTCGCCGAGAACGCCAACGACAACAGCACGTCGACCTACTGGGAGGGCGCGGCGGGCAGCTACCCGAACACGCTCACCCTGGAACTGGGCGCGAACGCCGACGTCGACCACGTGGTCCTCAGGCTCAGCCCCGACGCGAGCTGGTCGAAGCGCACCCAGAACATCCAGGTGCTCGGCCGCGCCCAGGACGCCTCCGGCTTCACCTCCCTCGTGGACGCGAAGGACTACGTCTTCGACCCCGCGAACGGCGGCAACAGCGTGTCCATACCCGTCGGTGAGCGCACCGCGGACGTGCGGCTCCGGTTCACCGCCAACACCGGGGCGACGGCCGGGCAGGTCGCCGAGTTCCAGGTCGTCGGCACCCCGGCGCCCAACCCGGACCTCGAGGTGACGAAGCTGACCACGTCGCCCGACGCGCCCGTCGAGTCGGACGAGATCACCGTGTCCGCGACGGTCCGCAACAGCGGCGCGGCGGACGCGCCGGCCGGCCGGGTCGCCGTCCGGCTGGGCGGCTCCAAGGTCGCCACCGCCGACGTCCCCGCCCTCGAGGCGGGCGCGCAGAGCACGGTGGCGGTGTCCGTCGGAGCCCGGGACGCCGGTTCGTACGAGCTGAGCGCGGTCGTCGACGAGGCCGACGAGATCATCGAGGAGAACGAGACCAACAACACCTACACGCGGCCCGATCCGCTGGTCGTCAAGCCGGTGCAGAGTTCCGACCTGGTCGCCGCGTCCGTCACCACCACGCCGTCCAGCCCGGCCGCCGGTGACGACGTGACCTTCAGGGCCGCGCTGAGGAACCAGGGCACCCAGGACTCCGCGGGCGGCAGCCACCCGGTGACCCTCGCCCTGGTCGACGCCAAGGGCAGCACGGTCAAGACCCTGACCGGCGCGCACTCCGGCGTGATCGCCGCGGGCGAGACGGCGCCGGCCGTGAACCTCGGCGCCTGGAAGGCGGTCAACGGGTCCTACTCCCTGAAGGTCACGGTCGGCGACGACGCGAACGAGCTGCCGGTCAAGCGGGAGAACAACACCTCCACGCAGCCGCTGTTCGTCGGGCGCGGTGCCAACATGCCGTACGACATGTACGAGGCGGAGGACGGCACGGTCGGCGGCGGTGCCACCGTGGTCGGGCCCAACCGGACCATCGGCGACATCGCGGGAGAGGCGTCCGGCCGCAGGGCGGTCCGCCTCGACAGGACCGGCGCGTACGTCGAGTTCACCACGAAGGCGGACACCAACACCCTGGTGACCCGCTTCTCCATCCCGGACGCGCCGGGCGGCGGCGGCATCGACGCGACGCTCAACGTGTACGTGGACGGCGTGATGAAGAAGGCGCTGCCGCTGACCTCGAAGTACGCCTGGCTGTACGGTGCCGAGGCCTCGCCGGGCAACTCCCCCGGTGCGGGCGCCCCGCGGCACATCTACGACGAGGCGCACCTGATGCTGGGCGAGACCGTGCCGGCGGGCAGCAGGATCCGGCTGCAGAAGGACGCGGCGAACACCTCCGACTACGCGATCGACTTCGTCAACCTGGAACAGGTCTCCGCGCTGCCGAACCCCGACCCGGCGGCGTACGCGGTGCCGGCCGGGTTCACGCACCAGGACGTGCAGAACGCGCTCGACAAGGTCCGCATGGACACCTCCGGCAAGCTGGCCGGGGTGTACCTGCCGCCCGGCGACTACCAGACGTCGAGCAAGTTCCAGGTGTACGGCAAGGCGGTGAAGGTGGTCGGCGCCGGTCCGTGGTTCACCCGGTTCCACGCGCCGACGACGCAGGACAACACCGACATCGGCTTCCGCGCCGAGGCGAGCGCGAAGGGCTCGACGTTCGCGGACTTCGCCTACTTCGGCAACTACACCTCCCGCATCGACGGGCCGGGCAAGGTGTTCGACTTCTCCAACACCTCGGACATCGTGATCGACAACATCTGGAACGAGCACATGGTCTGCCTGTACTGGGGCGCCAACACCGACCGGATGACGATCAAGAACTCCCGGATCCGGAACATGTTCGCCGACGGCATCAACATGACCAACGGCTCCACCGACAACCTGGTGTCCAACAACGACGCCCGGGCCACGGGCGACGACAGCTTCGCGCTCTTCTCGGCGATCGACGCGGGCGGCGCGGACATGAAGAACAACCTGTACGAGAACCTCACGACGACGCTGACCTGGCGTGCAGCGGGCCTGGCCGTCTACGGCGGCTACCACAACACCTTCCGGAACATCCACATCGCCGACACCCTGGTCTACTCCGGCATCACCATCAGCTCGCTGGACTTCGGCTACCCGATGAACGGGTTCGGGACCGATCCGACGACCTTCGAGAACGTCTCGGTCGTCCGGGCCGGGGGGCACTTCTGGAACGGGCAGACCTTCCCGGGCATCTGGGTGTTCTCGGCGTCCAAGGTGTTCCAGGGCATCCGGGTCAACAACGTCGACATCGTGGACCCGACCTACAGCGGCATCATGTTCCAGACGAACTACGTGGGAGGCCAGCCGCAGTACCCGATCAAGGACACGGTCTTCACCGACGTCTCCGTCACGGGCGCGCACAAGAGCGGCGACGAGTTCGACGCCAAGTCCGGCTTCGGCCTGTGGGCCAACGAGATGCCCGAGGGCGGTCAGGGGCCGGCGGTCGGCGAGGTCACCTTCAACGGGCTGAAGCTCGGTGACAACGCGGTGGACATCCGCAACACGACGTCCACCTTCAAGATCATCCGCAATCCCTAGTCGAACGGGACACCGACTGGCGCAAGTCTCTTGCGAGACTTGCGCTAGTCTTGCGTTCGTGACGCGACGACTTGCTCAGGTGGCGAAGAAGGTTGGGGTCAGCGAGGCCACGGTCAGCCGGGTGCTCAACGGCAAGCCGGGGGTCTCCCAGGCGACCCGGCAGTCGGTGCTCAGCGCGCTGGACGTCCTGGGCTACGAGCGCCCCACCCAACTGCGGGGCGAGCGCGCCCGCCTGGTCGGCCTGGTCC
>NZ_JOGV01000100.1:0-5588 GCF_000721365.1 Streptomyces sp. NRRL F-5650 | reverse complement strand
TCCGGGGTTCGGCGGTGAATCAGGACGGGGCGTCGAACGGGTTGACGGCGCCGAGTGGGCCGGCGCAGCAGGGGGTGATTCGGGCGGCGTTGGCGGATGCGGGGTTGGGTGCGTCGGAGGTGGATGTGGTGGAGGCGCATGGGACGGGGACGAGGCTGGGTGATCCGATCGAGGCGGAGGCGTTGTTGGCGACGTATGGGCGGGAGCGGGTGGGGGGTCGTCCGTTGTGGTTGGGGTCGTTGAAGTCGAATGTGGGTCATGCGCAGGCGGCTGCGGGTGTGGGTGGGGTGATCAAGATGGTGATGGCGATGCGGCACGGGTTTGTGCCGGGGTCGTTGCATGTGGACCGGCCGTCGCGGCATGTGGACTGGTCGTCGGGTGGGGTGGAGTTGTTGGTGGAGGGGCGGGAGTGGGTGCGGTCGGAGGGGGGTCGTCGTCGGGCGGGTGTGTCGTCGTTCGGGGTGAGTGGGACGAACGCGCATGTGATTGTGGAGGAGGCGCCGGACCCGTCTCCGGGTGCGGGTGTGGGGGAGTCGGGGTCGGTGGTGGGTGGGGTGGTGCCGTGGGTGGTGTCGGGGCGGTCGGAGGCGGCGTTGCGTGCGCAGGCGGAGCGGCTGCGCGTCCGGGTGGCCGCGGACCCGCACGTCCCCGCCGCCGCGTTCGCGAGCTCCCTGGTCGCCACCCGATCGCTGTTCGAACACCGCTCGGTGGTCATCGGCGCGGACCGGGACGGGCTGCTCGCCGGTCTGAGCGCCGTCGCCGCAGGGGACGACGACAGTCCTGCCGCCGTCGTCCGCGGGGTCGCGACCCCGTTGAAGGGGACGGTGTTCGTCTTCCCGGGCCACGGCTCGCAGTGGCTGGGAATGGGACGGGAACTGTACGACTCCTCCCCGGTGTTCGCCGACCGGATGCGCGAGTGCGCGGACGCGCTCGCGCCCTGGGTGACCTGGTCACTGATCGACACCATCCGCGGCGGTCCGGACGCGGCGGACCTGGACCGGGCCGACGTGACCCCGCCGGTGCTGTTCGCGGTGATGGTGTCGCTGGCCGCGGTATGGCGTTCGTTCGGGGTGACGCCCGACGCGGTGATCGGCCACTCCCAGGGCGAGATCGCGGCGGCCTGCGTCGCCGGTGCCCTGACACTGGAGGACGCGGCGAGGATCGTGGCCCTGCGCTACCGGATGCTGGCCGAGGCCGGCGACGCGGGCGGCGGCATGGCCGGGATCGTGGCGCCCGAGGACCGGGTCCGGGAACTCCTCGCACCGCTGGAGCCCCGCGTCGCGGTCGCCGCGGTCAACGGGCCGTACTCGACGACGGTCTCCGGCGAGGCCTCGGCGGTCCGGGAACTGCTCGCCCGCTGCGAGTTGGAGGGCGTGCGGGCCCGGTGGATCCCGTCGGAGGGGATCGCGGGACACTCGCCGATGATGGACCGGTTCGAGGACCGGGTCCGCGACGAGCTGGCCGGGATCGCCCCGCGGCCCGCCCCGGTGGCGTTCTGCTCGACGGTGACCGGTGAACCGGTCGACACCGCAGGGCTGGACGCCGGCTACTGGTTCCGGAACCTGCGGGAGACGGTCCGGTTCGACGTCGGCATGCGGCGTCTGCTCGACGCGGGCAACAGCGCGTTCATCGAAGTCAGCCCCCGCCCGCTGCTCACGATGAACGTCCAGCAGATGATCGACACCACCCCCGGTCCCCCCAGGGTGGTCGTGTCCACACTGCGGCGCGACGACGGGTCACCGGCCCGGTTCCTCCGCTCGGTGGCCGAGGCGTTCGTCGCGGGCGTCGAGGTGTCCTGGGACCCGGTGCTGCCCGGACGCGACGGCGGCTGGACCGACCTGCCCACGTACGCCTTCCAACGGCGGCGCTACTGGCTCGACACGCCGAAGGAGACCGACGCCGAGAACACGTCGGACCACCCGCTGCTCGACGCCGTGATCGATCTGCCCGACGACGAAGGACGCGCCACGGTGGTGGGCGGTGGCCGGCTGTCGCTGAGGCGCCATCCGTGGCTCGCCGACCACGTGGTCCACGGGGCGGTGCTGGTACCGGGCACGGTGATGATGGAGCTGGCCCTGTGGGCGGCGGGGAAGGTGGGGTGCGACGCTGTCGACGAGCTGACGCTGGACGTCCCGCTGGTGCTGTCCCGGACGGTCGATCGCGAGATCCGCGTCATGGTCGACGGCGACCGGGTACTGAGCGTGCACTCGCGGGACGCCGGCGAGCCGCAATGGACGCGCAACGCCGTCGGGCTCGTCGGGCTCGCCCCGGAAGACCCCCCGGTGGACGACGGCCTGCGGTCGTGGCCGCCGGAGGGCGCGGTCGAGGTGCCGTGCGACGACGCGTACACCAGGCTCTCCGCGCTCGGGCACGACCACGGGCCCGCGCTGCGCGGTCTGACGGCGCTGTGGCGGCGCGACGGCGCACTCTTCGCCGAGGTGGAACTGCCCGCGCTCGACCACCCGGGCCGGGGCGGGTTCCGCGTCCACCCGGCGCTGCTGCACGCCGCGCTGCTCCCGGCCGGCGTCGGCGGCACGGCCGACGACTCCCGGCCCGAGGGCCGGCTGCCGTTCCGGTGCACGGGAATCCGGATGCCCGCGGCCGCGCCGCAGGCGCTGCGAGTCCGGCTCGCGCCCGCCGGGGAGAACGCACTGTCGGTGACCGTCGCGGACCGGACCGGGGCACCCGTCGGCGGCGTGGCAGAGCTGCGCCTGCGGCCCGCCGACGCCGAGAAGCTGTCCGAGCTGGGCTTCGACCGCCAGGACTCGCTGTTCCGGGTGGAATGGGAACCCCTGACGGTCCCGCCCGACGCGGCCACGGGCCCCCTCGGCGTACTGGGAGACCCCGACGCGGTCGACCCCGCCGTGCGGCAGCAGGTGGTGGCCGTCGCCGACCTGGACGAGCTGGCCGCCTCGGGCCGGCCGGTACCCCCCGTCGTCGTCGCCGGCGTCGACGCGCGCAAGGAGGGTGACGACGACACCCCTGCCGCCGTCGAGCGGAACCTGCACCGGGTGCTGCGGCTGACGCGGCGCTGGCTCGCGGACGACCGGTTCGCCGGCTCGCGCCTCGTCGTGGTGACCCGGAGGGCGATCCAGGACGAGCGGGTCCCCGTTCCCGACCCGGCGGCCACCGCCGTCTGGGGATTCGTCCGCAGCGCGCAGACCGAGAACCCGGACCGGCTCACCCTCGCGGACACCGACGACCGGCCCGAGTCGTGGCTGTGTCTCCGCGCGGCGGTTGCCACCGGAGAGCCCCAGCTCAAGATCCGGGCCGGGCGCGTGACGACCCCGAGGCTGGCGCACGTCCACGGTGCACCGGCCGGCCGGGAGCCCTTCGACGGGGCCGCCGGATCCCGGACCGTGCTGATCACCGGGGGTACCGGCCGCCTGGGGGCCGTCGTGGCCCGGCACCTCGTCGCCCGGCACGGGGTGCGCCGGCTGATGCTGACCGGCAGACGAGGAGCCGCGGCGCCGGGAGCGGCACGGCTGCGCGACGAGCTGACCGCCGCGGGGGCGCACGTCGAGGTCGTGGCGTGCGACGTCACGAGCCGGCGGTCCGTCGCCGAGCTGATCGCCGCGGTGCCGGAGGAACACCCGCTGACCGCGGTGATCCACTGCGCGGGCGTACTGGACGACGGGGTCGTCGAGGGGCTGACGGAGGACCGGGTGGGAGCGGTGCTGGCGCCGAAGGCGCACGGTGCCTGGCACCTGCACACGCTGACACGGCATCTGGACCTCTCCGCGTTCGTGCTGTTCTCCTCGGTCGCGAGCGTGCTGGGGACGGCGGGACAGGCCGGCTACGCGGCGGCCAACGCCTTCCTCAACGGGCTGGCGGAGGCCCGGCGGAGCGCCGGCCTGCCCGCAGGGTCGCTCTGCTGGGGGCTGTGGGCGGAAGAGGGCGAGACGCGCCTCGACATCGGGGAGGCGGACGTCGTACGCCTGCGACGGCAGGGCGTGCGGGCGTTGTCGACGCGCCAGGGGCTCGCGCTCCTGGACGCGGCGGTCACACGGAACGAAGCGGTTCTGGTGCCCGCGCGGCTGGAGGCCGCGGCACCCGGGGCGGCGGGCGCGGGCCCCTCGGGGTCACCCCTGCTGCGCGGACTGGTCCGCGCGCCCGCCGGAGATCCCGGCTCCCGGCACCAGGACGAAACCGGCGACGAACTGGCCCGGCGGCTGCGGTCGCTGCCGCCCCACGAGGCGGAGGCGGTGCTGCTCGAGTCCGTCGTGGCGCAGACCGCGATCGTCCTCGGCCACGCGGACACCGCGCAGGTCGGTCCCGCCGTGGCCTTCCGCGAGCTGGGCGTCGACTCCCTGATGGCGTTGGAGCTGCGGAACAACCTGACCGCGGTGACCGGCATGAAGCTGCCGGCCACGCTCGCCTTCGACTACCCGAACCCGCGCGCGGTCGCGGGGTTCATGACCGCGGCCATCGAGCCGGACCCCGGTGCGGCCGCGCAGTCCCCCGCCGATCTCCTGACCACGGAGATCGAGCGACTGGGCGCCCGGCTCGTGGCGTCGTTCGGGGACCTCGCGGACGACGACAAGGACGCGGTCTCCGCGCTGCTGCGCGAACTGCCCGGCCTGGTGCGTACGGCACGCCCGACGCGTCCGGCGGAGGACGTCACGTCACCGGCCGACATCGCCGACCGGATCGGTTCGGCGTCGGCCGGAGAGCTGCTTTCGCTACTGGACGAAGAGCTTGGTTAGGGGAGAGCGATGACGAAGGACGACAACCCCGGTCTTCTCGACTATCTGAAGCGGACCTCGCTCGAACTGATCGAGACCCGGCGACGGCTGCGGGAACTGGAGGCCGCCGCGACCGAGCCTGTGGCGATCGTGGGTGTCGCCTGCCGCTTTCCGGGCGGGGTGACCTCGCCCGAAGAGCTGTGGGACCTGGTGCGGACCGGCGGGGACGCGGTGTCGGACCTCCCGCGGGACCGCCACTGGGACCTCGAAGCGCTCTACGACCCGGACCCGGACCGGCCCAACACCTGCTACACGCGCTCCGGCGGATTCCTGTACGACGCGGGGGACTTCGACGCCGAGTTCTTCGGCATCAGCCCACGTGAGGCACTGGCCGCCGATCCGCAGCACCGGCTCATGCTGGAGGTCTCCTGGGAGTCCCTGGAACGGGCCGGCATCGACCCGCACACCCTGCACGGCAGCAAAACGGGGGTCTTCACGGGCCTGGCGTACTTCGGGTACGGAAACCACTTCTCCACCCCGGTGTCGGTGGACACGGCGTGTTCGTCGTCGCTCGTGGCCGTGCACCAGGCGGTGCGCTCGCTGCGGTCCTCGGAGTGCGAACTGGCGCTGGCCGGCGGAGTCACGGTGATGGGGACGAGCCAGGTGCTCCGGGAGGGCGCCCGGCAGCGGGGTCTGTCGGCGGACGGCCGGTGCAAGTCGTTCGCGGACGCGGCGGACGGCACCGGCATGGCCGAGGGCGTCGGGGTGCTGGTGCTGGAGCGGTTGTCGGACGCGGTGCGTCACGGGCGGCGTGTGTGGGCGGTGATCCGGGGTTCGGCGGTGAATCAGGACGGGGCGTCGAACGGGTTGACGGCGCCGAGTGGGCCGGCGCAGCAGGGGGTG
>NZ_JOGV01000099.1:0-5708 GCF_000721365.1 Streptomyces sp. NRRL F-5650 | reverse complement strand
CCGCTTCCCCGGCGGAGTGACCTCTCCCGAGGAACTGTGGCGCTTGCTCGCCGACGAACGCGACGCCATGGGCGACTACCCCACCGACCGCGGCTGGGACTCCGTCGACCTGCACAACCCCGAGTCTCCCGACCTGCACTTCGCCAAGGTCGGCGGACCCGCAGCAGCGGCTGCTCCTGGAGACCACCTGGGAAGCACTGGAGCGGGCCGGCATCGACCCCGGCACCCTGCGCGCCACCCCGACCGGCATCTTCACCGGGCTGATCTACAACGACTACGCCGCGCGCTTCCCCCACCTGCTCAGCGGCTACGAGGGCTACCTGGGCAACGGCAGCGCCAACAGCGTCGCCTCGGGCCGCATCGCCTACACCCTCGGTCTGGAAGGCCCCGCGATCACCGTCGACACGGCCTGCTCGTCGTCGTTGGTCGCCCTGCACCAGGCCGCACACGCCCTGCGCAGTGGCGACTGCACGCTGGCGGTCGCCGGTGGGGTCACCGTCATGTCGACCCCGCGTCCGATGGTGGAGTTCAGCCGCATCAGCGGTCTCGCGCCCGATGGCCGGTCCAAGGCGTTCGCCGCCGATGCCGACGGCATGGGATTCGCCGAGGGTGTCGGCATGCTCGTCGTCGAACGGTTGTCGGACGCACGCCGCAACGGGCACCCCGTCTTAGCGGTGATCCGTGGCTCCGCCCTCAACCAGGACGGCGCCTCCAACGGCCTGACCGCGCCGAGCGGCCCCGCGCAGCAGCGCGTCATCCGCCATGCGCTCGCCAACGCAGGGCTCACCCCCGCGGACATCGACGCCGTCGAGGCACACGGCACGGGGACGTCCCTCGGCGACCCGATCGAGGCCCAGGCGCTGCTCGCCACGTACGGTCAGGACCGCCCCGAGGACAGGCCGCTGCTGCTCGGCTCGGTGAAGTCGAACATCGGCCACACCCAGGCCGCGGCCGGTGTCGCGGGCGTCATCAAGATGGTCGAGGCGATGCGGCACGGAGTGGTGCCGAAGACGCTGCACGTGGACGAGCCCACCCCGCACATCGAGTGGGACTCCGCCGGTCTGCGGCTCGCCGACGTGAGCATGCCGTGGCCCGAGACGGGCCGACCGCGACGCGGCGCCGTCTCCTCGTTCGGGATCAGCGGCACCAACGCCCACGTCATCCTCGAGCATGCTTCGGAGCCCGAGCCCGAGCCCGAGCCCGAGCCCGAGCCCGAGCCCGAGCCCGAGCCTGCGGCTGCGGCCGCTGAGGGCACCGGCGAGCACCTGCCGTGGTTGATCTCCGCCAAGAGTCCGGAGAGCCTGCGCGAACAGGCACTGCGCCTGCACGCGCACGTCAGCGCCGATCCCGACGCCGCCCCCGTCGACATCGCACGCTCGCTCCTGACCACCCGGGCGCAGTTCGAGCACCGCGCCGTCGTCATCGGCCGCGACCGCGAGGAACTGCTGGGGCGCCTGGCCGCATTCGGTCACGGCGACGAGAGCCCCGGTGTGGTCAGTGGCACTGCGGCACGCGACCTCAGAGCCGTCTTCGTCTTCCCGGGCCAGGGCTCGCAGTGGGCGGGAATGGCGACCGAACTTCTCGACTCCTCACCGGCGTTCGCGGACCGGTTCGGCGAGTGCGCGGCGGCCCTCGCCCCGCACATCGACTGGGCACCCGCGGACGTGCTGCGCGAGCGCGAGGACGCTCCGTCGCTGGATCGCGTGGACGTGGTCCAGCCGATGCTGTGGGCCGTCATGGTGTCGCTCGCCGCAGTGTGGCGCGCGCACGGCGTCAAGCCCGCTGCCGTAGTGGGCCACTCACAGGGTGAGCTGGCGGCTGCTGTCGTCGCGGGTGTGCTGTCGCTGGAGGACGCGGCGCGGATCATCGCGCTGCGCAGCCGGTTGATCGGGCGTGAGCTGGCGGGCCGGGGCGGCATGGTGTCCGTGCCGGTCGGTGAGGACGCGGCGGAGGAGCTGATCGGGCCCTGGGCGGGCCGGATCAGCGTGGCCACGATCAACGGCCCGCAATCCACGGTCGTCGCCGGTGAGGCCGCGGCGCTGGACGAGCTGATGGCCGCGTGCGAGCGCGCCGGCGTACGGGCCCGACGCATTCCGGTGGACTACGGCTCCCACACCCCGCAGGTCGAGCAGGTGCGCGAGGCCCTCCTGGAGCTGGCCGCTCCCGTGACCCCGAGCCCGGCCCAGGTACCGATGTACTCCACCGTCACCGCCCGGCTCCTCGAGGACGGTGTGGCCGACGCCGAGTACTGGTACAGCAACCTCCGAGACCCCGTCCGCTTCCAGCAGACCGTGCGGGCCATGGCCGACGCGGGTCATGGCGTCTTCGTCGAGGTCAGCCCGCATCCGGTCCTGACCACCGGTATCGAGGACAGCCTCGCGGACCTCGCGACCACCCCCGTGGTCGCCGGCACCCTGCGGCGCGGGGACGGTGGCCGCAGCAGACTGCTGACCGCCCTCGCCGAACTGTTCGTCGCGGGCACGCCCGTGGACTGGGCGGACACCTTCGAGGGTGGCAGGGCCGTGGGCCTGCCCACCTACGCATTCCACCGGCAGCGCTACTGGCTGGACGCCCCCGCGCCCGCGCAGCGCACCGAGACCTCCGACGTCGACAGCGCCTTCTGGACGGCGGTAGACGGCGGCGACACCGAATCGCTCGCCGCCGCGCTCGGCGTGGCGGACGACACCGTGCACTCCTCGCTCGCCACCGTCCTGCCCGCGCTCTCCGCCTGGCACGGCCGGCAGCGCGAGGAGGCCACCGTGGACGCCTGGCGCTACGGGATCGAATGGGTGCCGGTCCAGGACACCCGGGCTCGGCTCACGGGCACCTGGCTGGTCGCCGTTCCCGAGGAACACGCCGAAGACCCGGCGGTGTGCGACATAGGCGCGGGCATCGAGCGCCGGGGCGGCACCGTCCGCCAGGTACTGCTCCCCGCGGAGCGTGCCGAGGACGCCGACATCGCGGGCGAATTCCCGTACGTCGAAGAGATATCCGTACGACTGCGCGCCGTCGCGGGACACGAGCAGGCGGCCGGAGTCCTCGCGTTGACCGGACGGGACGAGGACCCGCACCCGGCGCACCCCGGCGTCCCTCTCGGCTTGTCCCGCACCCTCGGGCTGATCCAGGCACTGGCCACCACCGACGTCACCGCACCCGTGTGGTGCGTCACCAGCGGCGCGGTCACCACCGGCAGCGGCGACGAACTCACAGGACCTCGGCAGGCGATGGTGTGGGGCCTCGGCCGGGTCGCGGCCCAGGAGTACCCGGACCGCTGGGGTGGCCTGATCGACCTGCCCGCCGAGCCGGGGGACCGGGACGTCGACCGGCTCTGCGCTCTGCTGACCGGCGAGACCGGTGAGGACCAGCTCGCGGTGCGTCCCGCCGGCGTCCGTGCCAGGAGACTGGTGCGTGCCGCCGCGTCCGGGGGGCAGAACGGCGGCTGGCGGCCCCCCAGGGGCACCGTCCTCATCACCGGCGGTACTGGTGCACTCGGCGGCCACCTCGCGCGCCGGTTCGCCGAGCAGGGCGCCGAGCACCTGATGCTCTTGAGCAGGAGCGGCCCCGACGCCGAGGGCGCCGACGAACTGCGGGCCGAACTGAGCGCTCTGGGCGCACAGGTGACCGTCCTGTCCTGTGACGCGAGCGACCGCGACGCATTGGCGGCCGCCCTGGCGGGCATTCCGGAGAAGCTGCCCCTGACCGCGGTCTTCCACACCGCCGCCGCCCTGGACGACGGCCCACTGGAGACGCTGACCCTTCCTCGCGTGGCCGCCGCGCTCCGTTCGAAGGCGGGTGCCGCGTGGAACCTTCACGAACTGACCGCGGACGCGGACCTGTCGGCGTTCGTGCTCTTCTCCTCCACGGCGGGCACCTTCGGCGCCGCCGGCCAGGGCAACTACGCGCCCGGCAACGCCTACCTGGACGCACTGGCCTGGTTCCGCAGGGCCCACGGCCAGGTGGCGACCTCCATCGGCTGGGGCGCCTGGGCCCAGGGCGGCATGGCGGAGAAGGACGTCGTCGCCGACCTGCGCCGCAGGCACGGCGTGCCACTCATGTCCCCGCAGCGAGCCACCCTCGCCATGGAGCGAGCCCTGGCGGGCGACGACACCTTCGTTGTCCTCGCCGATATCGAGTGGGAAAAGTTCCAGCTCGCCTACACCGCCGCGCGGCCCAGTCCTCTGCTGTACGGCCTCGCGGAGGTCCAGCGCCCCCAGGAGACGGGTGTGGACGCGGTGGGTACCGGCGGCACGGAGGGCCCCCGTCTTGCCGAGCGGTTGTTCGGCCTGGCCCGCAAGGAGCAGGACCGGGTGCTGCGGGAGACGGTCCGTACCCACGCTGCGGCCGTCCTCGGCCACGACGGGGCCGAATCGGTGCCGCTCACCCGTCCCTTCGCAGAGCTCGGCCTGGACTCGGTCACCGCGGTGGAGCTGCGCAACCGCCTCGGTGGTGTGGTCGGACACAAGCTTCCGGCCGGGCTCGTCTTCGACCATCCGACGGTCTCCGACCTTGTCGCCTACTTGCGCGACCTGTTGTTCGGCGACGAGACGTACACCAGCCCGATGCTGGCCGAACTCGACCGCCTCGACGTCGAGTTGGCAACCCTTCGTGAAGACGACCCGGTCAGGGGCGAGGTGGCGGAGCGGCTGGAGAAGCTGCTGCGCCGTGTCAGATCGGACTCGGTGACCGCGTCGGGCGTCAGGGCCGTGCAGAACTGGGACCTCGAGGCAGCCTCCCAGGACGAAGTGTTCGCCATGATCGACGACGAGCTGGGAGAGCCGTGATCCGGGGCGGACGGACGCTCTGCGCGCCGCCCTTGTGACTCCACCCGGAACGCGACCGCCGACCCTTTCAGTGCCGCTAAGGAATGGACCTGCCGCCCATGCCGAATGAAGACAAGCTCTTCGACTACCTCAAGCGCGTGACCGCCGAGCTCAAGGAGACCAAGTCACGGCTGAAGGCCATGGAGTCGGCCGGCGGTGAGCCGGTGGCGATCGTCGGAATGAGCTGCCGGTTCCCCGGTGGGGTGGCCTCGCCCGAGGACTTGTGGCGGCTGCTTTCCGAAGGCGGCGACGCCATCACGGGCCTGCCCACCGACCGCGGCTGGGATCCTGCCTCGCTGATCGACGTGACCGGTGAGCGCCCCGGCAGCTCTTACGTGGCCGAGGGTGGCTTCCTGCACGATGCGGGGGAGTTCGACGCGGACTTCTTCGGGATCTCGCCGCGCGAGGCCCTGGCGATGGACCCGCAGCAGCGGCTGCTCCTGGAGACCTCCTGGGAGTTGTTCGAGCGCGCCGGCATGGACCCCACCACGCTGCGGGGCAGCGACACCGGCGTCTTCGTGGGCTCCAGCTTCCACGGGTACGGCGACCCGGCCACCGCTCCCGACGAGGCACAGGGCTATCTGCTCACCGGCCGCGCCGACAGTGTCATCTCCGGCCGGATCTCCTACACCCTGGGCCTCGAAGGCCCGGCACTCACTGTCGACACGGCGTGCTCCTCTTCGCTGGTGGCGCTCCACCTGGCCGTCAACGCGCTGCGGCTCGGCGAGTGTTCACTGGCACTCGCGGGCGGCGTGATGGTCATGTCGACGCCCGAGGTCTTCGTAGGGCTCAGCCGGCAGCAGGGTCTGGCGCGGGACGGTCGCTGCAAGGCGTTCGCCGCGTCCGCCGACGGTATGGGTGCGTCGGAGGGTGTGGGCCTGCTGTTGG
>NZ_JOGV01000098.1:0-5989 GCF_000721365.1 Streptomyces sp. NRRL F-5650 | reverse complement strand
CATCCGCCAACGCCGCCCGAATCACCCCCTGCTGCGCCGGCCCACTCGGCGCCGTCAACCCGTTCGACGCCCCGTCCTGATTCACCGCCGAACCCCGGACGACGGCCAGCACCGGGTGCCCGTTGCGGCGGGCGTCGCCGAGCCGCTCCAGCAGCAGCACACCCACCCCTTCGGCCCAGCCGGTCCCGTCGGCCCCGTCCGCGAAGGGCTTGCACCGGCCGTCGGGGGACAACGCGCGCTGCCGGGAGAACTCCACGAAGATCTCGTTCGTCGCCATCACCAGCGCACCGCCCGCCAGCGCGAGCGAGGACTCCCCCGCCCGCAGTGACCGTACCGCCAGGTGCAGGGCGACCAGCGACGACGAACACGCGGTGTCCACCGACATCGCGGGTCCGGTGAGCCCGAGGTGGTAGGCCACCCGGCCGGAGGCGACGCTCATCGCGCTGCCCTGCATCAGGTAGCCCTCGAGCTCGTTCTTCTCTCCCTCCAGGAACCGCGCCCCGTACTCGGACGAACTCATTCCGGTGAATACGCCGACCTTGGTGCCGTGCACGTCGGCGGGGACGATGCCGGCCCGTTCGAAGACCTCCCACGACGTCTCCAGCAGCAGCCGCTGCTGCGGGTCCATCGCCAGCGCCTCCCGGGGGCCGATGCCGAAGAACTCCGGGTCGAAGGCGTCCGCGTCGGTCAGGAACCCGCCGTGCCGCACGTACGAGCCGCCGACGGTCTCGGGGTCGGGGTCGTACACGTCGCGCCACCCGCGGTCCCGTGGGAACTCGCCCACCGCGTCCACCCCCGCGCGCACCATCTCCCACAGCTGTTCGGGCGACGTCACCCCGCCGGGGTAGCGGCACGCCATGGCCACCACCGCGATCGGCTCGGAGCGCTCCGCCTTCAGGGCCTCGTTCTCCTGCCTGAGCCGGTCGCGCTCCGCCAGCACCACGCGCAGCGCCCGCTCGACCCGCTCCGCGGCACGATTGGTGGCATCACTCATGTCACTCATCCCCCTCGTTCAGAGCCAGGTCGACCAGTGCGTCCAGGTCCAGGGCGGTCAGTTCGACCGTGTCCCCGGCCGCGCCCGGGGCCGGGGCGGGGGCGGTTCGGGACGGGTCGGCACAGGCCAGGATCGGTTCCAGCAGTCCCGCGCCGCGCAGCCTGTCGATCGGGACGCTGCGCAGCAGCGCACGTATCTCCTCGTCGTCCGCGTCACCGGGACCCGTGGCCGGACGGAGCCGCTCCAGCAGGTACCGCCCCATCTCACGTGGTGTCGGGTGGTTGAAGACCAGGGTGGACGGCAGGCGCAGCCCGGTGGCCGAGCCGAGCCGGTTGCACAGTTCGACGGCGGTGAGCGAGTCGAAGCCCAGGTGGGTGAATGCCTGGTCCATGTCGACGGCCGCACCCGACGGGTGTCCGAGCACGATGGTGACCTGTTCGCGGAGCCAGGCGAGTACGGCCGTCTCGGCCTCCTCGCCGGACAGCGCGGCCAGCCCGGCGGGCAGGCCGAGCGGGCCGCCGGTGTCCGCGCCGGCCGGGTCGCGGCGCGGACGACCGCCGTCGACGAGGTCGCGCAGCGGCGCCGGCAGCTCGTCACCGGTGCCGGCGCGCAGCGTGGGGATGTCCATGCGGGCCGGGAGGAGTACCGGTTTGCCGGCCGCGCGTGCCGCGTCGAAGAGTGCCAGCGCTTCGTCGGTCGGCATCGGGGCGATGCCCAGCCGGCGGGCCCGGGAGACGTCGGCGCCGTTCAGGTCCTCGGTCATGCCGGTGCTCTGCTCCCACCAGCCCCAGCACAGTGAGGCACCCACCAGGCCGGCCGCCCGGCGTTGCGCTGCCAGGCCGTCCAGGAAGGCGTTGGCCGCTGCGTAGTTGGCCTGTCCGGCGGTGCCCAGCGTGCCGGCGAGCGCGGAGAACAGGACGAACGCGGAAAGGTTGTGTCCCCGGGTCAGTTCGTGCAGGTTGATCGCGCCGCCGGCCTTGGCGCGCAGCACCCGTTCGAGGCTCTCCCCGGTCAGCGACTCGACGGTGCCGTCATCGAGCCCGCCCGCCGCGTGGACGACCGCCGTCAGCGGGTACTCGGGGGGCATGTCCGCGAGCACGTCCGCCAGCGCCGCCCGGTCCGCGACGTCGCACGCCACGGCCCTGACGAGCGCACCGGCCCGTGTCAGCTCGGCGACGAGACCGGCGGCACCCGGGGCCGCCGCTCCCCGGCGGCTCACCAGCACCAGGCTGCGTACACCGTGCTCGGTGACGAGGTGCCGTGCGACGAGCGAGCCGACGCCCCCGGTGCCGCCCGTGACCAGTACCGTCCCGCCGCCGAAGCCGTCGCCCGTGTCGAGGACCAGTTTCCCGGTGTGCCGGCCCTGGCTCATCTCGCGGAACGCCCTGCGCGCGTCGCGGACGTTCCACACGGTGAGCGGGAGGCGCGACACCCGCCCGTCGGCGAACAGTTCCATGACGGCCAGGAAGATCTCGTGGAGCGTGTCGAGACCGGCCTCGTAGAGGTCGAATGCCCGGTAGACCACTCCCGGGTGGCTCGCGGCGACCTGCTGGGGGTCGCGGATGTCGGTCTTGCCCATCTCGATGAAGTCGCCGCCCGACGGCAGCAGCGTCATCGAGGCGTCGACGAACTCGTGGGTGAGGGAGTTCAGCACGACGTCGACGCCGCGGCCGTCGGACGTGTCCAGGAACTTCCCGGCGAACTCCAGGTCGCGGGACGATGCCAGGTGCTCGTCGTCGAGACCCAGCGCGCGCAGGGCCGGCCACTTGGCCGGACTCGCGGTGGCGTAGACCTCGGCGCCGACGTGCCGGGCGAGGTGCACGGCGGCCATGCCGACGCCTCCCGCGGCGGCGTGGACGAGTATCCGCTGGCCCTTCTCCAGTTTCGCCAGGTGGAAGAGCGCGTAGTGGGCGGTGATGTAGACACCGGGTACGGACGCGGCCTCGGCGTAGCTCCACCCGTCGGGAACGGGCATGAGCATGCGCTGGTCCGCCACGGCCACCGGGCCGAAGGCGCCGGAGAAGCTGCCCATCACCCGGTCGCCCGGCGCGAACCGCGTCACGTCGGGGGCGACCTCCGTCACCGTTCCGGCGCCCTCACTGCCGAGCCCGTCGTCGATGGCCGTGCGCTCCACCAGCCCCAGGGCGATCGTGACGTCCCGGAAGTTGAGCCCCGCGGCGTGCACGGCGACGCGTACCTGGCCGCTCCCCAGGGGCGCTTCCACCTCCGGACAGGCGACCCATGTCACGTTCTCCAGCGTCCCGCGGACGGGGATGCCCAGCCGGTGCGCACCCGCCGCCGGTGGATCGATGCGGTGGGGCGCGGGGCCGCTCTGCACCATCCGGGGGACGAGCAACGTCCCGTTGCGCAGGGCGAGTTGGCTCTCGTCCGCGGCGAGGGCGGCCGGCAGGCGTGCCCAGGACGACTCCTCGTCGTCGATGTCCAGCAGCCGGAACCTGCCGGGGTGCTCGCTCTGCGCGGACCGGATCAGGCCCCACACCGAGGCGCCGGGGAGGCTGTCGACGCCTTCCCCGTCGGTGTCGACGGCCCGACGGGTGAGCACCACCAGCGTGGTGTCCGCCAGCCGCTCCTCACCGAGGAACCGCTGGACCTGGTCCAGGACGCGGGCGCCGGTGCCCCCGACCGCGCCGAGCAGGCCGGTGTCGGTGTGCACGAGGTCGTCCAGGCACAGGACGAGGTCACGGGGTGGTTCCTGGCGCAGGACGTCTTCGACGGACGCGTGGAACACGACGCCGTCGCCGACGGCGGCCAGGCGCGAGGCGGCGCCCCGTTCCTCGCCGAGAACGGAGAACCGGCGGCGGCCGGTCTCCCGCCCGCTCTCCTGGAGCGGGCGCCACGCCAGCTCGAACAGCGATCGCTCGGGCCCGCCGCGCACCGTGCGCAGGTGCTCGGGGCTCACCGGCCGGAACGCCAGGGCGCCGACGCGGGCGACCTCGTGGCCCTGCTCGTCGGCGATCGTCACGGACACGACGCCGTCGTCACCGGCGGGCGAGATCCGCAGTCGCACGCTCGGACCGCACTCCGCGACCAGGTCCACCGCGGACCACGAGAAGGGCAGCCACGTCTGCCCCCCGGCCACGTCGAGGCCGCCACCGGCCACCACCGCGTGCAGTGCGGCGTCGATCAGGGCCGGATGCAGGGCGAACCGGGCGTCGGCAGGGCCGTCGGCGACGGCGGGGGGCAGCGTGGCCAGGGCGAAGAGATCACCGTCGCGGCGCCATACGTCCCTCAGCCCGCGGAAGGCGGGACCGTACGCGAAGCCGAGGTGCGCGAAGCGTTCGTAGAGATCGCCGATGCCGAGCCGCTCGGCCCCGGCCGGCGGCCACTCGGCGAGCGCGGGTGTCCGGTCGGTCCCCCCGGCCGTCCTCGGCGTCAGGGTCCCGGTCGCGTGCCTGGTCCAGCCGTCCGCCGTCCCCCCGTCCCCGTCCCCGTCCCCGTTCTCGTCCTCGTCACGACGTGAGTACACGTCGATGGAGCGCCGGCCCCCGTCGTCCGCCGCGCCGACGACCACCCGTACCAGCAGGCCGCCGGAGTCCGGAACGACCAGGGGGACTTCCAGGGACAGTTCCTCGACGGCGGCGCATCCGACCGCGGCGCCGGCGGACAGCGCCATGTCCAGGTGGGCCGTCGCCGGCAGGACGGCCGAGCCGAACACCAGGTGATCGGCCAGCCAGTCGTGGGTCGGCAGGGACCACCGGCCGGTGAACACCACCTCGCCGGTGCCCGGGTGGTCCACCGCGGCGCCGAGCAGCGGGTGTCCGGGGGCCGACAGGCCCACCGAGGTCACGGTCCCGGTGTCCGTCCCGGCGAGGAAGTCCAGCCAGTACCGCTCCCGTTGGAAGGCGTAGGTCGGGAGGTCCACCTGCTGCCGCGTCCCGATCAAGGCGCCCCAGTCCACGGTCCCGCCCCGGACGTGCAGCCGGGCGAGGGCGCCGAGCAGCGCCCGCACCTGACCTCGGCCCTGCCGGGCCGGCGAGAGGACCACGGCGCCGTCCACGCCCGCGGCGGCGAGAGCGTCCTCGGTGGTGCTCGCGAGTGCCGATCCCGGCCCGGCGTCGACGAAGACGGTCGCGCCCGCGGTACGGGCGCACTCCACCGCGTCGTGGAACCGGACGGGTTCGCGGACGTGACGCACCCAGTGCTCGACGGAGGTCAGCTCCTCGACCGCGGCCGGGCGGCCCGTTCTGGTGGAGATGACGGGTATCACCATCTCGCCCGCCGTGAGCGGGCCGAGCGTACCGGCGAACTCGTCCAGGACCGGTCGCATCAGGGGCGAGTGGAACGCGTGGTCGACCTTGAGCGGTTTCACGGGGGTGCCGAGGGCGACGAGCCGATCCCGGAGTTCGTACACCTCGCCGCGGGCGCCCGAGACGACGACCGACTCCGGCCCGTTGACCGCGGCGACGTCGACGTGTTCGTACGGGTGGAGCAGCGTCCGCACGGTGTCCTCGGCGGCGCGCACGGCCAGCATGGCGCCTCGCTCGGTGACCTTCCGCATGGCCCGTCCGCGAGCGGCCACGAGCATGGCCGCGCCGTCCAGGTCGATCGCTCCCGACACGTGCGCGGCGGCGATCTCGCCGACGGAGTGGCCGATCAGGTGGTTCGGTGGCGGGCAGTACTGCGCCATCAGCCGGTACTGGGCCACCTGGAGCGCGAACAGCGCGGGCTGCGCCATGTCGGTCCGGTCGGCCGGGCTTTCCTCGTTCTCGCCGGCGAGCAGCAGCGGCTTCAGCTCGAACGGGAGCAGCGGATCGAGGCGTGCGCAGGTCTCGTCGATGCTGTGCGCGAAGACGGGGAAGGTCTCGTAGAGCTCCCGGCCCATCCCCATCCAGCGGGGCCCTTGGCCCGGAAACACGAGTGCTGTGCTGCCGAGGCCGCCTGCCGTGCCGCGCACCACGCGTGCCGATTCCGCGCCGGTGGCCAGGGCCTCCAGACCGTCGAGCAGTTCCTCCCGGCCACGCCCCAGCACCACCG
>NZ_JOGV01000097.1:0-6238 GCF_000721365.1 Streptomyces sp. NRRL F-5650 | reverse complement strand
CCTGCGGCGCGAGGGGGTGCGGTGGTGGTGCGGAGCGGGCAAGTGCGGTGGTGGAACGGGCCGGGCGGGTGCGGTGGTGGAACGGGCCGGGCGGGTGCGGTGGTGGTGCGGAGCGGGCGGGTGCGGTGGTGGTGCGGAGCGGGCAGGTGGGCTGCCCGGCGGTGCGGGGCGGCCTCCCGGTGCCTGCCTGAACGGCCTGGGGGTGCCAGGTGCGGGGCTGCCCCCACCGCCCACCGGTGCCGCTCCAGTGGCACGACGGCCCGCGGCGGCTACGCGGCGGCGCAGCCGTGTGGCCTGCCTCGGTCACCGCGGGCTCGGCGAGGGGGCGTCAGAATTCGGGGACGCTGTCTCGGGCCGCGTTGTCGATGCGTGCGGTGCGCACGGCTCCCATGGGGCCGGCGGGAATGACGGTCGGGGTCGCTCGGTGCATCGCGCGGAACCCCCCGTCTCCTCGAACTGCCGCACGGTCACGGCTCGGTAAAGAAGTTTACCGCATCACTTATTGGGCATTTTGCTGCTTTCCCGAGTGAACCGGGAGCAAATTCTCCGACTCCGGAGCGCCGGACTCGCCCAACCAGCGGGCCAGTCTGCCGCGGCGGCCGACGGCGCGCAGGCGGCGTTCGGCGGCCTCGCGGACCTGGGGCGCGGTGATGAGCAGCAGTTCGTCACCGGCGCGCAGCACGGTCTCCCGGTCGGGTACGAGGGTGGCGCCGTCGCGGACGACCAGGCTGACCACCGTCGGGTGCGGCAACCGCAGCTCGGCGACGGTGACGCCGTGCAGCTTCGAGCCGGGCGGTACGGACACCGTCAGCAGGTCGGCGTCCAGCAGGTCCAGCGGGGCGGACTCGACCTGGATCTCGCGCAGCGTGTCCGGACGGGTCACGCCCGTCCACCGGGCGACGGCGGGCAGCGTGGGCCCCTGGAGCAGGGTGAACAGGACGACGAGCACGAACACGATGTTCAGGGCGTCGCGCGCACCGGCCACCCCGGCCACCACCGGGAAGGTCGTGAGCACGATGGGGACCGCGCCGCGCAGACCGGCCCAGGAGATGAAGACCTGCTCGCGCCAGGGCACCCGGAAGGGCAGCAGGCACAGGAGGACCGACACGGGCCGGGCGATCAGGAGCAGGACCAGGCCGACGACGAGGGCCGGGACGATCGCCGAGGGCAGTTCGGTCGGGTCGACGAGCAGGCCGAGCATGACGAACAGGCCGATCTGGGCCAGCCAGCCGACGCCTTCGGAGAAGGAGCGGGTGGCCGCGCGGTGGGGCAGCTTGGCGTTGCCGAGGACCAGGCCGGAGAGGTAGGCGGCGATGATGCCGCTGGCGCCCAGCGCTCCGGCGGCGGCGAAGGCGATGACGCCGAAGCCGACCGTGGCCAACGGGTACAGACCGGTCGCGGGCAGGGCGATGTGCCGCAGTGCGGCGACGCCCAGGCGGCCGATCACCACGCCCAGGACGCCGCCGACCACGAGCTGGAAGAGCAGGTTGCCGACGACGGGCAGCGGGCCGGGCAGGCCGGCGGTGGTGGAGAAGAGCAGGACCAGGATGATGGTCGGCGCGTCGTTGAAGCCGGACTCGGCCTCCACCAGCACGCTCACCTTCCGCGGCAGCGGCAGGGCGCGCAGGACGGAGAAGACGGCGGCGGCGTCGGTGGAGGAGACGATCGCGCCGATCAGCAGGGCCAGCCGCCAGTCGATCCCCAGCAGCCAGTGCGCGCCCGCCGCGGTCACCACGACGGAGATCGCCACGCCCACCGTGGCCAGCACTCCGGCGGGGGCGAGCAGGCGCCGTACGTCGCTCCACTGCGTGGTCAGGCCGCCCTCGACCAGGATGAGAGCGAGGGCGGCGGCGCCCAGCGCCTGGGCGAGCTGGGCGTCGTCGAACCGCAGGCCGAGGCCGTCCTCGCCCGCGACGAGGCCGACGCACAGGAACAGCAGCAGGCTGGGCAGGCCGATGCGGTGCGCGGCGCGGGCGGCGGCGATGCTGGCCAGCAGCACCGTGCCGCCGATCAGCAGCATCACGTACAGCTCGGACAGGGTCATCGGCCAGGCTCCGCGCCGTACGCGCCCGCGACGGCGACGGCGCACGCACCGGCGCCCCGGGGCGCCTCCGCCCCTGCGGCGCGGCACCCGCCGGGGTCAGGACCCGGACGGCGGGCACCGCCGGGCGCGGGCGCGCCGGTGCGGGTCGAACAGTTCACCGGCGACACCGGCGAAGACGAGCCCGGCGGCGATGAGCAGCCCGTGGGCCAGGAAGACACCGGTGGCCAGCGCGCCGAGCGCAACGCAGAGCAGCAGCCAGGCCCGGTGGTACCGGTACTCGCGCGGGCGCAGGGGGCGGCCGTCGGTGAAGGACCGGACGAACTCGGGGTCCTCGCGGTGCAGCCGGGTCTCGATCTCGGTGAGTCTGCGGTCGTCGGACAGGGACATGAGGTCCTCCTCCCGCCGCGGGGCCCGGCGGGGGCGACGCGGTCAGCGGGGCGGGCCATGCGCTCTCCTTGCGGTGCTGGTCGTCCCGGTCACACCGGAACGAGGCCGCCGGGTAAGGGGAGTGGCCTCCAGGCTCGCCCGTACGGGGCCGTCCGGGCCATACGGGGCGGCACCCAAATACCGCTGCGTGCAACCTGTAGGAAACGCGGGCGCCCCGCGGGGGCCTACCGGAAGGACCCGGCTCGTGATCGTTCTCGGCACCAAGGGCTACCTCTACCAGCTCGCGATGCTGTCGCTGGTGTGCGGCCGGTGCGGCAGTCCCGCCGCGCACGCGCTCAGGAAGCGCGTCAGGAAGTTCACGCTCTTCTTCGTGCCGCTGTTCCCCCTCTCCACCACGTACGCGACGCAGTGCACCTCCTGCGGTGCCGAGCAGCGGGTGACCCGGGAACAGGCCCGGCGGCTGCAGGCGCAGGAGGCCGGCGGAGGTTAGCGGCTGACCCCTGCCCCGCGCGTTGCCGGTTTCCGGCAGTGTTGACTACCCTCACGTTGCCGGACTCCGCGCACGGGGCGTGAACGGCAGGGGAGGCACGGGGTGACGGACCTGCGGACGGACCAGCGGGAGACGTACCTGACCGGGTACGCCGAGATCCTGGCGGGGGTCGCCGACACGGGACGCCGGCTGACCCGGGACGAGCTGGAGGAGCGGCGGCTCTTCGGCGAGCAGGCCGCGGAGGCGGGACACAGCCTGCGCAGCCTCGTACGGCTGCATCTGGACGCCACGCGCGCGTCCTGGCCCGGCAGCGGTCCGGCGGGGGCGGGTTCCGACGTCGCCACGAGCGTGCTCGGCGCCGTCGCGCAGGCCGTGGACGCCTTCGCCGAGGGGTACGAGCGCGCGCAGCGACTCGCCGTGCGCCAGGAGGAGGCCGCGCGACGGGAGTTCATCGACGACCTGCTCTACGGGCGCAGCGATCTGGGCCGCCTCGCCGAGCGGGCCGAACGGTTCGGGCTCGTCCTCTCCCACGCCCACGCCGTCGCGGTGGCCGAGGGCCCCGACGCGTACGACGACACCGCACCGGTCACCCGGGTGGTGGAGACCGCGCTCAACTCCCGTTTCGGCGACCGGCGCGTCCTGATCACCACCAAGAACGGTCAGTTGATCTGCATCGCCCCCGGCGACCAGGACGACGTCCTGGCCTTCTTCGCCAAGCAGGCCTACGCCGCCACGGACGGCAGCCGGGTCGCCATCGGGCGCCCGCAGAGCGGTGCGGGCGGCGTGGTGCACAGCTACGAGGAAGCGCTCAGCACCCTCGAACTCGCCGAGCGGCTGGGCCTGGACGAACCCGTGGTGCGCGCCGCCGACATGCTGGTCTACCCGGTCCTGGCCCGGGACCGGCAGGCGATGGCCGACCTGGTGCTCAGTGTGCTGGGTCCGCTGCGCGAGGCCCGCGGCGGCGCCGAACCCCTGCTGCAGACACTGGAGGTGTACTTCGACGCCGGCTGCACCGCCGCCGAGGCCGCCCGGCGGCTCTCACTCAGCGTGCGGGCGCTCACCTACCGGCTGGACCGCATCCACCAGCTCACCGGGGCGGACGCCTCCGACCCGGTGCACCGCTACACGCTGCAGACCGCGGTCATCGGCGCCCGGCTGCTGGGCTGGCCCGCGCAGGAGATCTAGCCCCCGCCCCACCCCCCGCGGGGCCGGCCCGGCATTCACCGAAGGCCGGTGACGGGGCGGGCGGCACGCCCCCGCGGCACCCCCCGTGCCGCCGTGCCTCCCCCGGCCCGCCCGTCGCCGTCCTTCGGTGAGACCGATCGTCACACGGGGCCCCACCACGCGTCACTGCCGCGTTCCGGCAACCTTCAGGCGTCTTCCATGCCGTCCTCGATCTCTTCCGGCGACCCCGGAACCGCGGCCGGTACCGGTACTGTCCTTCCTCAAATGGGGACTCATACGGGGAGCGTTCCGAACCAGGTTCCGCAGGGCGACGGGTACGCGCACATGGTGGTGTGCGGCGACGACGGGCTGGCACACCGGCTGGCCGCCGAACTGCGCGGCGTCTACCGCGAACAGGTCACACTCGTCGTCCCGCCCTCCGGGCGCCGGGTGCGCCAGCCGGTGGTCGGCCGGGCCCGCGCGGCGTCGGCTGCCCTGCTCGACATGGTCAACGCGGCCGTCAACCGCTCGGGCAACGGCGACCAGGGCGGCGCCGACCGCGAACTGGAGGCCACCGAGCCGACCGAGGACGTGCTCGCGGACGCCGGTGTCCAACGGGCCACCGCGCTCGCCCTCGTGTACGACGACGACGAGACCAACATCCGCGCCGCGCTGACCGCCCGGCGGCTCAACCCCCGTCTGCGGCTGGTCCTGCGGCTGTACAACCGGCGCCTGGGGCAGCACATCGAGGAACTGCTCGACCAGAGCGCCGCGTTGGCGACCGGGGACGGTTCCGGTCCGGATTCCGGTTCCGGTCCGGATTCCGGTCTTGGTCCTGGTTCCGGTTCCGGTCCCGACGTCGGGGGCGGGGGCGGGGGCTGGTCCGGGTCCACGACGGTGCTGTCCGACGCCGACACCGCCGCGCCCGCGCTCGCGGCCACCGCCCTCGTCGGCACCAGCAAGATCGTCGACACGGACGGCATCCTGCTGCGCGCCGTCGAACGGCACCCGCCCGCGCCCGGCGAGGTGGCCGACCCGGGACTGTGCACCCTCGCGCTGCTCTCCGCGACCAGCAACGACCCCGCCGGCACGGACGGTTCGGAGGACAGCGGCGAGCAGGGACCCCAACTGCTGCCCGACGCCGCGGCGGTGGAGGCCGCCACCGGACGCGGGACCGTGGTCCTGGAGCAGGTGTCGTACTCCGGTCCGTCGCTGCCCGCCGGGCGGGCCGGAGTGCCCGCCTTCGGCGAGCTGTTCTCGCGCCGGCTGCGGTGGTCGCTGGCGGGTCTGGCGGCGTGCGTGGTGGCGCTCGCGGTGGCGCTGATGGTGGTCACCGGCGACCATCCGCTGCACGCCACGTACGTGACGCTGCTCGACCTCTTCTCCATCAACGAGCCCGCGCACAACGACGACGTCGGGCGGCAGATCCTCCAGCTCCTCTCCGGCTTCGTCGGACTGCTGCTGTTGCCGGTCCTGCTGGCGGCCGTGCTGGAGGCGCTGGGCACCTTCCGCACCGCGTCCTCCCTGCGCAAGCCGCCGCGCGGGCTGGGCGGGCACGTCGTCCTGCTGGGACTCGGCAAGATCGGCACGCGCGTCCTGACCCGGCTGCGGGAGATGGACATCCCGGTCGTGTGCGTCGAGGCCGATCCCGAGGCACGCGGCATGGCGACGGCGCGGCGGCTGCGGGTGCCGGTGGTGCTCGGGGACGTCACCCAGGAAGGCGTCCTGGAGGCCGCGAAGATCCACCGGGCGCACTCGCTGCTCGCACTGACCAGTGTGGACACGACCAACCTGGAGGCGGTGCTGTACGCGCGTTCCGTACGGTCGCGGCTGCGGGTGGTGCTGCGGCTGTACGACGACGACTTCGCGACCGCCGTGTACCGGACCCTGCGTGCCGCGCACCCCCGGGCGCTCACCCGGAGCCGGAGCGTGACGCACCTGGCGGCGCCGTCCTTCGCCGGGGCGATGATGGGCCGCCAGATCCTGGGGGCGATCCCTGTCGAGCGGCGGGTGCTGCTGTTCGCGGCGGTGGAGGTGGCGGGGCATCCGCAACTGGAGGGGAAGACGGTGGGGGAGGCGTTTCGGGCGGGGGCCTGGCGGGTGCTGGCGCTTGAGGTGTCCGACGGGGCCTCCGGCGGGGGGCGGGCGGGGAG
>NZ_JOGV01000096.1:0-7073 GCF_000721365.1 Streptomyces sp. NRRL F-5650 | reverse complement strand
ACCGACACCCCATGACGCCGCATCAACCCCACAACAGCCCCCGGATCGACCACCACCTCCCGCCGCGCCACCACCACAGCCGCACCACACACCAACGGCAGATAGAGCTCGGTGTTGGCCATGTCGAACGACACGGTGGTGGCGAAGAGCATCCGCTCCCCGGGCGACAGGGGGAACCGCCGCCGCACCGCGGCCACGAAGTTCGCCAGCGCACCGCGGGGGACCGCGACCCCCTTCGGGGCGCCCGTCGAACCCGACGTGTAGATCACGTACTGCGTGTTCTCCGGCCGCACGGCCACTTCGGGCGGGGTGTCCGGGAACTCGGACAGGTCGGCGCCGGCCAGGAGGTCGGCGTCCAGGACGAGGACGGGGCGGGCGTCCGCGAGGATGCGGTCGATCCGGTCCCGCGGGTGGTCCGGATCGACCGGGACGTACGCCGCCCCCGACTTCAGCACCGCCCACAGCGCCACCATCAGTTCCGCGGTCCGGGGCAGGCACAGGGCGCGCCACCGCCGCGACCAGCCCGCCCTCCAGCGTCGGCTCCGCGGTGTCGTTCACCTCCGCCAGCAGCCGCTCCCGCTCCCGCGGACCGAGCACGTCGACGTCGCCGGCACGGATGCCCGGATCGGCGACCACCTGTTCAAGGACCCGCTTGAACCGCTCGGCCATGGCCTCGATCGTGGCGTGGTCGAAGAGGTCGCTTCCGTACTGGATGTCGCCGTGCAGCCGCCCCGACTCGTCCTTGGCCATGCTGACGTAGAGGTCCACCATGGTCCTGGCCGTGAGGGCCTGCTGGAACTCCACCTCCAGCCCCGGCAGGTCCAGCGGCGGCTTCTCGTAGTTCTGCCAGCCGCACATCACTTGGAAGAGCGGGCGGTGCGCGATGGAGCGGTCCGGGTTGACCGACTCGACCAGCACGTCGAACGGCAGGTCCTGGTGCTCGTAGGCCGCCAGCGCCTTGTCCCGCACCCGGGCGAGGACATCGGTGAACGACGGGTCGCCGGAGAGATCCACCCGCAGCACGAGGTTGTTCACGAAGCACCCGACGAGATCGGCCATCGCCTCGTCCGTCCGCCCGGCGATCGGCGTGGCGATCGGGATGTCCTGTCCGCTGCCGAGCTTGCCCAGCAGCACCGCCAGCGCGGCGTGCAGGACCATCGCCATGGACGTTCCGTGCTCCGCGGACAGCTTCTCGAGACCGGCCGTCACCTCGGGACACACGGCGAAGCCGACCACGCCGCCGTCCGTGCGCACCTCCGCGGAGCGCGGGCGGTCGAGCGGCAGGGTCAGCGGCTGGGGTATCCCGGCCAGTTCCTCGCGCCAGTAGGCGAGTTGCCTGGCGGCGAGACTGCTGGGGTCGCTCACCTCCCCGAGCACCTCGCGCTGCCACAGCGTGAAGTCCTTGTACTGCACCGGCAGCGGTTCCCAGTCCGGTGCCCGCCCGGCCAGCCGGGCGGTGTAGGCCGTGGCCAGGTCCTTGGCCAGCGGCGCGCCGGAACTGCCGTCCGTCGCGATGTGGTGGATGACCAGGACCAACGTGTGCACCCGGGGCGAGGTGCGGACCAGGGTCGCCCGCAGGGGGATCTCGCCGGCGAGGTCGAACGCGTGGGCGACCGCGTCCTCGACCGCGCCGGCGACGTCCTCCGGCGCCGCGTCGACCACCGGCAGCCGCACCTGGTCCCACGCCTGTTCCAGGGGCAGGACGCGCTGGTGGAGTTCGCCGCCGTCGGACAGATAGGTGGTGCGCAGTATCTCGTGCCGCTCGACCACGTCACGCAACGCCGCGGTGAGCGCGGCCCGGTCCAACGACCCTTCCAGCCGGAAGGCCGCCGACATGTTCCACGTCTCACCGCCCTCGAGCTGGTGCATGAACCAATAGCGACGTTGCGCGAAGGACAGCGGGATCATGGCCCTACTCCTCTACGGTCATCTTGCGCAGGCGGGGACGGCTGGATGAGCCCGGTGCTTGCGACCACTGTGCGAGCGCGGCCACCGTCGGCATGTCGAAGATCTTGCGGATGGGCAGCTCCACCCCCAGCTCGGCGCGGAGCCTGGCGATCAGCCGGGTGGCGAGCAGGGAGTGCCCGCCCAGCTCGAAGAAGCTGTCGTCGACGCCGACCCGGTCCAGGCCGAGCACCTCGGCGAACAGCGCCGCCAGGATCTCCTCGCGGGGGGTGCGCGGCGCGCGGTAGGTGGTGCCGGTGTAGTCGGGCTCGGGCAGCGCGGCCCGGTCCAGCTTGCCGTTCGGCGCGAGCGGAAGCCCTTCCAGGACCACGAAGGCGGACGGCACCATGAACTCCGGCAGCCGCGCCGAGACGAACGCGCGCAGCTCCTTGGGCTCGGGCACCGGGCCCGCGGAGGCCGGTACGACGTACGCGACGAGGTGCTTGTCCGTGCTCCTGCCGCGCCCGGCACGGGCGACGACCACGGCCTGCGCGACGCCGGGGTGTGCGGCCAGCTCGGCCTCGGTCTCGGCCGGTTCGACCCGGAAGCCGCGCACCTTGACCTGTTCGTCGGCCCGGCCCAGGTACTCGAGCTGGTCCTCGTCGTTCCAGCGGGCCAGGTCACCGGTGCGGTACATCCGGGAGCCGGCCGGGCCGAACGGGTCGGCGACGAAGCGCTCGGCCGTCAGATCGGCGCGTCCGTGGTAGCCGCGGCCCACACTGCCGCCGACGTACAGCTCACCGACCGTTCCCGGCGGCGTCACGGACAGCCCGGGGCCCAGCACGTAGGCCCGCATGTTGCCCAGCGGGGTGCCGATCGGCACGCTGCCCCGCGCGTCCCCGGTGCCGTCGCGGACGGTGTGGGTGGTGGCGTAGAACGACTCGCTCTGGCCGTAGGCGTTGACGACCCGTACGCCGGGGAAGGCCGCCCGTGTCTTCTCCGCGAGGGACGACGGCAGCGCCTCGCCGGCGAAGACGACCGTCTCCACGCTGGTGCGGCCGGCGATCCGGTCGAGCAGTTCGGCGAAGGCGGACGGAACGGTGGAGACGACACTGCCGCTCCAGCCGTCGCCCTCGCCCAGCACCAGGACGTCCCGGACCACCTCGGCCGTGCCGCCGGTCGCCAGCGTCGTGAAGATCTCGAACGCCGAGACGTCGAAGTTGACCGAGGTGCCGGCCAGCAGCCGCTTGCCCGGTCCCATGCCGACCCGGGAGGCCAGCCGCAGTACGCCGTTGACCACGGTGTCGTGGGTGATGGCGACGCCCTTGGGCCGGCCCGTCGAGCCGGAGGTGTACATGACGTACGCCAGTTGCCGCGGGAGGGGCGGCCGAGGGGCCGGGAGGGTGTCGTCGCCGCCGGGGCCGAGGGTGTCGAGCAGCACGTCCGGGGCGTCGTGGTCCGGCAGCGCGGCCAGGGTCGCCGAGTCCGTCAGCACCAGGTGCGGCCCTGCCTGGTCGAGGACGGCCGCGATGCGCCGGCCGGGGTACGCGGGGTCGACGGGCAGGTAGGCGCCGCCCGCCTTCAGAACCGCGAGCAGTGCCACCACCAGGTCGGCCGAGCGCGGCAACGACACCGCGACCACCGACTCGGCGCCCACGCCACGGCCGGCCAGCACACGCGCCAGCCGGCCGGCCCGGGCGCTCAGCCGGCGGTAGGTCAGCCGCGTGCCGCCGTCGATCACGGCGATCCCGTCCGGGGTCCGGGCGGCCTGTGCCTCGAAGAGCTCGGGGATCGTGGCGGCCGGCACCTCGGCGGCGGTGTCGTTCAGCTCGACGAGCAGCCGGTCCCGTTCGGCCGGTTCCAGCACCTCGGTCTGCGCGACCGTCGTGCCGGGGTCGGCCGCGAACTGCCGCAGGACGCGGACCAGACGGGCCGCGCAGGACCGCGCCGTGTCCCGGTCGATGTCACCCTCCTTGTACTGGAGCGTGAAGCGCAGGTGCGGATCGGCGGCGGCCATCAGGGTCAGCGGGTAGTGGGTTCCGGTGGACGGGCGGAAGTCGTCGAAGGCGATGCCGCCGGCGACCGCGCCGGCGGCGCCGAGCCCGTCCCAGTCGATCGGGTAGGACTCGAAGACGACCAGCGTGTCGAACAGGGTCTGCAGGCCGGCCGACTGCTGGATCTCGGAGAGCGCGTGGTGCTGGTGCTCCATGAGGCCGACCTGCCGCTCCTGGAGCCGGACCAGGACCTCGGCGAGGGTGTCGCCCGGCGCGCAAGCGACGCGGACCGGAACCGTGTTGATGAACATTCCGACCAGCGACTCGACGCCGGTCACCGCGGGCGGGCGGCCCGCGACGGTCGCGCCGAAGACCACGTCGTCGCGGCCGGTGAGCCGGCCGAGCAGCAGTGCCCAGGCGCCCTGGACCACGGTGTTGACCGTGACGCCCAGCTCGGCGGCCCGGCCGTTGAGGGCCCGCGCCTCCTCGGGCGGGAACGCGAAGTCGAGCTGCCCCCGTCCCGTTTCCGGCTCGTCCGCGCGCCTGCCGTCGCCCGTGGGGTCGGACGCCAGGAGCGTCGGCTCCTCGATCCCCTCCAGCGCCGCCGCCCAGGCCCGCGCCGCCTCGTCCCGGTCTTGCGCCGCCAGCCAGGAGAGGAAGTCACCGTAGTCGTGGGCGGCGGGCAGGGCGGCCGGATCGCCGTCGGCGGCGTAGAGAAGCAGCAGGTCCCGCATCAGCAGCGGCAGGGACCAGCCGTCGATCAGCGCATGGTGGGCGGTCAGCACGAACTCGTGCCGGTCCGGTTCGACAGCGACCAGCGCCAGCCTGATCAGCGGTGGCGCGGCCACGTCGAAGTAGGTGGCCCGGTCCCGCACGAGGAACCGCTCGAACGCCTCGGTCCGGTCCGGCGCGGCGCCGCCCGTCAGGTCGAGGTACTGGAACGGCAGTGTCACCGTCTCGGGCACCACCTGCACGACATCGCCCTCGGACCGGTCGACGAACGCGGCGCGCAGGCTGGGATGGCGGGCCAGCAGGGCCTGCCCGGCCCGGCGCATCCGCTCCGGGTCGACCGCGGTGGACAGCCGGAGCGCGAGCTGGACGTGGTACGGGTCGAACGACGCCCCGCCGAGTGTTTTGTGGAACAGGATCCCGGACTGCGCGGGGGTGACCGGCCACACCGTCGTCAGCCTGCCGTAGCGGTCCTGCCAGGCGTCGATCTCGTCCTGCTCCACGTCGACCAGGGGTACGTCCGTCGGAGTCGGCCCACCGGCGTCGGGTGTCGTGGCGTGCCGGGCCAGCGCGGTCAGGGCCTCGGCCCACAGCGCGGCCAGCCGACTCACCTCGGCGCGGGAGAACGCGTCGGCCGGGAAGGCGAAGCAGGCGGTCAGCTCGGGCCCTTGCGGGGTGGCGTCGGTCGTCGTGTCGATCTCCAGCGCGGACCGGAACAGCCGGGTCGCGTCCGGCGCGCCGTGCGGGTCCCGGTACGCCGTGTCCGGCTGCCACCCCTCGTCCCGGGGGCCGCCGGGAGGGCCGGCGGGGTCACTGTGATGGGTGAAGCCGATGCGCGGTTCCGGGGCACCGGTGAACTCGGCGGCGGTGTCCGGGTCCAGGTGCCGCAGCAGGCCGTAGCCGACACCCGCGTGCGGCAGGGACCGGAGCTGTTCCTTGACGGCCTTGACCGCCCGCCCGGCGGCCGGTCCGCCCGCGAAGGCATCGGCCACGTCGATCCCGGTCAGGTCGAGCCGGGCCGGGAACACCGTGGTGAGCGGGCCGATCGTGCGGGACAGGTCGGCGCCGGGTACGGCGTGCTCGTCGCGGGCCGGTGCGGTCAGGCGGACCAGGGTCGAGGGACCCTGGTGCCCGGTCGCCGGGCGCCAGCGGGCCAGCGCCAGGGCGAGCCCGGTGAGCAGGCCGTCGTCGACACCGGCGCGGAACACCGCGGGCAGCACCGTCAGCACGGCCTCGGTGACGTTCGCCGGCACCCGGACCCGTACGCTGTCCGGGCCCGCGGGGGTGCCGCTGCCCGGCTCGGGCGCGTCGGGCGCAGTCCCCTTCTCGCCCAGCACCGCACGCCATGCGGGCAGTTCGGCCCGTCGCGGTGCGGTGGCCGCGTCGTCGGCGAGCGCGTGCAGCCACCGGCGCAACGAGGTGCCCGCCGGGGCCGGTGCCGTGGTCCGGTCCCCGCGCGCCCGGCGGCCGGCGCGCACCAGGTCCGCGACCAGGATGCGCCACGACGTGTCGTCCATGACGAGCCGGTGCACGACGGCCAACAGCCGGTGACCGCGGGTGGCCGAGTCGAGCCACACGAACTGCGACGTCACGCCGGCGTCCGGGTCGAGGCGGCCCGCGGCGGCGTCCAGCTCGGCGGGGAGGGGGTCGTCGCCGGCGTCCCAGCGGACGTGCCGCACCAGCGCGTCCGCCGACACACTGCCCGGGGGCTCGATCAGCAGGCCGGGCCGCGCCCGGTCGAAGCGCGCCCGCAGCGCGTCGTGCCGGTCCAGCACCGCCTGTACGGCCCTGACCAGCTCCGCGCGGTCGACGTCCGCGGGCAGGGTCAGCAACCGGGAGGCGCAGGCCCGCTCGGCACCGCCGTGGAGCGGGCGGGTGTGCGCCGCGGTCGGGGGCAGCGGTGCCCAGCCGGTGCCGCCGCCCGGCAGCTCGCGGAGGGCCGGTGCCTCCTCGTCGCGGCCGGCCGCCAGCTCCGCGAGCCGGGCGGCCGTGCGGTGCTCGAAGATGTCCCGGACGCCGACCGCGAGGCCGCGGGTCTTCGCCCGGGCGACGACCTGGACGGAGCGAACGCTGTCACCGCCGAGAGCGAAGTAGTCGTCGTCGACGCCGACCCGGTCCAGGCCGAGCACCTCGGCGAACAGCGCGCAGAAGGTCTCCTCGGCCGGATTGCGCGGTGCCCGCCCCGTGGACCGCCGGGCGTAGTCGGGCACCGGCAGTGCCCGCCGGTCGACCTTGCCGTTCGGGGTCAGCGGCAGCTCCCGGAGCGGGACCAGCGCCGCCGGAACCATGTAGTCGGGCAGCCGCCGGGCGAGGCGTTCGGTGAGTTCGGCGACGAGCGGTTCCGCCGCCGCGTCACCGGTCTCCCCGCCGCTCTCCTCGGGCACCACGTACCCCACCAGCCGCCTGTCCCCCGGCCCGTCCTCACGCACCACCACCACCGCCCGAGCCACCCCCGGATGACCCTCC
>NZ_JOGV01000095.1:0-6586 GCF_000721365.1 Streptomyces sp. NRRL F-5650 | reverse complement strand
CCCCCCAGGGGGGGCGGGCCGGATCGGGGTGGGGGCTGGTCAGATCAGTCCGGGGTGCCGCTCTGGGGGGCGCGTCGTGCGCTCTGCCCAGCGGGCCGCGTTGCCCTGCTGGCTGCTCTTGCGGCCGTGGCAGTCGGCGCACAGTGCCTGCAGCATCTCGGGTCTGTGGTCCATGCGGTCGCCTATGTGGTCGACCTGGTTCGCCCATCGTCCGCATACGTGTCCGTTGATGCGGTTGCGGCATCGGTGCTCGTCGCGGTTGAGGACGAACGGCCGGATGACGGTGTACCAGTCGGCCGGCAGTTCGGCTCGTCGGTTGCTGCCTGCCCATCCGCCGCTCACTGTTGCCCGCCTGTCCGTGCGTCGTCGTCTTCGTACTCGGCGCCTCGGTTGTCGTCGTAGGGCTCGGCGCGTTCGGTGTCGCTGCCGAGTGTGGTGCCGTCGAGGGTGAAGCCGAAGGGGGTGGTGTCGGCCGGGGTGGTGGCCTCGGTGGTGGGGGTGGTGTCGGGCGTGGGGGTGGTGTCGACTGTGGGGGGTGTCGTGCTGGCCCGGGGGGTGGTGCGGATGTCCAGGGTGATGCGGATGCGCACGTGTCCCCCCGGGGTGTTGGTCAGTCGGTGGTGATGCCGGTGGCCTCGCCGTTGACGAGCGTCGCGAACACGCGGGCCTGCGGCTCCTTCTTCGCGTCGACGGGGTAGAGCAGTACGCCGTCGGGGTGCTCGATGGTGATGTACAGCTTCTGCTCGTCCTTCTTCAGCCACAGGGCGAAGATCCCGGTGAGGGCGACGCGGGTTGCGGTGATGCGTTTCCGCGCGTGCTCGCCGAGTTCGATGGTGACGGTTGAGCCGTCGACGGGGATCGAGCCTTGGCCGGCCTGGTGGAACTTGCCGCCGAGGACGTTGACGCCGGCTGCGGCGGCGGCGACGCGGATGCGGCTGAGGCGCTTGGCGGCGGCTTTCTCGTCGTCGGTCTTCTTCTTTCCGAACACTGGCGGGTCCCCTCCTGAGTGCGAGGGTCCATCGTGCCTTGTGTGCTCGGGGTGTTGGTAGGCCGATGTGCGGATCAGATGCGGGACGGCCAGCACCAGTTGCCGGGCTCGTCGCCCTCGGCTCGCGAGGTGGCCCAGTACGTGTCGTTGCCGTCGAGCTGCACCTGCAGGTTGCAGGTGATGGTGCTCTCTTCCCACACGCGGACGATGGTCGCGGGGAACACGTCGCCTTCGGTCGCATGGTTGCCGACGTGGCCGACGAACCCGGTCTGGTCGTCGGCGCTGCGGCTCTCGTGGAAGTCCTTGCGTCGGCGGTTGATGTCGGCGGCGTCCTGTGCGGCGAGTCGGTAGTGGACGATGCGGCCGATGCTGGGCTGTGACATGGCGGTGCCTTCCGGTGTGGTGGGAAGGGCGCGCGGGGCGGGCAGCAAACCCGCCAGAGTTCGTATCGGTGTCCGCCCCGCGCGGGTCTGTGGAATGACGAGCGCCCCCGGCCGGTGTCGGCTCTGGGGGCGCTGTCGGAGTGTGTGTTTCGGCGTTTGGGCATGCCGGTGTAGCCCCAAGATTGGCGACACCTCGCCGGGATTGCAAGCCCAGATTTCGAGTTGGCGGCGACTGAGAGAGCGCTTCGGGCTCGCCCGCTACTACCGGTGGATCTCTCTCTACCCCCGCCATAGACCGGAGGGGAGGGGAGGGGAACACGCGCGCGCGAGGGACCGAGGAGTCCCCCGGGGACACAACGCGGTGACCTGCGGTGATGTGTTTCAAATCGTCGCCGGATCTGATTCGGATTCGATTCAAATCTCGTTCGGATTTGATTCGGATTCGCTTCGGATTGCTCTCGGATCGCTTCGGAACGCCCCGTTCCGGGGGTGCGGCGAGGGGGTGCGGACGCTCGTTACCGCCGGGTACGAATGTGTCACAACTCACAATCGGGTGTTGCCCGTTGTGTACCGTTCGCCCGAGTCGAGGAACGGCGACGCCCCGCCCGGCGGGTGCCGAACGGGGCGTCGGATGGTTCGTCAAGAGGTCTACGGGCGCCACTCGTCGCGGTAGCCGGGGCGGTCCGCGTACGGCAGCGCGAGCAGCCGCAGAACGTCGCCGATCTCGCCTTGCAGGGCGCGCGCACGCGATCGGTTCTCGGCGCTCACCGGGTTGCGAACCTGCTCGCGCAGGTCGGTGTACTGGCGTAGTACGCCTCGCTTCGCCTCGACCTCGGCGAGCACGCGCGCCGGATCATGGCGGGCGATGTGCTCGGCGGTCTCGTTGTAGTCGGCGCTGGCAGCCGCATGCCCTACAGCCATCCCGATGCCCAGCCGGTTGGACGGCGGTGACGGGTCCAGTACGCGCTGCCCCATCGTTGTCCAGGGGCCATCCGTCGCGGCCCGCGCGGTCCGCTCGTCGTCGTCGAGCTGCTCGCGCAGCCACTGCAGGAACTCGTCGTTCATGGGCTGATCCTCTCGTGACGGCGCCCCGTACCGCGAGCGTGCGGTACGGGGCGCAGGGGCGGGATTACTCGTGCTCGACCGTGACGACGAGCTGCTGCAGCTTCCCACCGAACGACAGGCGACCGGTGGGGATGTCCGAGCCGGTCGCGCCGGCCGCGTAGGCGTCGGCGACGAACTGTGCGATCTCTTCGAGGGTCATGAACTTGCCCGCGGGCACGTGCTCGATCTTCTTCGGCATCTGTCCTCCTACTTCCGCGGGCCGTTCTGCGAGCGCCATCCTGCCAGCATCCCGCGGTTGTTCGTGATGTACGTCGGGCCCTGCCCCGCGCCATGGCGGCCGGAGGGGACCACGGCCCACGCGACCGCGCACACCGCGGCGGCGGCGAGGAGCTGCACGAGCGAGCCGACGAGTATCTGCAGCGCCTGCATGCCGAAGTAGCAGCCCACGCCCGCGCCGGCGGCGAGGACGCCCTTGGCGGCGGTGCGTTGCGCCTGCGGGTCGAGTCCGGATGGTGCGGGCGGTGCCACGGGCGTGGCCGGCTCGTACTGGGGGCCGTACTGGGCATGCAGCATGCCGTCGACGCGCACGTACCCGATGACGCGCATGCCGGGCGGGGGTGCGGGGGCGAGCCGCTGCTCGGCGGCCGGGATGACCGCGTTCGGGTACAGGGTGCGCGGGGCGGGCTCGGCGGGCCGTGTGGTGGGCAGGTCGGGGTGCATGGCGGGGTCCTAGCTCGTGGCGGGGCGGTCTTCGATGTGGTCGCCGACGGCGTGCAGCAGCATCCCGAGCCGGTCGACGCCGAGCCCGGCGAGCAGGATGACGACGAGGTGCGATCCGGGCATGTCGAGGTGAAGCGTGCCGGGTTCGAGGTTGAGCAGTACGGCGGCGATGGGCCCGAGTGGAGCCGCGATTCGTACGGTGCTGCCGGTTCCTCGTACGGCTCGGGCAGTGCGGCGTCGGGCGGGGGTCCGCTGCGTCATGACGAGGTGTCTCCGTTCGCGGGGCGCACGGCATACCGGCCGTACGACGGCTTGTGCACGCGGGGGTCGGCGCCGAGCCACCGGCCGATCGTCGCGGCGTGCGGCACCTCGACGTCGGGGTGCCGCTGCTTGATCACGTCGCGGATGGCCTCGGGCCCGATCCCGGCCGGGCCGGCCTTCGTGACGATCTCGTACACGAGCGGGTACCGCGGGTCGCTGCTCGGCTGGTCGCCGTTGGCGTCGCCGAGGGCGGCGGGTGGCTTGTAGCCGAACGACGCCTCGAAGATGGCGCGGGCCTGCTCTTCGAGGTCGGGATCGTGGTTGGTGGCGTCGCCGATCTCCCCGCGGATGCGGCGCACCGCGGCGTCGGCGTCAGCGAGCGCGTTGTCGGTGTCCGTGGAGGCTGCGGCCGCGGCCGGCTTGCCCCACCCGGCGGTGGGGTCGGTCCATCCCTCGCGGACGGCCCGCTGCTCGGGCGCGGCCTCGGTGGCGGCCGGTGCGGGTGCCGGGCCGATGCCGAACAGGTGGTCGGTGTTCTCCCACCTGCGCTCGTACGACTCGCCTGCAGCGCGCAGCGACAGCTCATCGAGGACGGGCCGCCGCTCGCACGTCGCCTCAACGACCCGTGCGATCACGGTCGGCACGATCCGGTACGCCTGGAAAGGGCGGGCGGGCTGGTCGAGGACCTTGTACGCGCCGGTGCCCGGTGTGGGCATGTCCTGCGGGGTGATCCGGTCGGCCCACCCCATGAGGTAGTTCAGCTCCCGCTCGTCGCCCTGCATGGCGACTTTGAGCCCGGACTGCACGACGAGCTGCGGCTCTTCGAGGACATCCGCTGTGGCACGGAGCGCGGTCATCATCGTGTTGCAGGCGACCGCGCGCGCGAGTTCGACGACCCGCAGCAGCGTGTCACCGGCCTTGCGCAGCGTCGGGTTCTTCCGCGCCTTCGAGCTGTACAACTCGGCGATTTCGTCGCCGTTCACGATGATCGCGGGCACCTCGGGCGACACGGGCAGCTTGTCGTCGTCGTGCTCGATCTGCAGGTCGGCGTACCCGGGCTTCCGTGCCTTCGCGATCCGCAGCAGGGCCTCGGCCATGGCGAGCACCTTCTCGGGGGTGTCCGCGACCCAGTCGATCGGCGGCCGGCCCGGGCGCCCGGCCTTGTGCCACGCCCGCAGCCAGGGCAGGGCGACGCCGCCGCCGTTCAGGTCGATGACCCACGACAGGGCGTCGTCCATGCGCTGCTGCCCGGCGATCCACACGTGCAGCAGGTTCGTCTTGCCGGATCCGCGGCGGGCCGACGCGATCGCGGACAGCTCGCGGCACACGGCGCCGGCCGGGCTGCCGTCGCGGTGCACGCCCCACAGCAGGGGGTCGTTGTACGAGCGGGTCGAGTAGTCGTCGGGGTACATGCGAGGCTCGCCCGCAACGACCTGGTTCTGCGTCTCGATGTTCGCGAGGAAACTGCCGCGGTCGGCGCCCTCGATGACCTCGACGGTGCAGCCGTGCGGCAGCCGCGCATCCCCGGCGAGCCCGTCCTGCACGCGCTGCACGTGCCGCCACGTGTACCCGCCCTCGGGCAGGCGGCCTTCGAGGGTGAACCCGCCGCCGTGCTCCCACATCTCGACGCCGACGACCTGCACACCTTCGAGCCCGGCGACCCGGTCGAACCTGGCCTGCCACTCGGCGGCGAGCGCCCGGTACCGGTGCTGCAGGTGCGCGTGCGCTTCGGCCGCGGCCTCGGCGGTCCGTGCCGCGTCCCGGCGGCGGCGCGCGGCCCGGGTCCCGGTCATGGCGGCGCCGAGCGCGACCGCCCCGGCGCCGAGCGCGGCGAGCCGCTCACCCGACCACGGGCCGACCGTCATCGCCCACGAGCACCAGCCGCCCGCGCCGAGCCATGCGGCGGCGCGCAGCACCAGGTCGCCCCGGCCGGCGCCGGCCCGGCGGCCCGCGATGTGCGAGCCGACGAGTCCGGCACCAGCGACGGCGGCACCCCACCAGGGGGCGACGCCGGCCGCGGCTGCCGCGTAGGAGACGGCGAGCGCGGAACCGGCGGCGCTGATCGGTGCGGTGTACGGGCCGTGCCCCGACTCCCAGTCGATGTGCACTGGTCTGCCTTTCACAGAGAGGTGTCGATGTTCGCGCGGACGTCCCACTCGGCCTCGGCGTGCACGCCCTTGCGCGGGTTCTGCAGCCGCTCGATGTCGACGGCGTGCAACTGCCGGAACGCGGGCGCCAGTTCGCGGGCGAGTTCCGACGCCTTCATCTGCAGGTTGTAGATGTTCTGCATCAGCTCGACGATCCGCGGGTCGAGGGGCTGCTCCTGGTCGGCGCGCGCCGTGGTGATCCGCATCGCGTTCGCGACGTGTTCGAGGGCGTCGGGCAGGGCGGCGAAGTCCCGGCCGACCTGCATCATGCCGTCGGGCTTGTACGTGCTGGCGATGCGCTCCAGCTCCATCGCGGGCGCGAGGAAGTGATGACCGGACATGGACTGTGCTCCCGAGGTCGAGGGGGATCCGCCGGCGGTTGCCGGGCGGCGTACGGATGTGGCGACGGGCGCCGGGGTGTTGGCCACGGCCGGGCCGGTCATGGACGGCCCGTTCGCGGCTTTGCGGGCGGCACGACGTCGGCGCAGCCGCTGCCAGACGGCGCGCAGCGTGTCGAGGCCGGCGCGGAAGCTGGCGCCCCACACCGCGGCGGCGACGCCCGCGAGTCCGGCGAGGGCGCCGTGCACGAGGGCGGACGCGGCCTTGCCGGTGCGGCGGGCGATGGCTCGGCGAGCCTGGGCGGTGTTCCGCCAGAGCGCGGCCGCGGGGGCGGCGAGCCGGCGGGCGGTGCGCCCTGCTCGGCGTGCGGTGTGGGCGAGGGTGCGCCCCGTCGCCCGGAGGGCGCGCCCTGCGCCGGCCATGCCGCGGCGGGCGGCGGACGCGGCGGGGCGGACCTTGCCGAGCAGCCCGCCCCGGCGGGGCGTGCGGGGCGCGGTCGAGGGCGAGCCGCTGCTCGTGTGGGGGCGGCGGTGCTTCCCTCCGCCCTGCCCTCCGCCGAGCCGGGGCGACTTGATCCGCCCTGCGCCCCGGCCGAGCAGGCTGCCGAGGGCGCCCTGCCGGGTCCGCCCCGACAGTCGGGGCGTCTGCCCGCCCCGCCCCGCCGAGGGCGCCCTGCCGGGTCC
>NZ_JOGV01000094.1:0-12636 GCF_000721365.1 Streptomyces sp. NRRL F-5650 | reverse complement strand
CCGCTCGCCGCCCGACACCGCGACGGCACCACGGGTGACCACGACGAGCCTCGCGTCGACGAGCGCCTCGTCGGCAAGCCACTCCTGAACGCGCGCGAGCACGAACCCGACCAGGGCGTGGGCCGCGGCCGGCACGTCGTCGCCGCCGGGCAGTTCCTGCGCGGTGCAGTCGAGCAGCACCAGCTCGGGGGCGTCGGCGACGACCTCGGCGAGCGCGGCGCCCGGGTGCCAGGGGACGGCGGGGACTGCGGCGGCGGTCGCCGGCCGCCAGACGTCCCAGCGCGGGACGTACAACGACCGGGTGGGGGCGGCCGCGCGCACGTCGGCGGCGGAGAGCGGGCGCAGCACGAGCTCGTCCACGGAGGCGACGGGTGTGCCCGCGGTATCCGTGGCCAGCAGCCGTACGCCGTCGCCACCGGCCGCGGTCAGCCGGACGCGCAGCGAGGTGGCGCCGTCGCTCCAGGTCTGCACGCCGGACCAGGCGAACGGGAGGCGCACCGCGCCCTCGTCCCCGAACACGCCGCCCGGGCCCATGGCGTGCAGGGCGGCGTCGAGGAGAGCGGGGTGGGCGAGGAAGTCACCGGCGGCCGCCTCTTCGGGCAGGGCCACTTCGGCGAACACCTCGTCACCGCGGCGCCAGACGGCCTGCAGGCCCTGGAATGCGGGGCCGTACTCGTAGCCGCGCTCGAACAGCGCGCCGTAGACGTCTCCCAACTCGACGGGGGCGGCGCCTGCAGGCGGCCAGGCGCCCTGGAGGTCACCGAACTCCCCCGGCGCCCGTACCTCTTCGGCCGTCAGGGTGGCAGTGGCGTGCCGGATCCACTCGGCGGGCTCCTCCTGGCCGGCGGTGCCGGTCCTGGAGTGGATCGTGGCGGTCCGCGCGCCGGACTCGTCGGCCTCGGTGATCTGGACCTGGAGGGTTGTGCCGGTGTCGGCGGTGAGGGTGAGGGGGCGTTCCAGGGTGAGCTCCTGAACCCGGCCGCAGCCCCTCTCCCGGCCTGCGGCGAGCGCGAGTTCGAGGAAGGCGGTGCCGGGAAGGAGCACGGCGTCCATGAGGACGTGGTCGGCCAGCCATGGGTGGGTCGGCAGGGAGATCCTGCCTGTGAGGACGGCCGTGCCGGACTCGGCGGGGATCGTGGCGGCGGCGAGCAGCGGGTGGGTGACCGGATCGAGCCCGATGCCCGTGGCGTCCCCGGTGCCGGCGGCGCCCTCCAGCCAGAAGCGGCGCCGCTGGAACGGGTACGTCGGCAGTCCGGCCCCGGCGGTCGGACCGGCCGGGGTGGCGAGGGTGGCCGCGCCGTCCCGGAAGGCGTCCCATGAGATGCCGGCGCCGCGGGTCCACAGGGTGGCGGCGGCACGGGTCAGGGCGGTGCTCTCGTGCTGGTCCCGGCGGAGCGTGCCCGAGACGACCACGTCGTCGTGGCCCGCGGCGGCCGCGAGGTCCTCGACGGCGGGGGCGATCACCGGGTGCGGGCTGATCTCGACGAACGTGTCGATGCCGCGGGCGAGGAGCGCGGTGACCGTCTCGGCGAAACGGACCGGCTCGCGCAGGTTCCGGTACCAGTACCGCGCGTCGGCACGGTCACCGTCGAGGAGCGCCGCGGTCACCGACGAGTACATCGGTACGGAGCCGGCGCGTGGCGTGAGGGGTCCGGTGACCTGGAGGAGCCGGTCGCGGACGCTCTCCACGTGCGGGGTGTGGGACGCGTAGTCGACCGGGACGGTGCGGGCACGGACGCCGGCGGCCTCGGCGGCCTCGGAGACCTCGGCGAGCGCTTCGGGGGCGCCGGCGACGACGGTCGCGCCGGGTCCGTTGACGGCGGCCACCCAGACGTCGTCGCGTCCGCCGAGGAGTTCGGCGGCGCGCTCCGCCGAGGCGGCCAGGGAGACCATGCCGCCGTGTCCGGCAAGGTCCTCGGCGATGGTGCGGCTGCGCAGCGCGACCAGGCGCGCCCCGTCCGTGAGGGAGAGAATGCCGGCGGCGCAGGCGGCAGCGATCTCGCCCTGGGAGTGTCCCACCACGACATCGGGCGTGACGCCCGCGACCTGCCAGACCTTGGCGAGGGAGACCATGACGGCCCACAGCACGGGCTGCACCACGTCGACCCGGTTGAGGGCCTGTTCGTCGCCGAGGACGTCGAGCAGACGCCAGTCGGCGTGCGGCGCCAGAGCGTCGGCGCACTCGCGCATGGCCTCGGCGAAGACCGGCGAGGACGTGAGGAGTCCGGTGGCCATGCCGGTCCACTGGGAGCCCTGGCCGGGAAAGACGAACGCGACCTTGGGGCCGGGGCGTGCGGTGCCGTGTACCAGGCCGGGCGCGTCCGCCGTACCGTCGGCCAGCGAGGCGAGCGCCGCGGGGCGCTCGTCGCCCAGGACGACGGCGCGGTGGGGGAACGAGGCGCGGGTGTGGACGAGGGCGGCGGCGACGGCGTCCGTGTCCGGGGCGCCCGCGTCGGCGAGGAAGCTGAGCAGTCTGCCGCCCTGGTCGTACAGCGCGGCGGCGTTCTTGGCGGACAGCGGCCAGGGAGCCGGGACGCCGGTGAGCACCGCCACCGGCGCCTCGCCCGCGGACGGCTCCTCGGTCTCGGGGGCCTGTTCGAGGACGACGTGGGCGTTGGTTCCGCTGATGCCGAACGAGGAGACCGCCGCACGCCGCGGCCTGCCCGTCTCGGGCCAGGCGACGGCCTCGGTCACCAGCTCGACAGCACCCGCCGTCCAGTCGACGTGCGGGGTGGGCTCGTCCACGTTCAGGGTGGGCGGCACCACACCGTGCTGCAGGGCGAGCACCATCTTGATGACGCCCGCGATACCGGCGGCGGCCTGTGTGTGGCCGATGTTGGACTTGACCGAGCCGAGCAGCAGCGGCCGGCCGTCGGGGCGGTCCTGACCGTACGTCGCGAGGACCGCCTGGGCCTCGATCGGGTCGCCCAGGGTCTGACCGTTGCGGCGCGCGTCCGAGAGCCGCTCGACGAGGAGCACGCCGACGCCCTCGCCCCAGGCGGTGCCGTCGGCCGCGGCCGCGAACGCCTTGACGAGGCCGTCGGGGGCGAGCCCGCGCTGCTTGCTGAACTCGGTGAAGGCGTCCGGCGTCGACATCACCATCACGCCGCCCACCACGGCCAGCGAACTCTCCTTGCTGCGCAGCGACTGCGCCGCGAGGTGCAGCGCGGTCAGCGAGGACGAACAGGCGGTGTCGACGGTGACGGCCGGCCCCTCGAACCCGTACGTGTAGGAGAGGCGGCCGGAGAAGATGCTGGAGGCGTTGCCGGTCAGCAGGTATCCCTCGCTGTCCTGCGTGCTGCCCGCGTTCGAGCCGTAGCCGGACAGGACGCCGCCGACGAAGACACCCGCGCTCTCGCCGCGCAGCGTGCCCGGGTCGATCCCGGCGCGCTCGAACGCCTCCCAGGACGCCTCCATGAGCACACGCTGCTGCGGGTCCATGGCGAGGGCCTCGCGCGGGGATATCTCGAAGAACTCGGCGTCGAAGTCCGCGGCGCCGTCGATGAATCCGCCCTTGCGGATGTACGAGGTCCGCGGGCGCAGCCCCTCCGGGTCGTAGAGGGCCCCCAGGTCCCACCCGCGGTCCGAGGGGAAGTCCGCGATGCCCACGCGCCCTTCGGCGACCAGCTCCCACAGGTCCTCGGGGGTCTGCACCCCGCCGGGGAAGCGGCAGCTCATGCCGATGACGGCGAGCGGCTCACGGGCGGCCTCCTCGACGGCGCGCAGCCGTGTGTAGGAGTCGCGGGCGTCGGCAACCGCCTGCTTCAGGTACTCGCGGAGCTTCTGCTCGTTCGACATCCAGTCCTCTTCCGGTCCAGCGAATGCGGTCAGCAGGTGGATTCACACGGCGGACGGGGTGACCCGTCCGCCGGTCAGCTCGTCCATGGCCTGTTGTCCATGAGCTCGAACAGTTCCGCGTCGGTCACGTCGGTCAGGCTGCCCGGGTGGTCGCCGGCGTCGCTCCTGGTCCACTTCGCGAGCACCGCCCGCAGCCGCACGGTGAGGTTGGCACGCCTCGGGTCGTCCTCGGCGACCTCGTCGAGCAGCGCCTCCAGGGCGGAGAGCCTGCTCGCGGCGAGCGCGGCCGGGTCGATCTCCGGGAGCAGTTGCTGCCTGAGGTGGGCCGCGACGGCCGCGGGTGTGGGGTGGTCGAACAGCAGGGTGACCGGGAGCCGCAGACCGGTGGCGGCGTTGAGCCGGTTCCGCAGTTCGACGGTGGTGAGCGAGTCGAAGCCGAGGTTCTTGAACGGCCGTTCGGCGGCCACGGTGTCGGTGTCGTCATGGCCGAGGACGACCGATGCCTGCCTGCGCACCTCCTCGGTCAGCAGCTCTTCGCACTCCTTCGGGGACAGCCGGGCCAGGCGTTCGGCGAGTCCGCCGCCGCTCCCGTCGCCCGTGGCGGAGGTGGTCGCCGTCCGCTTGGCGGGAGCCTTGACCAGGCCGCGCAGCAGGGGTGCGACGTCGCCGGTGAACCGGGAAGGGTCCAGCTTCACGGGGACGGTGTGGGTGTGGTTGTCGCCGGTGGCGGCGTCGAAGAGGGCGAGACCGTCGGCCGTGGACAGGGCGCGTACACCGGTACGTGCCATCCGGTCGAGGTCGGCCTGGCCGAGTTCGCCGGTGATCCCGCTGGTCTGCGCCCACAGCCCCCAGGACAGGGACTGCGCGGGCAGTCCGAGGCGGCGGCGGTGGTGCGCGAGACCGTCCAGGAAGGCGTTGGCCGCGGCGTAGTTGGCCTGGCCGGGCGCGCCGAACACTCCGGAGGCGGAGGAGAACATCGCGAAGACGGCGAGGTCCTTGCCGCGGGTGAGTTCGTGCAGGTGCCAGGCGGCGTCGGCCTTGGGGCGCAGCACCGTGTCGAGCCGTTCGCGGTTCAGTGCCGTGATCACCCCGTCGTCGATCACGCCCGCGGCGTGCACCACGCCCCGCAGGTCCTCGATGCCGTCCAGCAGGGCGGCGAGGTCGTCGCGTTCGGCGGCGTCGCACGCCACGATGCGGGCGGTGGCGCCGAGTTCGGCGAGTTCCGCGACCAGTTCCGGGGTGCCGGACGCCTCGGGGCCGCGGCGGCTGGTGAGCACCAGGTCCGTGACGCCGTGCCGTTGGGCCAGGTGCCGGGCGACGGAGGCGCCGAGGGATCCGGTGCCGCCGGTGACCAGGACGGTGCCGTCCAGGGTGGCCGTGGGAATGGTGAGGGCGACCTTGCCGATGTGCTTGGCCTGGCTGAGGTGGCGGAAGGCCTCGGGCGCCCGGCGGACGTCCCAGGTGGTCACCGGCAGCGGGGACAGCACCCCTTCCTCGAAGAGCTGGGCGAGGTGGGTGAGCATCTCGCCGATGCGCCGGGCGCCTGCTTCGCCGAGGTCGAAGGAGCGGTAGAACGTGCCGGGCCAGGAGGCGCTGACGGCCTCCGGTGTACGGATGTCGGTCTTGCCCATTTCGATGAACCGGCCTTCGGGGACCAGGAGGTCGAACGAGGCGTCGGTGAACTCCCGTGCCAGGCAGTTGAGGACCACGTCGACGCCCCGGCCGCCGCTTGCGGCGCGGAAGGTCTCGGCGAAGTCCAGGGTGCGCGAGGACGCGAGGCGGTCGGCGGGTACGCCGGAGGCGCGCACGGTCGGCCATTTGGGTTCGCTGGCGGTGGCGTACACCTCGATGCCCCAGTGGCGTGCGAGCTGGACGGCTGCCATGCCCACGCCGCCGGCCGCGGCGTGGACGAGCAGCGACTCGCCCTCCTCGACCCGGGCGAGGTCCTGCAGCGCGTAGTACGCGGTGAGGAACACGGTGGGCACGGCGGCGGCCTGGGCGAAGGACCAGCCGGTGGGGATCGGCGCGACGGTACGGGCGTCGGTGACGGCCAGCGGTCCCGCGTACGAGCCGGACAGCAGGCCCATCACGCGGTCGCCGACGCGCAGGCCGGTGACGCCGGGGCCGACCTCGGTGACGAAGCCCGCGCCCTCGGAGCCGAAGGCCGTATCGGTGAAGGAGTCGGCGACGTCGACCACGCCCAGGGCGAGCAGGACGTCGCGGAAGTTCACGCCGGTCGCCCGGACCTCGACGCGCACCTGGCCGTCGGCCAGTGGCGCCTCGGCCTGCGGGCACGGCACGAGCCGAAGCCCTTCGAGGGTGCCGCTCCCGTCCACGTCGAGGCTCCACGCACCGTCGGCGGGCGGGGCCAGGGTGTCGGCGGGGACCACGCGGACGAGCCGGGGCGCCAGGGCGGCTCCGGCGCGCACCGCGCTCTCAGTCTCCCCCGCGGCCACGGCGGCGGTGACGCCGGCGGACAGGGCGGCGACCGAGCGGGCATCGCTGTCGAGGTCGATCTGGACGATCCTGCCGGGGTTCTCGGAGCAGGCGGAGCGCACCAGGCCGCGGACCGCGGAGTGCACCGGGTCGATGGTGTCGCCGGGCACGGCGGCGGCTCCGCAACGGGTGACGACTGCGAGGGTGGCGGTCTCGGTCTCCTCGGCGGCGAGCCATGCCTGCAGTGCGTCGAGGACGGCTCCGGTCGTTTCGCGGGTGGTGGCCAGGGTGTCGTCGCCTCCCGCGGGCACTGCGAGCAGCACGACGCCGGGCAGTTCCTCGCCGGTGCGTACCGCCTCCTGGAGCGCGGCGAGGTCGGCGAACCGGACGGCTCCCTCGTCGCCTGCGGCGAGGTCGCCCGCGCCCCCGAGCACGGCCGGGCTCTGCCCGGACCGTTCGGGGACCTCGGGCAACGCGACCCAGTCGAGGCGGAACAGGCCGTCCGCGCGCGGCCGTTCACGGACGGCGGCAGCCGTCAGGGGCCGCGAGGTCAGCTCGTCGACGGTGAGCACGGGCAGACCCGAGGAGTCGGTCATCGTCAGGGACAGGGCGTCCGCACCGCTCGGGGTGAGCCGGACGCGGGCCGTGGTGGCTCCGGTGGCGTGCAGGCGTACCCCACCGAAGGAGAACGGCAGCCTCGGCTCGATGCCGCTCTCCTGGTCGAGGGCGGTGGCGATCTGGCTGTGCAGGGCCGCGTCGAAGAGCGCCGGGTGCACGCCGAAGCCGGCTGCGTCCGCGCCGCCCCGCTGGTCCAGTCCGACCTCGGCGAGGAGTTCGTCGCCGCGCCGCCACAGCGCGCGCAGCCCCTGGAAGACGGGGCCGTAGGAGTAGCCCCACTCACTCAGCCGCTCGTACAGGCCCTCGACGGGCACCGGTGTCGCGTCGGGCGGCGGCCAGGCGGACTGCTCGGCCACGGGCGCGGTGGCGGGCTCCGCGGTCAGCAAGCCACTGGCGTGGCCCGTCCACTCCTGCGCGCCACCGTCGGCGCCGGCGCCGCGGGAGAAGATCCGCACCGGGCGGGCCCCTGCCTGGCCGGCCTCGCCGACGGTGACCTGGACGTCCACGCCAGGTCCTTCGGCGGCCAGGGCCAGCGGACTCTCCAGAACGAGTTCGGCGACCTGGTCGCAGCCGACGTACTCGCCGGCACACAGGGCGAGTTCGACCAGAGCGGTACCGGGTACGAGGACACGGCCGAGGACCTGGTGGTCGGCGAGCCAGGGGTGTGTGCGGGTGGAGATCCTGCCGGTGAGTACGTAGCGGTCGCCGTCGGCGGCCTCGACACCCGCGGACAGCAGCGGATGTCCCACGAGGGACAGCCCGGCGCCGGAGACGTCGGCCGCGCCGCCGGTACCCGCCGAGAGCCAGTAGCGGCGGCGCTGGAAGGCGTAGGTGGGCAGGTCCACGACATCGGTGGCCTCGGGGGCGTCGGGGGCGTACACCGCGTCCCAGTCGACGTGGACGCCGCCGGTCCACAGCTCGGCCAGGGAGGTCAGGAGCCGGCGGGTGCCCCCGTCGTTCCTGCGCAGGGTGCCGGTGACGGTGGCGGCGCGGGCGCCCGCCGGCTGGTTCGCGACCGTGTCCTGGACCGCGGTCAGCAGGACCGGGTGGGGGCTGACTTCCACGAACGCGGTGTTGCCCTCGTCCAGCAGCAGTTGGACGGTCTCGTGGAAGCGGACGGGCTCGCGCAGGTTGCGGTACCAGTACTCGGCGTCGAGCGTTTCGCCGGGCACGGGCCCGGCGGTGACGGTCGAGTACAGCGGCGTGTCCCCGGCGCGCGGGGCGACCGGCGCGGCAAGGGCGAGCAGTTGTTCGCGCACCCGCCCGGTGTGCGGGGTGTGGGACGCGTACTCGATGCCGACCTTCCGCGGTCGCAGCCCGGCGGCCTCGGCCTCGGCGTTCACCTCGGCGAGCGCGTCGAGGTCGCCGGCCACGACGGTGGACTCGGGGCCGTTGACCGAGGCGATCCACACTCCGGCCCGGTCCCCGAGGAGCGCGGCGGCCTGCTCGGGCGTCGCGGAGAGCGAGTACATGGCGCCCTTGCCCGACAGGTGCTCGTTGAACACCCGGCTGCGCAGGGCCACGAGGCGGGCGCCGTCTGCCAGCGACAGCGCACCGGCGGCGCAGGCGGCGGCGATCTCGCCCTGCGAGTGGCCGACGACAGCGGCGGGCACCACGCCCAGGGAGCGCCACAGCCGCGCGAGGGAGACCATGACGGACCACAGCACAGGCTGCACGACGTCGTCGCGCTCCAGCTTCTCACCGCTTCGGAGCAGTTCGACCGGGTCCCAGTCGAGGTGCTCAGCCAGCTCGTCGGCGCACTCACGCATGGCCTCGGCGAAGACCGGCGACGCGGCCATGAGGTCGATGGCCATACCCGCCCACTGGGAGCCCTGGCCGGGGAAGACGAACACCACCTTCGCGTCGGACGAGGCGGCCTCCCCCGTCGTGACGTGTGCGGAGGCCTGCTGCCCGGCGACGGCGTCGAGACCGGAGAGCAGCCCGTCGCGCTCCTCGGACAGAACGACGGCACGGTGCCGCAGCGCGGTGCGGTGCAGGGCGAGCGCGCGGCCGGTGCCGAGGACGTCCGGGGCGGTGCCGGCGGCGAACTCGCGCAGCCGGGCAGCCTGTTCGCGCAGTGCACGAGGGGTGTGGCCCGATATGACCCACGGCACGGGGGTGCCGTCCGCGGTGAGCGGCGCGGGGCTCCCGGAGGGTGTTCCGGCGGAATCGGCCTCGGCGGCTTCGTCCTCGAACTGTTCCAGGATCACGTGTGCGTTGGTGCCGCTCACGCCGAACGCGGAGATGCCCGCGCGCCGCGGCTGCCCGGTGTCCGGCCAGTCGGTCGCCTCGGTGACGAGGCGGACGTCGCCCGTCCTCCAGTCGACGTGCGGGGTGGGCTCGTCCACGTTCAGGGTGGGCGGCACGATGCCGTGTTGGAGGGCCAACACGGTCTTGATGACGCCGGCCACGCCCGCGGCGGCCGCCGTGTGGCCGATGTTGGACTTCACGGAGCCGAGCAGCAGCGGGCGGCCGTCGGGACGGTCCTGGCCGTACGTGGCGAGCAGGGCCTGGGCCTCGATGACCGTTGCGGCGCGCGTCCGAGAGCCGCTCGACGAGGAGCACGCCGACGCCCTCGCCCCAGGCGGTGCCGTCGGCCGCGGCCGCGAACGCCTTGACGCGGCCGTCGGGGGCGAGCCCCTGCTGCTTGGTGAACTCGGTGAACATGCTGGGCGTCGACATGATCGTCACGCCGCCCGCGAGGGCCATCGTGCACTCGCCCTTGCGCAGCGCGTGCGCGGCCAGGTGCAGCGCGACCAGGGAGGACGAGCAGGCCGTGTCCACGGTGAGCGCCGGGCCCTCGAAGCCGAAGGTGTAGGCGATACGGCCGGAGGCGACGCTCGCGGCATTGCCGATGCCCATGAAACCGGCCAGCTCGGACTGGTTGCCGCCGAGCATCAAGGTGGCGTAGTCCTGGCCGTTGGTGCCGACGAACACACCGGTCCTGCTGCCGCGCAGCGTCTTGGAGTCGATCCCGGCCCGCTCGATGGCCTCCCAGGAAGTCTCCAGGAGGAAGCGCTGCTGCGGATCCATGGCGAGGGCCTCACGCGGCGAGATCCCGAAGAAGTCCGCGTCGAAGTCGGTGGCGTCGTGCAGGAACGCGGCGGCGCGGGTGGCCGATCGTGCCTCCTGTCCGGGACCGCTCCCGAAGAGTGCGCCCAGGTCCCAGCCTCGGTCCGTGGGGAACTCTCCGACGCCGTCGGCCTTTTGGAGCACCAGCTCCCACAGCTCCTCGGGGGTGCCGACGCCGCCGGGGAACCGGCAGGCCATCCCGACGATGGCGATGGGCTCCCGCTCCGAGTCCTCGACCTCGCGCAGTCGGCCGCGGACCTTGTGCAGGTCGGCGGTGACCCGCTTGAGGTAGTCGAGAGTCTTGTCCTCATCCATGGTGGGTCCCATTCGTGTCTCGTGCCGCCTTACGCCTTGCCGCTCGCCACTCGTGCGCGCGGTTCCGCCGGGGTGCGCCGGCTCGTTCGTGCTCAGGGGCCCCGCCGTCGTGCGCCGGCCCGTTCGTGCTTCCCGGGCTGCTGTGGCTCACAGCCCGAGCTCGTTCTCGATGAAGTCGAAGACCTCGTCGCGCGACGCGGACCGCAGATGTTCGGCGGTCGCCTCGCGGGGCACGTCCGAGGACCAGCGCTCCACCAGGGCCGTCAGCCTGGCCAGAACGTCCGGCGAGGGGGCCGCCTGGGCCGCGACCGCGGCAAGGCTTCCCTCCAGACGGTCGATCTCGGCGAGCACGGACTTCTCCGACGGTTCGCCCGTGCCCAGTTCGGAGCGCAGGTGCTCCGCGAGTTCGGCCGGGGTGGGGTAGTCGAAGATCGAGGTGGCCGGGAGGGCGAGCCCGGTGGCCTCGGTCAGCCGGTTGCGGAACTGGACCGCCGCGAGCGAGTCGAAGCCCACGTCGCGGAACGGCTTGTCCGCCTCGATCGCCGCGATCCCCGTGTGTCCGAGTACGGCCGCCGCATGGGTGCGGACCAGCTCGGTCAGGGCCTGCCGCCTGTCGGCGCCGGAGAGCCCGGACAGACGTCGCAGAAGCTCCTCCGCGCCGTCCCGGGCAGGCTCGGCGGGTGCCTGCGCCCGCACGGCCTCGGGAATGTCGGACAGCAGGGCGCTGGGCCGCGTCGAGGTGTACGACAGGGCGAACTTCTCCCAGTCGACGTCGGCCACCGTCAGGCAGGTCACCCGCTGGTCGATCGCGTGCCGGAGCAGGGTCAGCGCGGTGTCCGGTGCGAGCGCCCGCACGCCGCGTCGGCGCAGGTGCGCCTCGGCGTCGCCCTGGGCCGCCATGCCGCCCTCGCTCCACGGTCCCCACGCCACCGAGGTGGCGACGGCACCCCGCGCCCTGCGCCGTTGGGCCAGCGCGTCGAGGTAGGCGTTGGCGGCTCCGTAGGCCCCTTGTCCGGCACCGCCCCAGACGCCGGCCGTGGAGGCGAACAGCACGAACGCGTCCAGCTCGGTGTCGGCGAAGGCTTCGTCGAGGTGGCGTGCGCCGTCGGCCTTGCCCGCGCTGATGGCGGTCACGTCCTGTGCCCGTGTCTCCTCGATACGGCTGGTCTGCGTGACACCCGCGGTGTGCAGCACCGACGTGACGCGAACACCGTCGGCGGTGAGCTCGGCGAGCAGCGCGTCCAGCTCACCCCGGTCGGCTACGTCGCACGCGGCGATGGTCACCTTGGCCCCCAGGCCCGCCAGTTCGGCTTCCAGCGCCGCGGCCCCGGGAGCCTGGCGGCCCCTGCGGCTGGTCAGCACCAGATGCTCCACGCCCGAGCGCGCCAGCCAGCGGGCCACATGGGCGCCCAGGGCGCCGGTGCCGCCCGTGACCAGGGCCGTGCCGCGCGGGGTCCAGCCCGCGCCGTCCACCGCGACCGCGTGGGGGGCGCGCCGCAGCCGCCGGGCGAAGAGCCCGCCGGCGCGCAGCGCCACCTGGTCCTCGCCGGTGGTCCCGGCCAGGACGGCGCCCAGTCGTGCGGTGTCCCGTGCCCCGAGCTCCTCGGGCAGGTCGATGAGCCCGCCCCAGCGCTCCGGGTGCTCCAGCGCGGCCACCCGGCCGAGGCCCCAGACCTGCGCCTGGCCCGGCCTGGTCTCCTCGGCCGTGACGGCCACCGCGCCCTGGGTGACGCACCACAGGGGTGCCGGCACGTCCGCCTCGCCCAGGGCGCGCACCAGCGCGTGGGTGACGGCCAGCGGCCAGGCGTCGCTCCGGTTCTCCGCCAGCGCGGGGAGGGCGAGCACTCCGCGCACGGGTGTGTCCGCGGTCACGGCACGGAGCCCCTCGGCGAGGGCGTCAGGGTCCGTGGCGCCCTCGATGTCGGCGGAGACGTCCATGGTCACGACGGGGAGGCCCTGCCTCTCCAGCGTCGCGACACACTCGGCGGCGGCCCTGCCCCCCGCGGTGATCACCAGCCAGGTGCCGGTCGGCTGTGCGGCGGGTTCGGCGAGCGGACGCCAGTTCACCTCGTAGCAGAGCGCGCCGAGGTCCGAGCGCTCCTTGGACCTGCGGCGCCGGTCGGCGAGGACCGGCAGGATCTCCCGCAGAGACGACTGCCGCTCCTCGTCGACACCCAGGGCGCGGGCCAGGGCCTGCGTGTCCTCACCCTCCACAGCGGTCCAGAACGCCTGGTCGAACTCGGAGGTGTGCTCCTCACCGCTGGTGACGGGGGCGTCCAGCCAGTAGCGCTGTCGGTTGAAGGCGTACGTGGGCAACGCGACCCGCCGTCCGGGACGCAGCCCCGGCCACGACACCACCGCCCCCCGCGCATACAGACGCGCCAGCCCCCGGACGAA
>NZ_JOGV01000093.1:0-6884 GCF_000721365.1 Streptomyces sp. NRRL F-5650 | reverse complement strand
TGACCTGGCTATCACTCATGCACACCCCTACGGCTCGGCCTGCCCCCAACCACACGAACCTACTGGCCTTCGACCTTGACCAAACACATAGGGGCACCCTCCCCCTCCCGGCGGACGCTGATCGGCTGGGGCGGCGCGGGCCTCGCGCTCGGCGCCGCAGCGGCGGCCGGCGGCGCGGTGGCGATGGACCGCACCGGCGGCGACGCGTCCCCGGCCGGTGCCGACGCGGGCTCGGCCGTCCCCTTCCACGGCCCGCACCAGGCGGGCATCGCCACCCCGGTGCAGGACCGGCTGCACTTCGCCGCGTTCGACGTGACGACCGAGGACCGCGCCGCGTTCGTCGCGCTGCTCAAGGAGTGGACGGCGGCGGCCCGCGCGATGACCGCCGGTCACGCGGTGGGAGAGGGTGCCTACGGCGGACTGCCCGAGGCCCCGCCGGACGACACCGGCGAGGCGCTGGGCCTCAGGCCGTCCCGGCTGACCCTCACCCTCGGCTTCGGCCCGTCCCTGTTCGAGAGGTTCGGCCTCGCCGGCCGGCGCCCCGAGGCCCTGGCCGACCTGCCGAAGTTCCCCGGCGACAACCTCGACGGGGCCCGCAGCGGCGGCGACCTGTGCGTCCAGGCGTGCGCCGACGACCCCCAGGTCGCGGTGCACGCGATCCGCAACCTGGCCCGCATCGGCTTCGGCAAGGTCGTCGTGCGCTGGTCGCAGCTCGGCTTCGGCAAGACCTCGTCCACCACGCCCGACGAGCAGACGCCGCGCAACCTGCTCGGCTTCAAGGACGGCACCCGCAACATCGCGGGCACGGACGAGGCCCGCCTGGAGAAGTTCGTCTGGGCCGCCGCGAAGGACGGCGCGGAGTGGATGGCGGGCGGCTCCTACCTGGTCGCGCGGCGCATCCGCATGCACATCGAGACCTGGGACCGGGCTTCCCTCCAGGAGCAGGAGGACGTGTTCGGCCGCGACAAGGGCGAGGGTGCCCCGGTGGGCAGGGCCAAGGAACGCGACGAGCCGTTCCTGAAGGCGATGAAGCCCGACGCGCACGTCCGGCTCGCCCATCCCGACTCCAACGGCGGGGCGACGCTGCTGCGCCGCGGCTACTCCTTCACCGACGGCACGGACGGCCTGGGCCGCCTGGACGCCGGGCTGTTCTTCCTCGCCTACCAGCGCGACATCCGCACGGGCTTCATCCCCGTGCAGCGCAATCTGGCGAAGGACGCGCTCAACGAGTACATCCAGCACGTGGGTTCGGCGGTCTTCGCCGTGCCGCCCGGTGTCCGGGACGCGGACGACTGGTGGGGCAGCACGCTGTTCGGCAAGGAGGCGTAACCGTGTTCTCGAACTACCTGATCGGACTGCGCGAGGGCCTGGAGGCCTCGCTCGTCGTCTGCATCCTGATCGCCTACCTGGTCAAGACGGACCGCAGGGACGCCCTGAAGCCGATCTGGGCGGGCATCGGCGTCGCGATCGCCATCGCGCTCGGCTTCGGCTGCGCGCTGGAGTTCGGCTCGCAGGAGCTGACGTTCAAGGCGCAGGAGGCGCTGGGCGGTTCACTCTCCATCCTGGCCGTGGTCCTGGTGACGTGGATGGTCTTCTGGATGCGCCGCACCGCCCGCCACCTCAAGACGGAGCTGCACGGCAGGCTGGACGCGGCCCTCGCCATGGGCACCGGCGCGCTGGTGGCCACCGCGTTCCTGGCGGTGGGCCGGGAGGGCCTGGAGACGGCCCTGTTCGTGTGGGCGTCGGTGCACGCGGCCGGCGACGGCACCCCGCGCCCGCTGATCGGCGTGGCCCTCGGGCTGGCGTCGGCGGTCCTGCTGGGCTGGCTCTTCTACCGGGGCGCCCTGCGCATCAACCTGTCCCGGTTCTTCACCTGGACCGGCGGCATGCTGGTCGTCGTGGCGGCGGGCGTCCTGGCCTACGGCGTGCACGACCTCCAGGAGGCCGACCTGGTGCCGGGCCTGACGAACCTGGCCTTCGACATCAGCAACACGGTCGACCCCGCCGGCTGGTACGGCACCCTGCTCAAGGGCGTGTTCAACTTCCAGCCCGACCCGACCGTCCTCCAGGTCACGGTGTGGCTGCTGTACCTGGTCCCGACACTCGCGCTCTTCCTCGCCCCGGTAGGGTTCGCCTCCGGGAAGGGGAAGGTGAAGGAACCTGATGAGCCAGGACCGCGGCCCTCGAAGGCCCCGCAGGCTTGAGAAGTTCGCGCTCATATCCGCCTCGGCGACCGCTTTGTCGTTGGCGGCGAGCGGGTGCGTGGTGGTGCACGGCGAGCGCGAGGTGCTCCCCTCCGCCACCCGGGCCGAGGCCGCCAAGGCACTGGAGGAGTTCACCACCGCGTACAACGAGGCCGACAAGGCGTACGACGCCGGACTGGACGCCGAGCACACGACGGGCGCCCTCGCCGCGATCGACTCGGCACGGCTGGAGGCGGGGGCGGCCAACCACCCGGACGGCAACCCCTCGCACACGCCGCTGGAGCTGACCGACGCCAGGTTCACCATCCCGAAGAAGGCGGGCTGGCCGCGCTGGTTCCTCGCGGACACCAAGGCCAACAAGGGCGGGAACACGCGCTGGTTGCTGGTGTTCACCCGCAGCGGCCTGGAGGAGACCTGGGAGGCGGCGTACCTGACGCTGGTCGCGCCCGGCAAGATGCCCGAGTTCAAGACGGACGCGGACGGCTGGGCGGAGGCCGTGCCCGCGAACGCCGCCGACGTGAGCGTCCCGCCGGCCGGACTGAGCAAGGGCTACGCGACGTATCTGCGGGACGGCGGGACGGCCTTCGCGGACGGGACCCACACCAGTGCCTGGCGCGCGCAGCGCGAGAAGCGCTCCTCCCGCCCCGGCCTGGCCACGCAGTACATCGACGAGCCGCTGACGAACGGCGACTACGCGCCGCTGGCGCTGCGGACGAAGGACGGCGGGGCGCTGGTGTTCTTCACCACCCGGCACTTCGAGAAGCAGACCGCCGCGCGGGGGGCCTCCGTGCCGACGCCGAACAAGGACGTGCTGGCGCTGACGGACGGCGAGATCAAGCAGTCGCTGACGATGGAGTTCGTCTCCAACGAGGTGGCGCTCGACCCGGCGGACGGACCGGTGTCGGTACTGGGCCGCGTCCAGGGCCTGACCTCGGCGAAGGGCGAGTAGCCCCCGGGAGCCCGCGCCCTCAGCGACGCAGGGGCCAGGCGGCGGCCGCGTGGTCGTTCTCCCCACCGGCGTGCCGGGCGCACGCGTCGGTGAGGGTCTCCAGCAGGGTCAGCGGGTCCGGCAGCGGGTGCTCGGGGCCGCGCACCCAGTGCACGGTCCGGTCCTCGCCGGGCAGCCGGGCCGGCGGCACCAGCACGTAGGAACCGCGGCAGTGCCAGCGCAGGCCGGGGTGCTCGTCCATGGTCTCGGGGTGGCAGTCCAGCTCGCAGGGCCACCACTCGTCCTCGTCCTCGGGGGTGCCGCGGGTGAGGGTGAACAGGAGCATGCGTCCGTCGTCGCTCTCGGCGACCGGCCCGACCTCGACACCGGCCGCGAGCAGCCGCTCCAGCGCCTCGCGACCGGCCTGGAGCGGCACGTCCAGGACGTCGTGCACCATGCCGGTCGCGGTGATGAAGTTGGCCTCGGGCTGGTGCCGGGCCCAGCGCTCGACCTGGGCGCGGTCGGTGGTGGACTGCGTCTGCCAGGCGAAGGACACCGGGTGCCGGGCGGGAGTGGGACAGCCCACGCGGTCGCAGGAGCAACGGTATCCGGCGGGGTGCGCGGCGGGCGCCAGGGGCAGTCCCGCACCGGCGGCGGCGAGCAGCAGATCCTCCCGGCCACCGTCTCCGGCGGCCTCCTTGGGGCGGCGTCCGCGCAGCCACGAGGAGAGTTTGCCCTGCAGACCGCTCCGACCGCCGAACTCCGCGCTCATCTATCCCCTTGCTCTCGCCGTCGTCCGCTCCAGCATGCCCTATCGTCGCACCATTCGGAGCTTCGGGGTCGCGAAGGGACAAACTTCCCCGCTCGGCCCGGTCACCGGGGCGCGAGCCCGTACAGCGCGTAGTCGACGAGGGTGTCGGTGTAGGCGTGGGAGAAGGGCCCGGTGTGCTGGAGCCAGCGCTGGGCCAGCGGCGAGACGAAGAGCTCCAGCGCGATCCGCGGGTCGATGTCCGGCCGCACCTGGCCGGCCTCCTGGGCGGCGCGCAGGCGGTCGACGTAGAGCTGGAGCGAGGGCTCCAGGAGCTTGGCGACGAACTCCCGGCCGAGCTGCTCGTTGACGACACCTTCCGCGGCCAGGGCGCGGGAGGGCGTCTCGAACCTCGGGTCGCGCAGCTCGTCGACGGTGGCGCGCAGGACCGCCTTGAGGTCGGCGGCGAGGTCACCGGTGTCCGGAATCGCGTACGCCTCCTGCCCGGCGGCCTGCTCGCCCAGGTCGAGGAAGGCCTCCAGCAGGACGTCGGCCTTGGAGGACCACCAGCGGTAGATCGTCTGCTTGCCGACACCGGCGCGGGCGGCGATGCCCTCGATGGTGGTCCTGGGGTAGCCGACCTCGCCGACGAGGGCGAGGGCGGCGTCGTAGATGGCCTGGCGGGACCGCTGGCTGCGCCGGGTGGCGTCGGGGTGCGGCCGCTCGGCGGCGGGGGGACGGGTGGACTTCTGTGTGGCCATGGTCCGAAGTTATCAGGTTGACAAGACGCACCGTCTCGCCCAGAGTGATGACGCAAGACGAGACGACCCGTCTCGCTCACCCCATGGAACCCCGACAACTCAGGGAGAACCCCCATGACCCGAGGCGGAAACGGAAACATGCTGGGCGTCGGCGGTACGCGCCGGAATCTCGGCCGTGACGCCCTGCGCGGCGGCGACCCGGCCGGCCGCGTGGGCGGCGGCACGTCCCCGCAGGCCCAGAAGCGGGAACTGCTGCGCAGACTGCGGGAACGGCAGCAGAAGCCCGAGAGCTGACCGGTCTGCCCCCGGCCGCTTCAGCGGCGTGGCACCCGCGCGTTCTCCAGATAGTGCAGAACGGCGGCCACCCGCCGGTCGACCTGGTCGGCCGGGGACAGGTCGAGCTTGGCGAAGATGCTGCGGATGTGCTTGTGGACCGCGCCGTCGGTGACGACGAGCCGAGCGGCGATGGCGCTGTTGCCGAGCCCCTCGGCCATCAGCGCCAGCACCTCCCGCTCCCGCGGAGTGAGCCGCTCCAGCCGGGTGTCCTGACGGGTGCGGGTGAACAACTGGGCGACGACCTCGGGGTCGATGGCGGTACCGCCGCCCGCGACCCGGCCGAGCGCGTCCATGAACTCCTCGACCCGGCCGACCCGCTCCTTGAGCAGGTACCCGAGCCCGCCGACACCGCCGGTCAGCAGGTCGGTGGCGAAGGACTGCTCCACGTAGGCGGAGAGCACGAGAACGGCGAGCCCGGGGCGCCTCCGCCGCGCCTCGACGGCCGCTCGGACCCCTTCGTCGGTGTGGGTGGGGGGCATGCGCACGTCCAGGATGGCGACGTCGGGCTCGTGCGCGTCGATGGCGGCGAGCACCGAGTCGGCGGTGTCCGCCGTGGCCACCACGTCCATCCCCTCGGCCCGCAGCAGCAGGGCGAGCCCCTCGCGCAGCAGCGGATCGTCCTCGGCGATCACGATCCGCAGGGCGCGGTGCACGGCACGTTCCACGGGGTCACGTTTCCTCCGCCGGCCAGGGGTCGCCCCAGGCCGCGTCGCGGGCCGCCTTGTACAGGTCGCCGTGGCGCTTGGTGACCGTCCGGCGGCGGAGCTCTTCGTCGGGCTCGCACAGGTCGAGCAGGACCTGGCCCTTGCGGATCTGCGGACGCCGGACCACGCGGGCGGGCGCCGGGGCGACCGGGAGCCGGGTGGCGGCGACGTAGCTGAACTTCTCGTCCTCGTAGGCGAGGGAACCGCTCTTGACCTGACGGTGCAGGCTGGACCGGCTGACGCGCGCCGCGAAGTGGCACCAGTCCGTGCCGGGCACGATGGGGCAGGCGGCGCTGTGCGGGCAGGGTGCGGCGACCCGGAACCCGGCGGCGATCAGCCGGTCGCGGGCCTCGATGACACGGGCGTAGCCGGCGGGGGTACCGGCCTCGACGATCACGACGGCCCGCGCGGCGCCGGCGGCGGCGTCCACGAGCGCGGTGCGGTCGGCGTCGGTCAGCTCGTTGAGCACGTAGGAGACGGTGACGAGGTCGGTGCTCTCCAGGGTGAGCGCCGTGCCGATCCGGGCGCGCCGCCAGCGGGCGTCGCGCAGGGCGGGCAGCGAGGCGGCGATCTCCCGGCCGAGGGCCAGCGCGGGTTCGGCCCAGTCGAGCACGGTCACCGGGCGCGTGCCGTCCCAGGTGTCGCTGACGGCCCAGGTCGCGGCACCGGTGCCGCCGCCGAGGTCCAGGTGGCTGCCGGGCACCCAGTCCGGCACGGCCGCGGCGAACTCGGTCAGTGCGGAGCGTACGGCGGCGAAGGTGGCGGGCATGCGGTACGCGGCGTAGGCGACGACGTCGGCGCGGTCACGGAGGATGGGGGCGTCGGTCGGGGTGTCCCCGCGGTAGTTGGCGATCAGCCGCTCCACGGCCTGCGCGGCCTGGCGGGGCGGGAGCCCGTCGACGAGGTCGGCGAGGGTGGTGCGGAGGGTGTCGGCGGGGTGGGTCACGCGGGCGATTCTACGAGGCACTCCGTGGGGTGGGGGTGGGGTGTGTGGGCCGGCGTTGTGGGTGCTCCGGGGTGGGTGCGGGGGGCTGGGGTACGTGGTCCGGCGTTGCGGAGTTGCCCGGCGTGGGTGCGGGGGCGGGGAGAGCGCGGCCCGGCGCTGGCGGGGTGCCGCTGCGCCCACCCGTGCCGCCCCAGCGGCACGACTGCCCGCAGCTAGGGGCGGCTGGCGACCACCCGCAGCCGCGGCGGGAAGGGCGA
>NZ_JOGV01000092.1:0-7790 GCF_000721365.1 Streptomyces sp. NRRL F-5650 | reverse complement strand
GGCTGTGCTTCCGGTGGTTTCGAATGTGACCGGGGAGGTGGCGGGTGCGGAACTGGCGACGGTGGAGTACTGGGTGCGGCATGTCCGGGAGGCCGTGCGCTTCGACGACGGCATCACCACCGCACACGCCGCGGGCGCCCGGCGCTACCTCGAACTCGGCCCCGACGGCGTCCTGACCTCGCTCGCCCAGGACAGCCTGGCCGAACGGGGCGCCGACCGGAACGTGCTCGCCGTCTGCGCACTGCGCCACGACCGGCCCGAGAGCACCACCCTGCTGACCGCCCTGGGCCGACTGCACACCGCCGGCCAGGACGTCGACTGGGCCGCCTGCTTCGCCCCGTACGGCGCCCGCACGGTGGACCTGCCCACCTACGCCTTCCAGCGCCGCCGCTACTGGGCCGCCCCGGCCACTCCGTCACCGGCGCCGGTCGATCCGCTGCGCTACCACGCCGCGTGGGAGCTCGTGCCGGACGGCGCGTCGCCGTCGCTGAGCGGCACGTGGGCCGTCGTCGTCCCTGCGGGCACGCACCGCCCCGAAGCGGTCGCCGAGGTGACGGCGGCTCTGCGGGAGCACGGCGCACGGCCCGAACTGGTCGAGATCGATCCGTCCGCGGCCGACCGGGCCGGGGTCGCCGAGGCACTGCGGGCCGCGCTCGGCGAGGAGGGACGCGGCGTGGTCTCGCTGCTCGCCCTCGACGCCGGACCCGACGGGGGTGCCGCGGCGACGGCCGTACTGCTGGCAGCCCTCGCCGGGCCGGGCGGCGGCCGGCTGTGGGCGCTGACCCGGGGCGCGGTGTCGGTGAGCCCCTCCGACGTGCTGGCCGCGCCCGATCAGGCCCAGGTGTGGGGCATGGGCCGCGTCGCCGCGCTGGAACACCCGGAGCACTGGGGCGGGCTCGTGGACCTGCCCGACGCGCTGGACGACCGGGCCCGCGCCCGGCTGTGCGCCGTCCTCGCGGGCGGCACCGGGGAGGACCAGACCGCCGTACGAGCCTCCGGACTCCACGCCCGCCGTCTCCACCACGCGGCCCCTCGGACGCCCGCGAGCCCCGGCACGGGGACCGCGAACGCCGCGGACCGGGACGACGCCCGCACGGAGAGGGAGGACACCGGCCTGCGGGACGACGGCCGCCAGGACAGGGACGGTGCTCGTGGGCAGCAGGAGGACGTCGGTCCGGAACGCGACGACGCCCGTCCGTACACGCGCGGCACCGTTCTGGTGACCGGTGGTACCGGGGCTCTCGGGGCGCGTGTCGCCGAGTGGCTGGCCAGGGCCGGTACCCGGCACGTTCTGCTCGTCGGCCGGCGTGGTGCCGGGGCCGACGGTGCCGCGGACCTCGTGGCCCGGCTGGGCGAGCTGGGGGCCGGGGCGACCGTCGCCGCCTGTGACGTGGCGGACCGGGAGGCGCTGGCCGGTCTGATCGCCGAGCTGCCCGAGGACCGCCCGTTGACCGGTGTCGTGCACGCCGCCGGCGTCCTCGACGACGGGGTGCTGGACTCGCTCACCCCCGACCGGTTCGCCGCGGTCGCCGCGCCCAAGGCGGCCGGCGCCCGGAACCTGCACGAACTCACCCGCGACCTCGACCTGTCCCTGTTCCTGCTGTTCTCGTCCGTCGCCGGTGCCGTCGGTCTGGCCGGACAGGCCAACTACGCGGCGGCCAACGCCTACCTGGACGCCCTCGCCGTACACCGCCGAGGGCTCGGCCTGCCCGCCACCGCGGTGGCCTGGGGCGGCTGGGCCGGCGCGGGCATGGCGGGGGACACCCAGGCGGCCCGCGACCGGCTGGCCCGCACCGGCCTGCGCCCCCTCGACCCCGCCGCCGCGCTCGCCGCGCTCGACCGGGTCCTCGCCGACGGGGAGAGCGACGTGATCGTCGCCGACATGGACTGGGAACGGTTCGCGTCCCAGCTCGCCCCCGGCCGGCCGCACCCCCTGTTCCGCCGTATCCCGGAGACGGAGCAGGCCCGGCCCCGGGCCACCGGTCCGCGCACCGCCGAGCCGGCCCACCGGCTCGCGGGGCTCGACGGCGACGCGCTGCACCAGGCCCTGCACGACCTGGTCGCCGGCGAGATCGCGGCAGTCCTGGGTCTTGCGGCCACCGACCGGGCGGCGGGCGACCGCACCTTCAAGGCGCTCGGCTTCGACTCCCTCATCGGCGTCGAGTTCCGCAACCGGCTCGCCACCGCGCTCGGCAGGCGGCTGCCCCCGAGCCTGATCTTCGACCACCCCACGCCCGACCGCCTCGTCGCCCACCTGGCCGCCGTCCGCACCGGCGGCCGCCCCGCGACCCCCGGCGACCGGCCCGCGCCCGCCGGCGGACGGGCGGGGGACGGAACGCGCACGCACGACGACCCCGTCGTGGTCGTCTCCGCCGCCTGCCGGTTCCCCGGCGGCGTACGAACCCCCGAGGACCTGTGGCAGCTCGTCCTCGACGGCCGCGACGCGATCGGCCCCTTCCCCGCGGACCGCGGCTGGGACCTCGACGGCCTGTACGACCCCGACCCGGCCGCCCCCGGCACCAGCTACGTCCGCGAGGGCGGATTCCTCACCGGCGTCGCCGACTTCGACGCGGACTTCTTCGGGATCTCGCCGCGTGAGGCGCTGGCGATGGACCCGCAGCAGCGGCTGCTGCTGGAGACGTCGTGGGAGGCGCTGGAGCGGGCCGGCATCGTCCCGGCCTCCCTCGCCGGCAGCCGTACCGGCGTCTTCGTCGGCTCCAACGGACAGGACTACGCGCGGCTGCCGCACTCCGCCGACGTTGAGGGGCACGTGCTGACCGGCACCGCCTCCAGCGTGCTCTCCGGCCGCATCGCCTACACCCTCGGGCTGGAGGGCCCCGCACTGACCGTCGACACCGCCTGCTCCTCCGCGCTGGTCGCCCTGCACCTGGCCGTACGGGCGCTGCACGCCGGCGAGTGCGACCTCGCCCTCGCCGGCGGTGTGACGGTGATGTCCGGGCCGGAGATCTTCGTCGAGTTCTCCCGGCAGCGCGGCCTGTCCCCCGACGGGCGCTGCCGGGCCTTCGGCCCCGACGCCGACGGCACCGGCTGGGCGGAGGGCGCGGGCACCCTCGTCCTGGAACGCCTCTCCGACGCCCGCCGCCTCGGACACGAGGTGCTGGGCGTCGTACGGGGCACCGCCGTCAACCAGGACGGTGCCTCCAACGGGCTCAGCGCCCCCAACGGCCCCGCGCAGCAGCGGGTGATCCGCCAGGCCCTCGCCGAGGCCGGGTGCGCGCCGGCCGACGTGGACGCCGTGGAGGCGCACGGCACCGGCACCCGGCTGGGCGACCCGATCGAGGCGCAGGCCCTGCTCGCCACGTACGGCCAGGACCGGCCCGCCGACCGGCCGCTCCACCTCGGCTCGGTCAAGTCCAACATCGGGCACACGCAGGCCGCCGCCGGACTGGCCGGCGTACTCAAGATGCTGTCGGCCCTGCGGCACGGGCACCTGCCGAAGACCCTGCACGCCCCCCACCCCACCCCCGAGGTCGACTGGTCCGAGGGCGCCGTCGCGCTGCTCACCGAGGCCCGTCCCTGGCCGGACGTCGACCGGCCGCGCCGCGCCGGCGTCTCCGCCTTCGGCGTCAGCGGCACCAACGCCCACGTCATCCTGGAGCAGGCCCCCCTCGCCCCCGCCGCCACGGGACCCGCCACCGGCCCCGCCCCCCGGCCGCCCGCGCTGGACGGCAGCGTGCCGCCCTGGGTGCTCACCGCCCGTTCCGGCCCGGCGCTCGCCGCACTCGCGGACCGGCTGCGCGCCACGGCCACGGCGGCGGACCCGGCCGGCGTCGCGCAGTCACTCGTCACCACCCGCAGCGTCTGGGCCGAGCGCGCCGTACTGCTCACGGACGGCTCCGAGGAGCACACCGCCGCCCTCGCCGCCCTCGCCCGTGACGAGGCCGACCCCCGGGTGGTGCGCGGCACCGCCGACACCCGCGGCCGCGTCGTCTTCGTCTTCCCCGGCCAGGGCGCCCAGTGGGCCGGCATGGCCGCCCGGCTGTGGGAGTCGGCACCGGAGTTCGCGCGCTGGATGGAGCGCTGCGACCAGGTGCTGCGCCCGCTCACCGACTGGTCCCTGACCGAGGTGATCCACCAGGCCGCCGACGCCCCCGGCCTCGACCGGGTGGACGTGCTCCAGCCCGCCTCCTGGGCCGTGAGCGTCTCGCTGGCCGCCCTGTGGCGGTCCTGCGGTGTCGAACCGGCCGCCGTCGTCGGGCACTCGCAGGGCGAGATCGCCGCGGCCTGCGTCGCGGGCGCCCTGTCCCTGGAGGACGCGGCCGCCCTGGTGACCCTGCGCAGCCGGCTCATCCGCGAGCACCTGTCCGGGCACGGCGGCATGGTCTCGGTCGCCCTGTCCCCGCGGGACACCGAGGAGCGCATCGCCCGCTGGGCGGGCCGGATCTCCCTCGCGGCCCACAACAGCCGCCACTCCACCGTCGTCGCCGGAGACCCGGAGGCCCTGGCCGAACTGCTCGCCGGCTGCGAGGCGGACGGCGTACGGGCCCGCCGCATCCCCGTCGACTACGCCTCCCACTCGGCCCACGTGGAGCGGATCGAGGACCAACTGGGCGAACTGGCCGCCCACATCACGCCCCGTTCCGCGGCGATCCCCTTCCATTCCACCACCACCGGCGCCCCGCTCGACACCGCGGGCCTCGACGCCGCCTACTGGTACCGCAACCTCCGGCGGCCCGTGCTGTTCGGGCCGGTCACCGAGGAACTCCTCGCCCAGGGCCACGACGTGTTCCTGGAGATGAGCCCGCACCCCGTACTCGTCCCGGCCGTGCAGGACGCCGCCGACGCGCTCGGGGCCACCGCCGCCGCGGTGGGCAGCCTGCGCCGGGACGACGGCGGGCCCGAGCGGTTCGCGCTCTCCCTGGCCGAGGCGTTCGTCCGGGGCGCGCCCGTCGACTGGACGGCCGTGCTCGGCTCCCCGGGCACGGCGGACCGCCCGGTCGCCCTGCCCACCTACCCCTTCCAGCGCACCCGGTTCTGGCCCGAGCCCGCCCCGCGGCCGGCCGGCCCGGCCGCCGACGGCGCGGACGAGACGCTGTGGCAGGCCGTCGAGCGCGGCGACCTGAGCGCCGCCGCGGCCGAACTCGCCCTCCCGGACGGCGAGTCGCTGCGGGAGGTGCTGCCCGCCCTGTCCGACTGGCGCCGACGCCGCAAGGACTCCGCGACGCTCGACACCTGGCGCTACCGCGTCACCTGGACACCTGCCGCCCCGCCCCCCGGTGCCGTCCCGCCCGGCGACTGGCTGCTGGTGACCGACGACCCCGAGGCGCCCCTCACCCGCTGGGCGGCGGACGCCCTCGGGCAGGACACCGTCACCGTGGTCGGCCCGGAGGACGTGCCCGGCCGGCCGCGCACCCCGCGGGACACGCCGTGGACCGGCGTCCTGTCGCTGCTGGGCCTCGCCGACCGCCCCCACCCGCACCACCCTGCCCTGCCGACGGGCCTCGCCGGCACGGTGACCCTGCTGGCCGCCCTGCGCACGGCCGGGATCGACGCACCCCTGTGGTGCCTGACCAGCGGCGCCGTCGCCACCGGCGGCCAGGACCCGGTCACCGCGCCGGGGCAGGCCCCGCTCTGGGGACTGGGCCGGGTCGCCGGACTGGAGACCCCCGCCGCCTGGGGCGGACTGGTCGACCTGCCCGCCGCACCCGACGAGGACACCGCGGAGCAACTGCGGGCCGTACTCACCGCCGCCGGAACCGAGCAGGAGTACGCCCTGCGCCCCAGCGGCACCTACGTACGCCGACTGGTGCGCGCACCCCTGCCGGACGGCCCCGCCCCCCGCTCCTGGCGCCCCCGGCCCGACGGCACCGTCGTGGTCACCGGCAGCACCGGCGCGCTGGGCGCCCGGGTGGCCCGCAGGCTCGCCCGCGAAGGCGCCGGCCACCTGCTGCTGACCAGTAGGCGCGGCACCGACGCGGAGGGCGCCGCCGAACTCGCCGCCGAACTCCGCACCCTGGGCGCCGAGGTGACGGTCGCCGCCTGCGACGTCGCCGACCGCGGCCGGCTCGCCGCCGTCCTGGACGACGTACCCGAGTCGTTCCCGGTCCACGCCGTCTTCCACACCGCGGGCGTCAGCCACGACGTCCCGCTCGCCGAGGCCACCCTCGGTGGGCTCGCCGACGTCGCCGCCGCCAAGACCCTCGGCGCCCGGCACCTGGACGAACTGCTCGCCGGGCACGACCTGGACGCCTTCGTGCTGTTCTCCTCCGGTGCCGCGGTCTGGGGCAGCGCGGGCCAGGGCGGCTACGCGGCGGCCAACGCCTATCTCGACGCCCTCGCCGCCGACCGGCGCCGCCGCGGCCTCACCGCCACCTCGGTGGCCTGGGGCGGCTGGGCCGGCGGCGGCATGGTCGACGCCGGCCTCGCCCGCGAACTGGCCCGCGGCGGCGTGCGCTCGATGGACCCGGACCTGGCCGTCACCGCGCTCCAGCAGGCCCTCGACCACGACGAGACCACCCTGACGGTCACCGACACGGACTGGGCCCGCTTCGCCGCGACGTTCACCGCGGCCCGCCACCGCCCCCTGCTCGACACGATCCCCGAGGCCGTCCCCGCCGTTCCGGCCGCGCCCGGCCCCGAGGAGTCCGGCCTCACCGCCCGCCTGGCCCACCTGCCGGCCGGTGAGCGCGACCGGGAACTGCTCGAACTGGTCCGTGCCGCCGCCGCCCTGGCCCTCGGGCACCGCGACGGCGCCGACTCCGTCAGCCCCTCCAAGCCCTTCAAGGAGCTGGGCTTCGACTCGCTGACCGCCGTCGACCTGCGCAACCGCCTGGTGGCGGCCACCGGGGTCCGGCTGCCCGCCACCCTCGTCTTCGACCATCCCACGCCCCGTGCGGCGGCCGATGCGCTGCGGACCCTGCTGTTCGGCACGGAGCGGGCCCAGGCCGAGACCACGGCACCGGCCGTCCCCGCGGACCGCGCCGCGGACTCCGGGGACGACGACCCGGTCGTCATCGTGGCGATGGCCTGCCGCTACCCCGGCGGCGCGACCACCCCGGAGGAGTTCTGGAAGCTGCTCGCGTCCGGCGGCGACGGCGTCGGGGGCTTCCCCACCGACCGGGGCTGGGACATCGCCCCCGACGCGGCCTTCTCCCCGACCGGCGCCTTCCTGGAGGGTGCCGCCGACTTCGACGCGGCGTTCTTCGGGATCTCGCCGCGTGAGGCGCTGGCGATGGACCCGCAGCAGCGGCTGCTGCTGGAGACGTCGTGGGAGGCGCTGGAGCGGGCCGGGGTCGACGCCGGTTCCCTGCGCGGCAGCCGCACCGGCGTCTTCGTCGGCGCCGGCTCGCACGACTACAGCACCCTGGTCGCCACCCTGGAGGGCGGCCAGGACTACGCCCTCACCGGCGCCGTCGGCAGTGTCCTGTCGGGGCGGATCGCCTATGCGCTGGGTCTGGAGGGGCCCGCGCTGACGGTGGACACGGCGTGCTCGTCCTCCCTGGTGGCGCTGCACCTGGCGGCGCAGTCCCTGCGCAACGGCGAGTGCGACCTGGCCCTCGCCGGCGGTGTTCGCCCGTCAAGGGGGGCTGGCTCCGGACGGGCGCTGCAAGGCGTTCGCCGACGGCGCCGACGGTACGGGGTGGGGTGAGGGTGTTGGTGTGCTGGTGTTGTCGCGGTTGTCGCGGGCGCGTCGGTCGGGGTGCCGGGTTCTGGCGGTGGTGCGGGGGTCGGCGGTCAATTCGGACGGTGCGTCGAACGGGTTGACGGCGCCGAACGGTCCGTCGCAGCAGCGGGTGATCCGGCAGGCGCTGGCCTCGGCGGGACTGTCG
>NZ_JOGV01000091.1:0-8286 GCF_000721365.1 Streptomyces sp. NRRL F-5650 | reverse complement strand
CAGCCGCCGCCGATCCTTGTGCGGGTCGCGAACGGAGCGGGCGCGCTGCCCGTCCCCTGGTATAGCCACAGGACGCCTGCAGTGTCGCGGGCGACCAGGTCCGGCCTGCCGTCACCCGTCAGGTCACCGGCGGATGTCAACGAGTTGTAGGTGTTCCAGCCGCCGCCGATCCTTGTGCGGGTCGCGAACGGAGCGGACGTGCTGCCCGTCCCCTGGTATAGCCACAGGACGCCTGCAGTGTCGCGGGCGACCAGGTCCGGCCTGCCGTCACCCGTCAGGTCACTGGGGCTGGAAGTGCGGGCGGGGATGACCCAGGCGGGACGTCCGTTGCCCTGCACGTCATCGCTCGTGATCGCTGTGCCCGGGCCCCCGGCAGCGGTGGCGGAATGGACGGTGAGACGCATGTCCGTGCCGCCGGCGAGGTAGGCGAGCTGGTTGCCGTCGGGCGACCAGGACGGGTAGATCACCCCGCCGGAGTCGTCCGTGATCTGGGTCTCCTTGCCGCTGGCCAGGTCGCGTACGAATACCTGCGGCCCGCTCGACGCCGCCTGCCGGGTGAAGGCGAGCTTGGTGCCGTCGGGCGAGTACGCGGGCTGGAGGCCCGAGGTCAGCGGGGTGGGCGTACCGCCCTGGCGCGGGTCGTAGACCTGGATGGTGGAGCCGCGGAGGAAGGCCAGCACGCCGTTCGGGGCGACCGAGGGCTGGCCGTCGAACACGTACGGCTGGTCGGGCAGCACGTAGTCGAGTCCGCTGCCGTCGAGGTTGACCTTCATCAGCCGGCGGCGGTCGTGGCCGGGCTTGGACTGGAAGCCCAGGTAGAGCATGTCGCCGTTCGGGCCCCAGGCGAGCTGGTCCAACCACCCGTCGGGGTCCTGGACGTCCATGACGACGGGCCGTGCCCCGCTGCCGTCGGGTTCGGCGACCCAGATGTCCCCGAACCCGTCCTCGCTGATGAACGCCAGGTGCCGCCCGTCGGGCGAGAAGACCGGGCTGACGTACTTGCCCCGCGGCAGTCCGTCTCCGGTCGGCACCAGGGTCCGCCGGTCGGAACCGTCGGCGTTCATCGACACCAGAGAAAACGTCAGCACGCCGTCGACGGTCGCCGATTCCGTGTACACGATGCGCTGCTGCGGCTCCGCCGCCCGCGCCTCGGTCGCGGAACCCGCGACCCCGGTCCCTCCCAGTGCCAGCACGGCCGCGGCGAGGCCCGCACTCATGTACCGCCGTAGGACAATTCTTGCCCGCATGGATCCCCCCAGGATCGCCGTGACGGCGGCAACGCCGCGCTTCGCGGGGCTCCGGCCGTCCGAGGAGGGCACCTTACCCAAGGGGTCGGACAGAGCGGGTTCGCTTGGGTGGCCAGGGCCCGCTCGAGGGAGTCGAGCATCGTCACGATGCCGTCGGCCTTCACGCCCATCAGCTACGGGCCATAGCTCTGGCCTCGTCCATGGCCTTGGCGAACGCTTCGTCCCGGCGGCGCCGTTGGTAGATCGCCGCCGGGGTCACACCAGCCGCCGCGGCGGCCGCCACAAGGGTCGCCTTCGGCTTGCCCAGTGCTTCCAGAAACCGGGCCACACGCGCAGGCGTGAGTCGGATCTGCCCCGTGTGCACGTACGGCGCTGCGGAGTTGCTGACCGCGTCACAGGCTTGGGCGAACGCAGGGTCGTCCCCTCTCCAGCCGCTGAAGCTGGTGGAGCCGAGGATCAGCTCGGCCCGGCTGGGCGGGACGCCGAGAGCGAGCAGCCGCAGGAAGTCGGCGCGCAGCGTCCGACTGTGCTCCTGGGGTGCGTCGGGGTCCCGGCCGACCAGGGCGATCGTCAGACGGGTGTTCGTCCGCGCGGTGGCCCACACCGAGGGCAGGCTGAGGCCGAGGTCGGCGGCGGCCAGGTCAAGGGCCTGGCCATGCCGCAGAGCGGTGATCAGCCGGTTGGTCTGCCGGGCGGTGAGTCTGGCCGTGTCGGTCATGCCCGCACCCTACGAGCAGCCTCGTCGGGGCCCCGGGTATTGCCCGGACCGGGGCCCCGCCGTCGGCGCGGGAACCGCGGGGGAGGCTGCCTCGCGCCACCGGGGACAACGAGCCGGGGCACGCCAGGTCACCGCCGTCCGGCCCAGCGCGGCGCGTGCCGCGTCGGGTTCGGCGGCGGAAGACGGTCCTTCTCCCGGAAGCCCTCATGACCCCGGGTGCGAACGAACGCATCCGACGCTCTGACGGGTGCGACACGCACCCGAGACGCAAGCACTCCTTTCCGAGGAGCACCCGCACGGGCCGCCGTCACCACTACGCACTGAGCGCGCGCACCGGCGAAGACCGTCTGCCCCTTCGAGTCCACCACCGGAGACTGGGCGCGCTGCCGAAACCCCCGCACAAAGAACGGAACTTCACAGCGCACGGCTCACGCCCACTCCGCCGACGGCGGCACGGGGCTGGCAGGTCGCCGAGACCACTGACGTGCCCTAAAAGTCTGTCAGGCGCCCAGTAAATCGGACAAGTCGCATAGAAGACGCGCGTAGAACGACAAGATCACACGACTGGAACGCGTCCAGGCACACGGACGTCACTGCCCGCACCCACCACTCGCAGGCCAACTCCCAGCCAATGCACCACTGTTCACCCAACCGTTGGCAACCCCGCGAGGTTCTGCCCGTCCCCGCTCGGCCAGTGTGACCAGATAGAAGCGCCGCCCCCACCCGGGGGCCGGCACGAAAGGAGACCGACCGTGAACAGAACGCGACAGCCCGGGCCGGATGCCGCCCGTCGGGCCCTGCTGTGGCTGCTGGTGACCGCCACCGCCGTGCTGGCCGCCCGGAGCCAACAGTGGACCAGCGCCGTCACGACCGCAGCCGCCGTCTACGCCGTCGCCTGGCCCGGACAGCAGGAGCCGACCATGACCCGCACCCCGCCCACCGCCGCAGAACTCGCCCTGGCCGCCGAGATCGACCGGCTGGGACTGACCGCCACCTGCCACCAGCTCGAACGCTGGCGCGCCAAGCGCTGGCTGGCCCCCACCGACCAGTGGAGTGACCCCGCAACCAGCGCACTGCGCCCCGACATCGTCCACCGGGCCGCATGGCTCGCCGCCCTCTCCAGGCCAGGCCGCGGCATCAGATGGATCGGCTGGACGTTCTGGGCAATCGACGACACCGAACAGACCGCCGCACTGCTGCGCCAGGCCCTGATCCGGACCATCCAACTGCCCCTGCGCCAAGCAGGCTTAACCCTCGCCCAGATCCCGCACGGCGACAGCGACACCGCCTTCGAAACCCGCCAGAACCTTGCCGAACTGCTACTGCGGGGGCGGCGCGCCATCGGACGGGACCTGGACGGCCTCCTGCGCACCCCACGCCGGCCCCGCGGGCATCACCCTGCCCGAACCCCGCACGGTGTCCAACCCCTTCGACGCCGCCCTGATCCGGATCGGCGCCCGGCTGCTGACCGGCGGCACGGCCGACGTCAGCCCCGAAGAACTCACCGATGCCTGGCGCAGCGTGTGGACCGGCCCGCCCGAACAGCTCGACCGCATCACCGCCGCCCACCTCGCCGCCGACCACGCCGGAACCGACCTGCACACCATCTCCCCCCTGGCTCACGGACTGCCCGGACTGGTCCACGCCCTCGAGCAGGCAAATGCACACCTGCTGTGCGAGGCGGTCCGCGCATGCACCAAGGCCTCCTCCACGCTGACGAAACTGCTCCTGGAACGGGCCGACGCCGGGATGCTGACCGTGCTGATGGACGACGTGATGTGGGACCAGTGGGTCCGCGCCGGAGGCATCGCCCCCGCCGGCCGGCTGGGGGAGGCCGCGATCACCCTGAGCACCGTGCAGTACCTCCTCGTCCCCGGCTGGGCCGAAGACCTCCACCGCTACCAGGACCGCATGGACCGCCTGCTGGCCGCGCCCACCACACAGCACCGGACAACCATGTGATGTAGGCCGCCGCACGCCGAGCTACCCAGGAGGGATCACGGACGCGGCTGCAGGGGCGTGTTGTGTCCCCTCAAGGGGGACACAACAGCGAGAAATGTCGTGCTGAGCTGACAAAAAATGTCGTGCTGGGCTGACAGAAGTGTCACGTACAGGCGACATCCACGCGGGAAGCCCGTGCAGGGCCGGGAGGGCGCGGCCGAGACCACGGCTGGCGATGACCAGGACCGGGAGCGTGGCAGGCGGCGCCGCTGTCCGGCGGCCCAGGTACCGGTCCGCGGCGCCCTGCAAGCGCGCTGGCCAGCGGCACGGGACCCGTCACCCCGCCCCCGGGGCCAAGGCCCCACCCCCTTGCACCGCCGGGGGAAAGTGCCCGTTGACCGAGGAGGACGGACCGAGGCCGTTGAGACGAGCGGTGGACTCCAGCGAGTGCAGCAGGGCCGACAGCGCATTGACCGCGACCATGCCCGATCTCTCCAGCTGCAGGCCGCCCACGGTCTTCCCCACCATCACGGCCGTCCTCGCCATGTTGTCCGTCATGGGCTTCACGTCCTCGGCGCAGATAGCCAACGCCTTCGCGAGCGTCATCAGCGACTGCTCCAGCTCAGGCGTCCAGTTGATGACGGGGGAAGGCGTCCGGCCGCGGCGAACCAGGGCCCCTGGCGCAGGGCGGGACAGAGAACGGCCCCGCACCGCCGTGCGGCCGGCAACAGCGCGCTCCCACGCCTCCTCCCAGCGACCCATGTGCCGGGCGGGGACACCGCAGCCGCGCAGGAATGCCGCGCACTGTTTCCAGGTGGCGGGCAGACCTCTGCGCCCGGCGGTACGCCAGACCGTGGTCAGCGGCAGAAGCACGTGCCCGGCAATTCCCGCGTCGGCGGCGCGCGCCTGGAGGACGCGCAGGACAGGGGCGCCGGCGTGTTCATAGGCGGCGGCCAGGGCCGCGGCCAGGTCGGCCCGGGTACGGATACCGTCCACGTGCGGCGCCCGCAGACGGCGGAGACGGCCGCGGCTCTCGGCACGCGCAGCCCGCCAGAGCCTGAGGGCCTCCTCCTCGCCGCCGACGCCGCAGGCGCGGACGTACGCGGTGACGGCCCGCTCGACCGGCACCCCCTGGGCGAGGTCCACCACGCGCTTGAGCGTGGTCGCCGAGACGGAGCCGGCGCCGTCAGTGCCGCCCGCGGTGCGGGAGTTGGACGCCAGCCGGGCGTAACTGCAGCCGCTGCGCTCCTTGAGGCTCATCAGGTGGCCGACGAGGCGCAGGTGGTGGCGGCCGGGAGCCGGGGTGCTGCCCCGGCCGGGAGGCGGGTTCATGGCATCCCCCCTTCTACCGGGCGCCGTGCTCGGTGCCGGCGGCCGCGCGGACCGCTGCGCCGGCTACTGCGGACAGCAGGGCCCTGCCGCCTCCGGCGACCGCGGTGGTGACGGCACCGATCACGCCGCAGCCCGCAAGCAGGCCGAGCACGTCGCTCACGGGCATGCCGTGCACGCACAGGGCGGCCCCCACGACGGGGAAGACGACGATTCCGCACACCTGTGCGGGGCCTGCCGGACGGGCGGTGGGACGGTCCGGACCGGACGAGGGAACGACTCGGGGGTGGTACGGGGACACGGTGACGGGAACCTCCGGACGGGGTGCCGGGCCGCCGCCCCGCACTCGGGATCCGGCAGCCCGCGCGCTGAACGTGCTACTGGCCGCAAAACCGGACCTGCGGACGGCAGTTGATGGCTGCCTTCCTCCGGTGCCGAAGAGGATGGCACGCCCAGGAGTGCTCTCGCTCACCCTAAAAAGGACGGAAGTTCTTTATGCCGGTTTCTTGGTCCGTGGGTGTTCCGGACAGCCAATCTCCCTGCAGCCCACCCAAACGCCCGCGACCGGCCCCTTCCGTACACCCACGCCCGCCGACCAGTCCGCCGGTGTTTCAACCGGACTTGCCGCACCACCCCGTCAGGAAAGATGCTGCCCTCCGACTCGGACGCCGACACCGCGGCGGGGCCCCCAAGGACTTGGGGGCCCCGCCGCAGCCTCGGACCCGAGCCCCCTGAACCGCTACTGGCCGCAAACCGACGCGAACAGGGAACCCTCCGCCCGGCACGGTGATGCGCGCCCGGCGCTCAAGAAGGGGCCGCCCACCGTCACGGACGGCCCCTTCCACGCCCCCGGCACGCCCGGGCATGCCGCAGCCTCCCGGGCCCTCGCGCACGCTGAAGCCCGCGACGCCCCGCAGGCCCGCAGGGCACGCACAGCGCGGGCACGACGTCCTCCGGCCGCACAGCTGCGCCCCACCGCACGCACCCGACTCCAGCAACTCGAGGCTGTCCGCGCGAGGAGCGACCACCCACCGCCTGACCGAGCGACTGCGCACCCTGCCCCCGCCCATCGACACCCGCGTCCACGCGATCAGCTGAGCGGCCGCCGCCCGGACGACAGGGTCCGGCCCACCCGGGCCCGTACGCTCTGGGCCCGCCGTCTGCAGCATGCGTCCCCATCGCTGGATGTACACGCAGCAGTCGCCCGAACGCGCGCAAGACTGGCCAGCCGTACGGGCCGCCGTGGCTCGGCCAGACCCACCCCGGAGGAGAACAGGACGAGCCCCCTGCCGGAAGGCGCGAGCCTCCCGAGGCCAGACGCTGGCGGTGGCGTCCCTGGAGCTAAGGCGGAACCGTGTAACGCGCTCCTGCAACCCGACCCCCCGCGCCGGACTGTCCCATTTCACCGCGGGCGCCAGCCAGCAGGCTCTACGGTGCACCGGTGAACACCAAGCCGCCGGAAAGCGGGGACGAACGGCCCCAGCCGCAGACGCCGGAGATCGACGAGACCTTGGCCGCGGCGCTGACCGCGCAGGGCGAGCCGGGGGTGCGGGCGCTGGGCCTGCTGCGGGACGCGCGCCAGATCCTGGTCGGCACCTTCCTGGAGCGGCCGGGAGAGGTCGCGGAGTCATGTCTGCGGGGCGCCGCGGACGCGCTGCTGAGTCTGCCGGGCGCCCCGGCCACGCCCGTGGGCCTGAAGTCCGCAGCCGCTGGCCTGCTCGACGCCGTTGACGCCCTTCCCACCCCGCGAGTCGCCACCAGCGCCGCTCAGGCCGGCCGGGACAACGCCGTGCCCGACGTGAGTACACCGGCTTTCACCACTGCCGCCGACGCCGCGGGTGCTGAGGAGGCGTGGGAGCGGGTCAGCACGGCTGCCGGGGTGCTGCGCGGGCAACTGGCCCGGCCGGGCGGCTACCACCGCGGCCGGGCCGCAAGGATCGCCGAGCGGCTGATGGGAGTGAAGCTCGGAGCCGCCCAGGAAGAGGCCCTGGGCGTGTGGGGCGAGGTGTACGGCAAGACGTCGGGCACCCTGCACGGCGCCGCGGCCGAGGCCGGCCGCGCGGCCCGCCTGTACACCGAGGTCCTCGCCGCCGCCCGAGAGCTGCTGGTGCCACTGCCCGGCCGCGCCGCGAGAGTCCTCGAACTCACCGCCCTCACCCGGCCGGGCCCGGAACACGCGCTGGAGCTGGCCCGATGGGCGGACCCGCGCGCCACCGCGTTCTTCTTCCGCTCCCGCCCCGCCCCCGCCTGGCTTGCGCTCCTGCAGCAGCACGCACCGCATCTGCTGCTGCCCGACGCGCCGGCCGGCGGTGTGTGGCCGGCCGCCGCGTTCCTCGAGCACCTCGCCGCAACCGACCCGCCCACCGCCGGCGCCTGGCTCGCCGAGCACGCCGAGGCGGTCGCGGCCGCAGGCCGGCCGGCGCTGGACGTGGTGCTGCGCCTGGCCGGCCGCGACACGAGCATGGTTCCGACGGCGCTGGTGCGAGCGGCGCTCGCCAGGCAGATCGCCAGCCGCCCGGCGGGAGAGCCGGCCGGCTGGCGGGAGGGACAGACGCTGCGCCTGGCGGCGGAATGGGCGGTGGCGGTCCCCCGGCCGGACAGGGACCGTGACTGGGTCCTCGCGGCCGAGCTCCTGCTGAGAGCCACCGTCGACGCCGAGCACGCCGGCGCCCGCTACCACCGCGTCGCCCTGGCCGAGTACGCCGGCACCGCCAGGGACCAGCTCGACACCACCGCGACGCCCCTTCTGCGGGTCCTCCTCGACGACCCGGACAACTACGCCCAGGTAGAGCACGCGGAAGCCGCCCGGCTGCCGGACCACCTGCTCGGACGGCTCCTCCACGAGCTCGTAAGGACCGCCCATCCGGCCGGCCCCGGCGCCGGGGCGCACCCGCGGGTGCGCATGATCCGCGCGGTGACCGTGTCCCTGCTGGCCCAGGACGTGGAGCTCACCTGTGATTCCGAGGTTCGTAGTTGGTGTGGTGAGGGTGGCTTGAGCTGGGGTGTTGTGGATTCCTTGATAACAGTCCCGGTGCTTGCGGGACGCTGGAG
>NZ_JOGV01000090.1:0-8565 GCF_000721365.1 Streptomyces sp. NRRL F-5650 | reverse complement strand
GTCCCAAGCCCCCGCCCCCGCCCTGGGACCCCGTCCGGGGCGGCCCCGGCGACCCGGCCCTTCCGGCGCCCGCCGGGACCGCGCCCCCCGCCGAGGCCCGGTCCTCGGGGCGTTTCCTGGCGCGGGCCGCGATGGTCACCGCCGTGCTGTCGGTCGCCGGGTCGGTGCTCGGGCTGGTGCGGGACCAGGCGCTGGCCCGGCTGTTCGGGGCCGGGGGCGAGACGGACGCGTTCCTGGTGGCGTGGACGGTGCCGGAGTTCGCGGCGACGCTGCTCATCGAGGACGGGCTGGCCTTCGCGCTGGTCCCGATGTTCAGCCTGGCCCTGGCCAGACGCGCCCGGGGCGTGGGCGGGGACCCGGTGCGCGCGCTGGTCGCCTCGACGCTGCCCCGGCTGGCGGCGGCCTTCACCGCCGCCGGTGTCCTGGTCGCGGTCGCCGCACCGGTGCTGGTGCGGGCCCTGGCGCCGGGGCTGCCCGACCGGGCCCTCGCCGTGGACTGCACCCGGCTCACCGCCACCTGCGTCGTCAGTTTCGGGCTCGCCGGGTACTGCAGCGCCGCGCTGCGGGCGCACCGGCGGTTCTCGGCGCCGGCGGCGATCTACGTCGCCTACAACACCGGCATCATCGCGGTGATGTACGTGCTCGGCGGGCGCTGGGGCGTGCGCGCGGCGGCGGCCGGGGTCGCGGTGGGCGGGGCCCTGATGGTGGCGGCCCAACTGCCGTCGCTGCTGGGCCGGCTGCGGCGCCGGGAGGGCGTCCGGACCGTGACGCTGCCCGACGACGGGCCCGCCCGGCCGCTCGCGCTCGCCCTGTTCGCCACCGTCCTGCTGTTCGCGCTGTGCCGTCAGTCCCAGGTCCTCATCGAACGCTTCCTGGCCTCCGGTCTCCCCTCCGGCGCCATCTCGCACCTGAACTACGCGCAGAAGGTCGCCCAGATCCCGATGACCCTGTCGCTGATGCTGTGCACGGTCACCTTCCCGGTGGTGGCCCGCGCGCTGGCCGACGGCGACACGGAGCGGGCCCGCGACCGGGTCGAGCGGGACGTGGCACTGGCGGCCTGCCTGGTGCTGCTCGGCGCGGCCACCGTCGTCGCCTGCGCTCCGCAGATCGTCCACCTGCTCTTCCAGCGCGGCGCGTTCACGGCGGACGACACGGTGGCGACCGCCGGTGTCATGCGCGTGTACGCGCTCGGGCTGCTCGGGCAGACCGTGGTGGGCGCGTTGTCCCGCTCCTACTTCTCGGCGGGCCGCGCCTCCTGGTACCCCTTCGCCGCGATGGCCGCCGGTGTCGTCGTCACCGCCGTCGCCGGCGCCCCGGCGGTGGGCCCGTGGGGCGTGCGCGGCATCGCCGCCGCCAACGCCGCCGGCATCACCGTCACCGCCGCCCTGCTCCTCGCCGGGATGGGCCCGCGCAGCGTGCCGGTGCGCGTCCGGCGGGTCCTGGGCGACCTGGGCCGGCCGGTGCTGGCGGCGGCCGTGGCGACCGGCGCGGGCGCCCTGGCCGCCGATGCGGTCACCGGCGCCGGAACCCCGTCGGCCGCCCTGTCGCTGACCATCGGCGCCGCCACCGTCGGCGGTGTCTTCGTCGTCCTCTGCCTGGCCCTGGGCGTCCGGGACCTCGCCCCCGCCCCGAGGCCGGCCCGTCCCGTCCGCTCCGTCCGCTCCGTCCGCCACCCCGTCACGCAAAGGCACCCGCATGGCCGTTCACGCTTCCGCTTTCCCTTCCGCAACGACCGCTGACGCCCGGCCCGCCACCGTTCCCTGGATCGCGATGTACCACTCGGTCGGCGACTGCTCGGACGACCCGTACCGCATCACCGTCACGCCCGCCAGGCTGGACGCGCAGCTCGGCTGGCTGCGGCGGCGCGGGCTGCGCGGGGTGCCGGTCGCCGAGCTGCTGGCCGCCCGCGCCAGGGGCGGTGGCCGGGACCTGGTGGGGCTGACCTTCGACGACGGGTACGCCGACTTCGTCGAGCACGCGCTGCCGCGCCTGCGCCGCTGGGGCTGCGGGGCGACCCTCTTCGTGCTGCCGGGACGGCTCGGCGGCGACAACGCGTGGGACCCGCTGGGCCCGCGCAAGCCGCTGCTGGGCGCCGACGGCATCCGCCGCGCCGCCGCCGAGGGGATCGAGATCGGCTCGCACGGTCTCACCCACACCGACCTCACCACGGCGGACGCCGCCACGCTGGCCGCCGAGACCGCCGGGAGCAGGGCGCGGCTCGCGGAGCTGACCGGCACCCCGGTCACCGGCTTCTGCTACCCGTACGGCACGGTCGACGCCCGCGCCGCCGACGCCGTGCGCGCCGCCGGGTACGGCTACGCCTGCGCCATCGACCCCGGCCCGCTGACCGGCCCGTACGCGCTGCCCCGCGTGCACGTGGGCCAGCGGGACACCCCCGTACGGCTGCTGTTGAAGACGCGGCTGCACCGCCTGCGCCGCCGGGCCGCGGCCGGGGTGTGAGGTGGCGGACGTGAAGGCCCTGCACATCATCACCGGTCTCGGCGTCGGCGGCGCCGAGCAGCAACTGCGGCTGCTGCTGCGGCACCTGCCCGTCGACTGCGACGTCGTGACCCTCACCAACCCGGGACCGGTCGCCGAGGGCCTGCTGGCCGACGGCGTGCACGTCGTCCACCTCGGCATGACCGGCAACCGCGACCTGGCCGCGCTGCCCCGACTGGCCCGCCTCATCCGCACCGGCGGCTACGACCTCGTGCACACCCACCTCTACCGCGCCTGCCTCTACGGCCGCGTCGCGGCCCGCCTGGCCGGGGTGCGCGCGGTCGTCGCCACCGAGCACTCCCTCGGCGACTCCCAGATGGAGGGCCGCCCCCTCACCCCGGCCGTGCGGGCCCTGTACCTGGCCGGGGAACGCCTCGGCAGCGCGACGGTCGCCGTCTCCCCCACCGTCGCCGACCGGCTGCGGCGCTGGGGGGTGCCCGCGCCCCGCATCGAGGTCGTCCCCAACGGCATCGACCTGGACCGCTTCCGTTTCGACCCGGTCCGCCGGCTGCGCACCCGGCGCCGCCTCGGCCTGCCCGAGGGCGCGTACGTCGTCGGCGGCATCGGCCGGCTGGCGGCGGCCAAGCGCTTCGACGTACTGGTCCGCGCCCTGGCCCTGCTGCCGCCGGACTGCTGGCTGCTGCTGGTCGGCGGCGGGCCCGAGGAGCACCTGCTGCGCCGCACCGCCCGCGAGGCCGGGGTCGCCGACCGCGTGCTGCTCACCGGCGAGCGCCCCTACCTGCCCGACGGTTCCCCCGGCCCCGACCTGCCCGCGCTCACCGCCGCGATGGACGTCCTCGCCTCGCCGTCGCCGGAGGAGGCCTTCGGCCTGGCCGCCGTGGAGGGGCTCGCGTCCGGGCTGCCGGTGCTGTACGCCTCCTGCCCGGCGATCGAGGACCTGCCGCCCGGTTCCGCGCCCGGGGCACGGCGGGTCGGCGGCGGCGCCGGGGAGTTCGCACGCGCCCTCGCCGAGACGCGCGCCTCGGGCGGCCCGGTCCCCGGCACGCGCACCGCGCCCGAGGCGGCCCGGCACTACTGCGTCACCCGCAGCGCCGCCCGGCTGATGGACGTGTACGCGACCACGCTCACGCATCCGCTGCCCCCGTCCCCGGCACCCCAGGGAGTCAGTTCCGCATGACCGAGCCCCTCACCCAGTCCCCGGCCGGACCCGCGACGGCCGGACCCGCGACGGACCCCGAGCCCTCACCCCCCTCACCGCCCGCACGCCGGGACCGCGCCCGGACCGCCCTGCGCCGCGCCGGGCGCCGCTCCCTGCGCCGCCTGCGCTCGCTGCCCGCCTGGTCCCCGCTCGCGGCCGGTGTCCTCGCGGGCGGGCTGCTCGGCGCCGGGTACGGCCTGCTCGCCACCCCGCGGTACACGGCGACCAGTTACGTCGTCGCCGTCCCCGCCGACGGCTCCGACCCCGCCGCCGCGCTGGGCTTCGCGCAGGCGTACGGCAGGGTCGCCACCCAGCTCGCGGTGCTCGCGGACGCCCAGATGTGGGCCCACGTGCCGGTGGCGACCCTGGAACGCGGTGTGCGCACCGCGACCTCGCCGGACGCGCCGATGGTCTCGGTCACGGCCACCTCCGCCGACCCGGAACAGGCCGCCGACATGGCCAACGCCGTGGCCCGCGCCCTGACCCGGCACGCGACGGACTCCGCCGACGACACCCACGTGGAGCTGCGCCAGTTCGCCCGGGCCACCGAGCCCACCGAGTCGTCCTCGCCGTCCGCGGCCCTGACCGGCCTGGTGGGCGCGAGCGCGGGCGGTCTGCTGGGCGGCCTCGCCCTGCTGGTCCGGCCGCGCCGGGCCGGCCGGGAGCCCGGCGGTGCGGCGGCGGCCGTGCCCCAACCGGCGTCGGCGGCCGACGGCCGCGGACCGCTGTGACGTACCCGGAACCGCCGGGGCCGCGCGTGCCGCCGCCCGGCCACACCGTCGAACTGGTCACCGACGCGGCCGCCTTCGCCGCGCTGGCCCCCGAGTGGCGTCGGCTCCACGGCCGGTGCGCCGCCGCCACCGCGTTCCAGAGCCACGCCTGGCTGCACTCCTGGTGGCGTTCGTACGGTTCGCCCGGCCGGCTGCGGGTGGTGCTGGCCCGCGCCGGGCGTGAACTGGTCGCCGCCGCCCCGCTGATGCTCGTACGGCGCCCGGTGCCCGCGCTGGTGCCGCTGGGCGGGGCGATCTCGGACTACGGGGACGTGCTGCTGGACGACGGACACGGCCGGGACGCCGTGACCGCCCTCGGCGCGGGGCTCGCGGCGGCGGCCCGCACCGCGCTGGTCGACCTGCGCGAGGTACGGCCGGGCGCCGCCGCCGAACGGGTCTACGCGTGCTGGCGCGGGCCCCGGCGCCGGCTGGCCGACTCCCTGTGCCTGGAACTGCCCGCCCTCCCGCTGGACGAACTGGTCGCCCGGCTGCCCTCGGCCAAGGCCCGGCAGCGGGTCCGCGCCCAGCTCCGGCGGCTGGACTCGCTCGGCGTCAAGAGCCGGCCGGTCCTGCCCGACGAGGCGGACACGGCGGTACGGCGCCTCCTCGAACTGCACCGGCTGCAGTGGCGGGGACGGCAGGTGACCGGCGAGCACCTGCGCCCCCGCTTCCGCGAGCACCTGGTGCGGGCGGCGGGGCCGATGGTGCGGTCCGGGGACGCGGTGGTCACCGAGTTCCGGATGGACGACGAGGTGGTGGCCGTGGACCTGACGCTGCTGTCCCCCGGACTGGCCGGCGGCTACCTGTACGGTGCCCATCCCCGGCTGCGGGAGCGCAAGGCGGACGTCGCGGTGATGCTGCTGGACGCGTGCGCCGGGTACGCCCGCGCGCCGGGGCGCTCCACGCTGAGCCTGCTGCGGGGCGACGAGCCCTACAAGCACCGCTGGCGCCCCGACCCGGTGCCGAACCAGCGGCTGCTGCTGGCCCGCCGCCGCACGGCCCCGCTGCTCGCGGCGGCCCTGTGCGACGCGGCCGCGCGGCGGCGGGGCAAGGAGCTGCTGCGGCGGGCACGGCGGAGGGAGGACGACGGTGCCGGCACCACCTGACCGGCACCGCGACCGCCCCCGCCGCGCGCCGCTACTCGTTGCGCGCGTACCAGTCCAGGCGCAGGCACAGCTTCCCGCCGAGCCAGTGCTCCACCCAGTCACCCAGCTCCAGCGGCGAGCAGTCGGCCGGGGGCTCCGGCGCGGTGGACGGCGCCGGGGGCACGGGCGGCGCGGTGGGGGTGCCCGGCTCCTCGGGCCCGTCGGTGCGGCCGTAGAGCACGGACCGGTAGACGGCGGTGGAGCGGGGATTGTCGTCGCACTGCCAGACGCCGTGCGGGCAGTAGTCGGTGACGGTGTTGTACACCGGCCGGTGCTCGTCCATCCAGGCGAGCATGCGCCGCATGTACGCGGCGTTGTCGCCGTTGCGGAACAGCCCCCACTCCGGGTACGAGACGGGCTTGCCGTGCGCCTTGGCGAAGTCGACGTGGGCCTGGAGGCCGTAGGGCTCCTTCACCTGCTCGTCGAAGGACATGCCGCGCGGCTGGTCGTAGGAGTCCATGCCGATGATGTCGACGGTGGAGTCCCCCGGGTAGCACTGCGTCCACGGCACGGCGTCCCGGCCGCGGCTCGGCGCGAAGTCGAACCGGAACTTCTGGCCGGGCACCGCGCGCATAGTGGTGACGATCCGGTTCCAGTACGCCTTCCACGCCTCGGGGTCCGGTCCGCAGCGGTGGGTGTAGGTGGTGCCGTTCATCTCCCAGCCGAGCACCAGGACCGTGTCCGGCACCTTGAGGGCGACGAGCCGTTCGGCGAGGGCGCGGAAGTGGTGGTCGAAGCGCCCGGCGGCGCCCTGGCGCAGCAGGTCGCGCACCTCGCCGTCGCCGACGTGCTCCTCGTTGCGCTCCATCATCGGCACGTTGAGGACGAGCATCCGGTCGGCCTTGCGGGTGCGCCAGTCGGCCCACACGTCGAGGAATCCGGGGGCGCCCTCGATGTTGCTCCAGCGGTCGCCGGGCAGATAGGTGTGGCCGACGCGCAGTTCGGCGCCGCCCAGCCAGTGGCTGAGCGCCGCCATCCGGGCCACGCCGCGCGGCCCGTAGTCCAGGTAGGCACCGAAGGCGGGGGTGGGCTCGGCGCCCGGCCCGGGCTCGGGTGCGGCCGGTTCGCCGGCGGCGGCACCGGGACCCGCGGCCAGGAGCGCCGCCGTCGCGATCACCGCCGCCACGGCGTGCGCCGCCCGCCGCCCGGACCGGGCCCGTGACTGCCGTACGGCCATGGCCGCCTCCTTGGTTCTGTGGTCCGGTCTGCTCTCCATTACTGACAGCCAGTCATATGAGGTGCCGTCACGCCACCGCCGTTACGGCTTTCGAGTGCGGCGATCGCCCGCACCGGTGAATCGCCCCGGCCCTCGCTCGAACCAACCCGAATCCGAAGGAAGTCACCCGTGTCGCTGTTCGACACCCGGGTCCCCGCCGTCGTGCTGCGGACCGACCGGAACCCCTTTCACCACGGAACGCTGGGTGCCGTGCGCTCGCTCGGCCGCGCGGGGGTGGACGTGCACGTGGTCGCCGACTGCGCCGGCAGCCCCATCCGCGCCTCCCGCTACCTGACCGGGCTGCACGCCCCGCCGCCGCCCGGCGCGTCGCCCGACGAGATCGCGGTGGTGCTGCGCCGCGTCGCCGCGCGGATCGGCCGCCCCGCCGTACTGGTCCCGATGGACGACGCGTGTGCCGTGGCGGTGGGCCGGGCGCGGGCGGACCTGGCGCCCGCGTTCCTGCTGCCGGACCAGCCGGACGGGCTGGCGGAGCGCGTGGCCGACAAGGCCGAACTGGCCGGGGTGTGCGCGTCCCTGGACCTGCCGCACCCGGAGACCGTCGTCCCGGACGGCGCGGCGCAGGCGGCGCGTGCGGCGTGGCGGCTGGGCCTGCCGGTGGTCGCGAAGTGGAGCCGGCCCTGGCTGGTGCCGCCGGGCGGCGGGCTGCGCAGCACGGTGCTGGTGCGCTCGGCACGGGAGGCCGGGGAGCTGTACGAGCGGGCCGCGGAGGCGGGCAGCCGGCTGCTGTTGCAGGCGTTCCTGCCGCCTGGGCCGGACCGGGACTGGTTCTTCCACGGGTACGCCGACCGCTCGGGCACGGTCCGGGCGGGCGGTCCGGGCCGCAAGACGCGGGCCAGGCCGCGCGGGGCCGGGCTGACGGCGGTGGGCCGCTGGGCGCCGAACCCGGCGGTGCGGACGCTCGCGGAGCGGCTGGTGGCCGAGCTGGGCTACCGGGGCGTCCTCGACCTCGACTTCCGCCGCTGCGGCTCGACCGGCCGCTATCACCTGCTCGACTTCAACCCGCGCCCCGGCGCCCAGTTCCGCCTCTTCACCGACACCGCGGGGCTGGACGTCGTACGGGCCCTGCACCTGGACCTGACCCACCGGCCGTTGCCGCAGGGGGCGCCGCGGCCGGGGCGGGTGTTCGTGGTGGAGAACTACGCGCCGCTGGGCGCGCTGCGCCCGGCCCGCGAGGGGCGCGGGGGCCGGGAGCTGGCCTGGCACGCCCGGGACGACCGGGCGCCGGGCCGGGCCCTGTGGGCGTTGTGGGGCGCGCACGTGGGCGCCCGGCTGCGCGCCCGCGTGCACCGGGGCCGCGCCCGCCCGGACACCGGGGCCCCGGCCCGGGCCCGTGTCGTGCGCCAGGCCTCCGCACCGGCCGCGGACCGCACCGGTGTCTCCGACCGCCCGGACGAGGACCGGGCGGGCGCCCGTTGAGGCACCCGCGCGGCCGTTCGTCCGCCGGCCACGACGACGCCCCCGGTGACCGTGCGGGGCACCGGGGGCGTCGCAACGAGCGGACCGGGGTGGGATCAGCGGCCGGCGGCGGCCCGGCCCCGGCGGTACAGGATCGCGCCGCCCGCGATCAGCACGGCACCGGCGGCCGCGGCGCCGAGCGTGCCCTCACTGCCGGTCTCGGCCAGCGCGGGGGGCCGCTCCGTCTGGGGAGCCGGCGGGGTGTGCTCCTCGTGGGTGGGCGGCGGGGGCTTCTCCTCGCTCGGGGGCGGCGGCTCCTCGTGGGTGGGCGGCGGGGGCTCCTCCTCGCCGTAGCCGGGG
>NZ_JOGV01000089.1:0-8586 GCF_000721365.1 Streptomyces sp. NRRL F-5650 | reverse complement strand
GTTCGGGGGGCGCGTCGAGGGCGTGGGTGTCTCCGGGGCGGGCTGCGCCACCGGTGTGGAGGCCGGCGGGGCGGCCTTCGGCGGTTCCCTGTCCGGGGCTTCCTGGCCGACCAGGGCGAAGGCCAGAGCCGCCGCGGCGGCCACCGCGACCACACCGGCCGCGATACCGGCCTTCACCGGCGCGCCGAGCCCCTCCGAGGCCGCCGCACCGCCCCCGGCGCCCGCTCCGCCGGAGCTGCCGCCGCTCGCCGCGGCCGCCGCGCCCGCGGCACCCGCCGCACCGGCGCCCGCGCCCCCGGCGACGAGACCCGCCACCTTCGCGTACCCGGCGACACCGAACCAGCCGATGACCGCGACGGGCACCACCGCGGGGATGCCGCTCGCGACCTCCTCGATCTGGGTCGCGGCCAGCCGGCACCTGGCACACTCCTCCAGGTGCTTGCGCAGCCCGCGTTCGGCCCGGATGCGCAGCCGGCCGCGCGCGTACGTGCCGAGCTGGTCGGCATAGCGGGCGCACTCCTCGTCGGTGGCGAGCGCGCTGCTGACGTGGGCCTGGAGGTAGGCCTGCTTCAGCCCCTCACGGGCACGGCTGGCGAGGACCCGGGTGCCGTTGGCGTCCAGCCCGAAGAGCGTGGCCACCTCGCTCGGCGACTCGTCCTCGACCTCGGTGTGCCACAGCACGGCCTGCCACCGCTCCGGCAGCGAACGGAAGGCCCGCATGGCCATCGACTGCTCGGCCTCGTGCATGGCGCGGACGTCGGCGCCCAGCTCCAGGGTGTCGTCGTCCGGCACCTTCGCGGTGTAGGCGGCCTGCGCGGCGAACACGGCGAAGTCCTCGACCAACTGCTCCCGCCCGGCCGACCGGGTCCAGCCGGCGGCGACGCGCCGGACCGCGGTGAGCAGGTAGGCGCGCACGGCGTGCTCGGGTCCCGAACCGCCGCGCACCGCCTGGAGCATGCGGGCGAAGACCTCGGCGGTGAGGTCGTCCGCGGTGTGGGCGTCGCGGCAGCAGGTGCGCGCGTACCGGCGTACCGCGTCCGCGTGGCGGAGGTACAGCTCCTCGTAGGCGGTGTCGTCGCCCGAGCGCATCCGCTCGATCAACTCGGCGTCGGACGCCGGAAGCTCGCGCGGAGGCGGCAGGACGCCACCGTCGTCCGGCTCCCGGGGCGGTGGCAGCACGCTGTCCTCGTTCAGCTCGCGCTGTATCGGGACCCCGGCTCCCGCTCGGTCCCCGCCCTCGGCCGGAGCCTCGCGGCCACCGTCCTGGAAGGGACCCTCCCGCCGGACGCGGGCCGCTCCGGCCGGACCGCCCTGGTCCGGCACCTGTGGCGCGCCGTCGTCCCGGGGTGTCCCGGCCCGGGCGTCTTCGGTACCGGCGTCACCGGGACCGCTCGCGCCGTCACCGACTGATCCGTCCCGCCCGTCAACGCTCATCGCGGAAAGCCCCCGCCCACCTGCCCAGCCAGTCCGAACACCGGGTCAGCGTGCCATATTGGCTTTTGTTCAGGACCCCCTGGTGCCGACCGTCACTCGTCTGTGGGGACTTGCCGGGCCGCGGTAATAACGCTCAGCCGTTCGGGGAAGGGGTGAGGGGCTCACCCGTTCGGCGCCGCCGTCCGTGACCGGCCCGTCCCTCTTTGTGCCCGTTCGCGACCGGTTCGCCCCTCCCGCTCGTGCCCGGTCGGCAGCGGTCGGCACCGTCCGGCGGCGGTCGATCCCGTTCACGTCGGTCGCGAGCGCAGCCCCTCCAGCAGGATGTCCAGCAGCCGGGCCGAGGCCGCAGCCTGCTGGGCCGGGTCCGGGAGGGAGGGTGCCGCCGTGGCTATCACCAGCAGGACGTCCGAGACCGAAACGTCCGGCCGCAGCTCACCCGCGGTCCGTGCCCGCTCCACGAGCCGGCCCACGACCTCCAGCAGCGCCGCGGCACCTTCGTCCCCCGCCAGGGAGCCGGCGCCGCTGACGGGGTCGGCGACCGAACCCGCCGCGCCGGCCGGTTCTCCCGCCGCGGTGGTCTCCTCGGGCACCAGTCGCAGCTCGCCCGTGCCCGGCTGCATCCGCTGCTGCGGCACCCGGGGATCACCGGCCGCCACACCGTCGGCACCGCCCTCGCCGTCCTCCGACACCCCGACCCGCAGCACCTGCGGCGGCAGCAGCCGGCCGGCGCCCGAGGCCACCGACGTCCGCAGGAAGCGGGACAGCGCCGACCACGGCTCGTCCTCCTGGCCGAGCGCCGCACGCGCCTGGTCGGTGAGCCGGGCGGTCTCCTCCTCGGCTATCCGGCGCACCAGCACGTCCTTGCTCGGAAAGCGCCGGTACACCGTGCCGACACCGACCCGCGCGCGCCGCGCCACGTCCTCCATCGGCGCGCCGTACCCCAGCTCGCCGAACACCTCGCGCGCCGCGCGCAGCACGTGCTCCAAGTTGCGCTGGGCGTCCACGCGCAGCGGCGCGTGGCGTGCCGCGTCGCCGCGGGCGCCGTTCGCCGCACTCATCGCGCCGCCGGGCGCGACGGCCGACGCGGACGACCAATGAGAATCCTGAACATGCATAGACAATCCCCCGGTAATGACGTCTCCCCCCGGAGACTCTCCCCGCCATCGAAAGCCGGAGCGGGCGGAACGGGCCCGGTTCCTGTGGTCCGCCCGTCGCGGACCCCATGAGCGCATCCCCCCACACACCGTGGGAAAGAACATAGTTGAGTGAGGGTCAATTCAGAAGGGGCACGTTCCGCACGGTGTGCCCCCCGATCGGAGCACCGCTCGCATACACCCCGAATATGCCGCTCCCAACCCCCACTTACACCCGCGCTGACCTGCGCGATCACGTGTCGGAGGAGTGATTGGACGGCGTGCGCGCCCCACGATCTCCAGTCACACAATTTGCCGAGCCTGTGGACAAACGCAAGCGTCGGGTGCGTCATGGGGTGGTGAAGGAACGTGCGCGCATTCTCGTTGTCGGCGGTGGCTACGTCGGGATGTACACGGCCCTGCGGCTGCAACGGAATCTCAAGGGCGAACTGCGCCGGGGCGAGGCCGAGATCACGGTCGTCACCCCGGCCCCGTACATGACGTACCAGCCGTTCCTCCCCGAAGCGGCGGCCGGGTCCCTCTCCCCGCGCCACGTCGTCGTACCCCTGCGCCGGGTCCTGGGCCAGTGCGACATCGTCATCGGCGAGGTCGAGTGCATCGACCACACCACCCGCACCGCCACCCTCACCACCCTCGCCACCGACGAGGAGAAGACGGGCGCCCGCCGGGTGACGTACGACGAACTCGTCCTCGCGCCCGGTTCCGTCTCGCGCACCCTTCCGGTCCCCGGCCTCGCCGACCACGGGGTCGGCTTCAAGACCGTCGAGGAGGCCATCGGCCTGCGCAACCACGTCCTCGAACAGATGGACATCGCCTCCTCCACCCGCGACCCCGCCCTCCGCGACGCCGCCCTCACCTTCGTCTTCGTCGGCGGCGGCTACGCGGGCGTGGAGGCCCTCGGCGAGCTGGAGGACATGGCCCGCTACGCCGCGCGGTACTACCACAACGTCACCGCCGAGGACATGAAGTGGATCCTCGTGGAGGCCTCCGGCCGCATCCTGCCCGAGGTCGGCGAGGAACTGGGCCGCTACACGGTCACCGAACTGCGCCGCCGCAACATCGACGTACGCCTGGAGACCCGGCTGGAGTCCTGCGCCGACCGCGTCGCCGTGCTCAGCGACGGCTCCCGCTTCCCCACCCGCACGGTCGTCTGGACCGCCGGCGTCAAACCGCACCCGCTCCTGGCCGCCACCGACCTGCCCCTCGACGGCCGCGGCCGGCTCACCTGCACCGCCCACCTGTCGGTCGACGGTACCCCGCACGCGTGGGCGGCCGGGGACGCCGCCGCCGTCCCCGACGTCACCGCGCCCGAACCGGGCCGGGACTGCGCCCCCAACGCCCAGCACGCCGTACGGCAGGCACGGGTCCTCGGCGACAACGTGACCCACGCCCTGCGCGGCGAGCCCCTGGACACGTACGCGCACAAGTACTCCGGCTCCGTCGCCTCCCTCGGCTTCCACAAGGGAGTCGCCCAGGTCCACGGACGCAGACTCAAGGGGTACCCCGCGTGGTTCATGCACCGCGCCTACCACCTCAGCCGGGTCCCCACCGTCAACCGGAAGGCACGCGTGCTCGCCGAATGGGTGATCGCCGGCCTCTTCAAACGCGAGATCGTCTCCCTCGGCTCACTCGAACATCCGCGGGCGGAGTTCGAACTCGCGGCCGGTGGAAAGCCTTCTCAGGAGCCCCCGCACAACCCGAAGGGGTCGTCCTGAGCGGACTCAGGAACTCCCCCGCCCACTGGGGCGTCTGACGGATGTCGGCCGGGCGGGCACCCTGCCAGACTGGTCCACCACCGCGGGCGCGCCGCCGCTCGCCCCAGCGCGGCCCCCGGGGCCCGGGCCGCCCCGGCCCGTCCCGGTTCCCGGCCGCCGACGACTACGCGAGGCAAGGATTCGTGAACTTCACGCGCTGGAGCGCCCGACTCCCCGGAACACAGCGCCGCGCCGCGTCGCGGACCGACACGACGGTCTCCCCCGACCGCAGGGGAGACGGCTCCGTACCCGCCGCCCGCGCCGAACAGCTCACCGAGGAGGCCCCACCCGCTCCCGGCGTCCCGAGCGTCGACGAACTGCCCGTGCGCGACGTCCTCGACCGCGTCCCGGCCCTCGTCGCCCTCGTCCACGGCCCCGAGCACCGCCTCGCCTACGTCAACGACGCCTACGTCGCCGCCTTCGGCACCCGCGACCTCGGCGCCCGCGCCCGTGACGCCCTCCCCGAACTGGACGAGCCCGGCCTCTTCCCGCTCCTCGACCAGGTCCAGCGCAGCGGCAGACCCCGCACCCTCAAGTCCCGCAAGGCCCCCGACGGCCGTTCCTACACGTTCACCTGCACCCCCGTCGCCGACACCGCCACCGACGACGGACGCGACGGCCGGGGCGTCCTCGTCTTCGCCACCGACGTCACCGACCACGCCGAGGCCGCCGGCCGCCTGCGCGCGAGCGAGCGCAGCCAGCGCGAAACCGCCGTCACCCTCCAGCGTTCCCTCCTCCCGCAGGAACTGGAGTCCCCCGACGACCTGCGCGTCGCCGCGACCTACCACCCGGGCGGCACCGAGGCGGCGGTCGGCGGCGACTGGTACGACGTGATCACCCTCGGCGGCGGCCGTACCGCCCTCGTCATCGGCGACGTCATGGGCAGAGGCGTCCGCGCGGCCGCCGTCATGGGCCAGCTCCGTACGGCGGTGCGGGCCTACGCCCGACTCGACCTGCCCCCGCACGAGGTGCTCCAGCTCCTCGACGGCCTCGCCGCCGAGATCGACGCCAACCAGATCGCCACCTGCGTGTACGCCATCCACGACCCGAACGAGGGCCGGCTGGTCTACGCGTCCGCCGGCCACCTGCCCATCCTCGTCCGCGACGAGGACGGCACCGTCCAGCGCGCGGACGAACCCACGGGGCCCCCGCTCGGTACCGGCGGCTGGATCCACGCCTCCGGCTCGATCGCCCTGCCCCCCGGTTCCACGGCCGTCCTGTACACCGACGGCCTGGTGGAGCGCCGCGACGAGGACCTCGACGTGGGCATCGCCGCCCTGGAGCACGCCCTGTCCGGCGCCACCGGCACGCCCCAGGTCGTCTGCGACCGGCTGATCCGCTCGGCGGGCGTCACTCCGGACCACGACGACGACGTCGCCGTCCTCGTCCTCCAGCACCCCGCCCGCAAGGGCGCCGAGGCGGAACTCTTCCGCAACGCCGCCCTGGAACTGCTCGGCGGCGTCGAAGCGGCCCCACGCGCGCGTGCCTTCGCCTCCGGCGTCCTCACCAGTTGGCGTTTCCCCGCCGACCTGCACGACCTCGGCGTCCTGGCCACCAGCGAACTGGTCGCCAACTCCCTGCAGCACGGGACCCCGCCGATGCGGCTGCGCCTGCGCCGCACCGACCGCCGCCTGATCATCGAGGTCACCGACGGCGACGACCACCTGCCCAGACGCCGCCGCGCGGAGCCCGGCGACGAGTCCGGCCGGGGCATCGCCATCGTCGCGACCATCGCCTCCAACTGGGGATCCCGGCGCACCCCGGGCGGCGGCAAGGCGGTGTGGTGCGAGTTCGTCCTGCAGAAGCCGTGAGGCCCGGGCGCGGGCGGCGGCAACCCGCCCGCGCCCCGGCCCGTCTCACGCCTCGGCGACCGCCACCGCGTCGGCCGGCGCCCCGCCCTGCGTGACCACCCGGCTCCGCGCGAGCGACGGCTGGTTCTGTACGTCCGTGAGCTGCCGCCCCAGCCGCACCGCCAGCACCGAGATGCCCAGCGAGAACACCAGGAAGGCCACGATGTACGGCCCGTGCAGCGAGGCCCCCAGCGGCCCGCCCACCGCGGGACCGATGGCCAGCGCGAGCTGCTTCACCAGGGCGAAGACCGAGTTGTACTGCCCGGCGAGACCGTCCGGCGCCAGATCCGCCACCAGCGGCGCCAGCGTCGGCGACAGCATCGCCTCACCGAGCCCGAACAGCGCGTACGTGGAGATGAACGCGGCCGTCGCCATCGTCTGGCTGCCGTGCCCCAGCCCGGCGTACCCGGCCACGGCCCACGCCACGGCCCAGATCAGCCCCACGGAGGCGATCACGCGGGACCGCTTGCGCCGCTCCACGAACTTCAGCACCGCGAACTGCGCGACCACGATCATCAGCGTGTTCGCCGCCAGGGCGGTCCCCAGCGCGGACGTGGAGATCCCGGCCGCCTCGACGCCGTACGCGCTCAGACCGGACTCGAACTGCCCGTAGCAGGCGAAGAACAACACGAAGCCCAGGACGCAGAGCTGCACCATGGCCCGGTTGCCCAGCAGTTGCTTCCAGCTCCCGCCGCCGCTCTGCCCAGGCGCCGCCTCGATGCGGGGCGCGCGGGGTGCCCGCACCGTCGCCATGACGGCGACGAGCACCAGGAACATCGCCGCCTCGATGGCGAACAGCACCGTGAAGGACGACGCCTTCGAGGTGTCCACCAGGTGACCGCCGATGAGCCCGCCGACACCGAGCCCCAGGTTCTGCAGGAAGAACTGCATCGCGAAGGCCCGCGACCGGGTCTCGGTCGTGGAGCAGTCCACGATCATCGTCGCGAGCGCCGGCTGCATCACGGCCTGTCCCGCACCGAGCGCGGCCGCCGAGAGCAGCACCGTGGCCGCCGAGGCGGACAGCCCGAGGCTCATGGCGCCCAGGGCGGCGGTGACCAGGGCGACCAGCAGTACCGGCAGCGGGCCGCGCCGGACGATGGCCCGCCCGGCGAACGGCAGCACGATCAGCGCGGCCACGGCGAAGACGGCGAGCACGAGGCCCGCCGTGACAGAACCCAGGCCCCGTACCTGCGCCACATAGACGTACAGGTAGGGGACTGTGAAGCCGAGTCCGAACGCGCTGAGTGCGTTGCCCACGTGGATCCGGCGCATCGCCGCGCCCATTGCCCTGGTCACGTTCACCCTCTCTTGATCTCTCGGGATCGGTAGCCCCAGCCGTTAGAGCTGAAGACTTAGAAGCTAAAGTTCGAAGGTAAAGAGTACATACCGAAGGACTTCAAGGCAAAGGAGTCGCGTGCCATACTGCGGGCATGGGCGACACCTCCGGCGCCGGCGAGCCGACACTCGAAGAGCAGATCGCCGCCTACCAGCGCGAGTTCCAGGACCTCGACCCCCAGGTCGAGAAGATCGTCTCGGCCCTCTCCCGCCTCAACCGCCGCATGAACGTCGCGTACGGCCGCCAGACCGCCGAGCTGGGCATCAGCAACACGGACTGGGAAGTGCTGAAGGCCCTCGTCCTCTCCGGTGCTCCCTACCGGCTGGGGCCCGGGGACCTCGCCAAGCGCCTCGGCCTGACGCCGGCCGCGATGACCCACCGCATCGACCGCATGGTGTCGGAGGGGCTGGTGACCCGGGAGCGGGACGAGACCAACCGGGTCCGCGTGATCGTGGCGCTCACCGCGGAGGGGCGCGAGAAGTGGCTGGCGGCCATGCGCCTGGCCACGGTCTTCGAGGAGGACCTGCTCCAGGACCTCTCCGCCGACGACCGCACCGCACTCGGTGAGGTGCTCACCCGCCTCCTGCACCGGGTGGAGCACGCCCAGCCCGACGCCGCCGGCCGGCTCAGCGACCTCGATTAAAGATCTTGACAGGCATGCTTGACAGCCACCTGCGGTAACCGTAAGGTTCTTCGGGTTGCCACCGGACCGTAACGGTTCTGCGGCAACGCCTTCCGCCGCAGCAGCGGCAATCAAACCACCAGCACGATCCCCAGCGGGAATGGTTTCGGCGCGCCCGAATTCAATTCCGGTGGGTACTCGTCGCCCCGATCGCCCCCGATTGGGAAACGCCGAGAAGGTCCGCTAAGGTTTGAGACGTCGGAACGGCCCAACGGCCGGGACGGCAACCCCTTCTGACGGGGAATCAGAGTCCGAAAGGATCTGATAGAGTCGGAACCGCCGGAAAGGGAAACGCGAAAGCGGGAACCTGGAAAGCACCGAGGAAATCGGATCGGAAAGATCTGATAGAGTCGGAAACGCAAGACCGAAGGGAAGC
>NZ_JOGV01000088.1:0-8869 GCF_000721365.1 Streptomyces sp. NRRL F-5650 | reverse complement strand
GGAGCTGGGTCCCTCCGGACCGCTGACCGCGATGGTGGAGGAGGTGCTCGACCACACCGGCACCGAAGCCGTCTGCGTCGCGGCCCTGCACCCCGGACGTCCGGACGCCGAGGCCCTGGCGCGCGCGCTCGGCCGTGTCCACGTGAGCGGCACGGCGGTCGACTGGACGGGCCCCTACACCGGGACCGGCGCCCGCCGGGTGGACCTGCCCACCTACGCCTTCCAGCACAAGCGGTACTGGCTCGACTCCCTGGCCACCGGTGCCGGTGACCCCGCCGGCCTCGGCCTCACCGCGACCGGGCACCCGCTGCTCGGAGCCGGGGTGCCGCTGCCCGGCTCGGACGGCTTCCTGTTCACCGGCAGGCTCTCCCTGGCGGCCCAGCCCTGGATCGCGCACCACGCGCTGCTGGGCACCGCCCTCCTGCCGGGCACCGCGTTCGCGGAACTGGCGCTGCACGCCGGCGCCCAGGTCGGCTGCGAACAGATCGAGGAACTCACCCTGGAGGCCCCGCTGACCCTGGGCGAACAGGGCGGGCGCGCGGTCCAGGTGGTCGTCTCAGGACCCGATGACTCCGGCCGGCGCAGCCTCACCGTCCACTCCCGTCCCGACGACGCGGACGACGGCGAGCCGTGGCTGCGCAACGCCACCGGCGTGCTCCGGGAGCGCGAGGGGGCCGAACCCGCCGCCATGACGGAGACGTGGCCTCCGGCCGGCTCGGCACGCATCGACGTCGACGACTTCTACGCGACCATGGCCGAGGCCGGTTTCACCTACGGGCCGGTGTTCCAGGGCCTGCGCGCCCTGTGGACCAGGGACGGGGAACTGTTCGCCGAGGTCCGGCTCCCGCAGGAGGCGGGGGACGCGGACGACGGGTTCGGCGTGCACCCGGCACTGCTGGACGCGGCCCTGCAACCGCTGGCGCTCGGCGTCCTGGGCGACACCGCCGGCCGCGAGCCGGTGAAGGGCGGCATGCCCTTCGTGTGGACCGGGGTGGAGCTGCACGCCACCCACGCCACCGTCGCCCGGGTCCACCTGGCCCCTCACGGACGCAGCGAGGTGTCCGTGACCGTGACCGACGACGCCGGGCTGCCGGTCGCGACCGTCGGCTCCCTCGCGATGCGGGACCCCGCGCTGGAGCAGTTCACCGCCTCGGCGCCGAGGCAGGACGCCCTGTTCGGCCTGAAGTGGACCACCCTGCCCCTGGACTCCCGGGACGCCGCCGGCGAGTGGGCGATGCTGGGGTTCGACCCGCTGGAGATCCGGCCGCGTCTGGTGACGGCGGGCCTCACCGGCACGCCCTACCTCGACCCGCAGTCCCTGACCGACAGCCTGGAGGCGGGCGTGCCCGCACCCGAGGTGGTCGCCATGTGCTGCGTCGGCGGCGACCAGGGCGGCGTCGTCGCGGCCACCCACGACGTCGTGCGCAGGGTGCTGGAGGTGCTCCACCACTGGCTGGCCGACGCCCGGCTCACGGCATCCCGGCTGGTGCTGCTCACCCGCGGCGCCGTCGCCGCGGACGACGCGGACCGTACCGGGGACCCGGCGGCCGCAGCGGTGTGGGGCCTGGTGCGTGCCGCGCAGTCGGAACACCCGGACCGGATCGTGCTCGTCGACCTCGACGACGACCCGGCGTCCTACCGCGCGCTGCCCGCCGCGCTCGCCACCGGCGAACCCCAACTCGCGCTGCGCGCCGGAACCGCGAGCGTGCCGAGGCTGGCCCGGCACACCGCCGCGCCCCGCACCGAACCCGGCTTCGGACCCGACGGCACCGTACTGGTCACCGGCGGCACCGGCGCGCTGGGCGCCGTGGTCGCCCGCCACCTCGTGGCCTCCCACGGCGTACGGCACCTGATCCTGGCCAGCCGCAGCGGCGACGACGCGCCCGGCGCACCCGAACTGCGGGCCGAACTGACCGGACTGGGCGCCGACGTACGGATCGCGGCCTGCGACGTCGCCGACCGCGACGCCCTCGCCGCCCTCCTGCGCGGCATCCCCGCCGACCGGCCACTGACCGGCGTCGTCCACACCGCGGGCGTGCTGGCCGACGCCACCGTCGAAACGCTCACCCCGGACGCGCTCGACACGGTACTGCGGGCCAAGGCCGACGCCGCCTGGCACCTGCACGAGCTGACCGAGGGAGCGCCCCTGCGGGAATTCGTGCTGTTCTCCTCCGCCGCCGGACTGCTCGGCAGCCGGGGGCAGGCCAACTACGCCGCCGCCAACGCCTTCCTGGACGCCCTGGCCGCCCACCGGCGCGACGCCGGGCTGCCCGGCACCGCGCTGGCCTGGGGCTGGTGGGAGCAGCCCGGCGGCATGGGGGCCGGACTCGGACGGGCCGAACGCACCCGGATGGCCCGCGGCGGGGTCGGCCCCTTCACGGCGGAGACGGGCACGGCGGTCCTCGACCAGGCCCTCGCCGCGGGCACCGACCCGCTCCTGGTGCCGATCCGGCTGAACACCACCGCCGCACGGGCGGCCGACGAACAGCAGGTGCCCCCGCTGCTGCGCGGCCTGGTCCGGGCCCCGCGGCGCCGCGCCGCCCGGTCGGACACGCGGGCCACCTCCCGGCTGCACGAGCGGTTGGCGGGAGCGGCCGAGGCCGAGCGGCTGACCGTCCTGACGGACCTGGTGCGCGGCGAGGTCGCCGACGTACTCGGCCACGGCGGAGCCGAAGAGGTCGGTGACGGCGACGGGTTCGTGGAACTGGGTTTCGACTCGCTGACCTCGGTGGAGCTGCGCAACCGGCTCAACGAGCGCACCGGGCTCCGCCTGCCGTCCACGGTCGTCTTCGACCACCCCACGCCCGCCGAACTAGCCGCCGCCGTCAGCGCCGAACTGCACACCGCGGGCCCCCGCCCGACGGCCGCGCCCGGGGCCCCCGCGGGCGGCCCGGACCGGGAGGCCCCCGAAGCGGGCGGCACCGCACGCAACGACGATCTCGCCGTAGTCAACGGTGTGGAGGCGCTGTACCGGCGGGCGGTGGAACTGGGCCGGCTGGACATCGGCCACATCGTGCTGCGCAACTCCGTGGACCTGCGGCCCAGCTTCCGCGACCCCGGCGAGGTGGGCAACGGCCCCGCCCTCGTCAGGCTCGGAGAGGGCGACCGGCACCCCAAGCTCATCGGGTTCCCCTCGCAGTCCGTGTGGGCGAGCAACCAGGAACTCGTCGCCATGGCGGCACCGCTGCGCGGCCTGCGGGACGTGTGGTCGCTGATGCTGCCCGGCTTCGTCACCGGACAGCCGGTCGCCGCCGACGTGGACGCGGCCGCCGACTACGCCGTACGCCTCATCGAGGAACTGGTCGGCGACGAGCCGTTCGCGGTGACCGGGCGGTCCTCCGGCGCCCGCGTCGCCCACGAGGTGGCGGCCCGCCTGGAGGAGCGCGGCCGGGCCCCGCAGGGCCTGGTGCTGATCGACAGCTACCTCGCGGGCTATGACGCCACCTCCTACATCACGCCCGTACTGGAGGCGAAGTCCCTGGACCTGGAGAAGGACTTCGGCCGGATGACCGGGACCCGGCTGACGGCGATGGCCGCGTACTTCGGGATGTTCGAGCACTGGCGGCCCCGGGAGATCGCCACCCCGACCCTGCTGGTGCGGGCCTCCGAGTGCTACGGCCTGGAACCCGGGCAGGAGCAGCCGCCCGCCGAGCAGTGGCAGGCCGCGTGGCCGCTGCCGCACGACGCCGTCGACGTGCCGGGCAACCACTACACGATGCTGGAGGGCCACGGGGAGGTGACCGCGGCGGCCGTGCACGAGTGGCTGACCCGGCGGGAGCGGTAGCCCGCCCCGGCGGAACGCACACCGGACACGACGGACGGGCCGCGACCCCCGGAGAGGGGGATCGCGGCCCGTCCGTCGTGCGGCGCGGCCGGCTACCAGGTGATGGGCAGGCTCTCCAGGCCGCGGATGATCGAGGCGCTCTTGAGCCGCAGCTCCGACTCCGGGACCGCCAGCCGCACCGACGGCAGACGCTCCAGGATCGCCTTGAACGCCTCCTGCAGCTCGATACGGGCCAGTTGCGCACCCAGGCAGTAGTGGATGCCGGCACCGAACGCCAGGTGGGGATTGTGCTCCCGGGACAGGTCCAGCCGCTCCCCGTCCGCGAAGACCTCGGGGTCCCGGTTGGCGGTGGCCACCGCGGGCAGGACGACGGCGCCGGCCGGCAGTACCTTGCCGTTGCTCAGCTCCACCTCGGCGGTGGTCAGCCGGGGGATGATGCCGCCGGTCGTGGTCAGCGGCACGAACCGCAGCAGCTCGTCGACGGCTCGCGGCAGCGCCTCCGGGTTCGCGCGCAGCTCCGCGAGCTGCCCGGGGTCGTTCAGCAGGTGCACCAGGAACATGCTGATCTGGTTGGCGGTCGTCTCGTGCCCGGCGCTGAGGATGCCGATGCTCAGCGCGGTGATCTCCCGGTCGGTGAGCGTGGGATCCTCCTCGCTCACCTTGATCAGCGCCGTGATCAGGTCCTCGGCCGGCTCCGCCCGCTTGGCGGCGATCAGCTCACCGAAGTACCCCACCAGGGCGACCGTCGCGGCTTCCTTCTCCACGACCTGGCTCCAGTCCCCGAGCAGGGCGTTGGACCAGGCGTGGAAGGTGTCCTGGTCCTCGGCCGGCACCCCGAGCAGCTCGCAGATCACCCGGACCGGCAGCGGCACCGAGAACGCCTTGACTAGGTCGACCGGTCGGGGCTGATCCTCCAGCTCGTCCAGCAGCTCGGCGACGATCTCGGCGACACGGGGCCGCAACTGCTCGATGTTGCGCGCGGTGAACGCCTTGGTGACCAGCTTGCGCAGCCGGGTGTGCTCCGGCGCGTCCATGCCGACCAGCGACTCGTTCATCAGCTTGCCGGTCTCGGTCTCCGCCATGCCCGCCGCGGCGCTGGCCATGACCTTGCTGCTGAACCGGGAGTCGACGAGCACCTTGCGGACGTCGGCGTGCCTGGTCACCATCCAGCCGGAGATACCGTCGGGGAACTTCACCTCCACCACGGACTCGCCGTCCCGGATCTCCGCCAGCTCGGGCGGCAGTTCACGCACCGAGGGCGGATCGGGGAAGGGGAACGCTATGGGCTCGGACGGCGCTTCGGCCATGACATGCTCTCCTGACTCGTGGGAATGCCGGCACTGGTGGAGACGCCGGCACTCGTGGGTTCTCAACACGCGTAAGGGCGGATCAACGGCTTTCTCGCAGGCTATGCACGCCCAGCCCCTAGACCCGCCCCCTAATGGACCCCACTCGCCGTCCGGCCGGTGCCCGGCACCGGGCGGACGGCGCGTGGGGGCGTCGCGTCACTGCGACGTCGTGCCCCTGGCCATCGCCAGGAGTTCCGCCACGTCCATGGACTTGATCTCCTCGCTGCGGTCGGCGACCGCCCCGGGCCCGGCCGCCGCCGGGCCGTCACCGGCCAGGGCGAGCAGCGGATCGAGAAGGCCGTGCTCCCGCAGCCGGTCCAGCGGAATCGACGCCAGGGCCCGCCGTATGGCGGCGTCGCGGCCGGTCCCGGGCGGGCCGGCCGCCGGTGCCGCGCCGTCCGGGCTCAGCCGGCTCGCGAGCAGGGACACCAGCTCGCCCAGCGTCGGATAGTCGAAGACCAGGCTCACGGGCAGCCGCAGCCCGGTCGCCGCGTTGAGCTGGTTGCGCAGCTCCACGGCGGTGAGCGAGGTGAACCCGAGGTCGCGGAAGGGCCGGTTTGTCTCGATCCCCTCCGGGGAGCCGAGTCCGAGCACCGTGGCGATCCGCTCGCGCACCAGCGAGTACAGCGCCTCCTGCCGCTCGGCCGGCGTCAGCCGCGCGAGGCGGTGCCGCAGCCCGGCCCCCGCGTCCTGGGCCGCTGCCCGCGCCGACCGCCGCGCCGGCACCCGGAACAGGCCCCGCAGCACCGGAGGCAGGGAACCGGCCGCGGCCTGGGCGCGCAGCGCGGCACCGTTCAGCCGGGCCGGGAAGAGCACCGGCTCGGCGCTGTGCCAGCCGAGGTCGAACAGGTCCAGGCCCTCCGCGGTGGGCAGCGCGGACACCCCGCGCATGGGCGTGCCCGCCGAGGACGCCTCGGTGAGACCGCCGCCCATGCCGCGCTCGGTCTCCCACAGCCCCCAGGCCAGCGACGTCGCGGCCAGGCCGCGCCCGCGCCGGTGTCGGGCCAGCGCGTCGAGGAACGTGTTGGCCGCCGCGTAGTTGCCCTGGCCGGTACCGCCGAGGGTGCCCGCGATCGACGAGAACAGTACGAAGGCCGACAGGTCCAGACCGGCCGTCAGCTCGTGCAGATGCACCGCGGCGTCCACCTTGGGGCGGAACACCCGGTCGATCAGCTCGGGAGTCAGAGCGGCCAGCAGCGCGTTCTCGGCGGTGCCGGCGCAGTGCACCACCGCGGTCAGCGGATGCTCGGCCGGAATGCGGCCCAGCACCTGCGCGAGTGCCCCCCGGTCCGCCGCGTCGCACGCCACCAGGGTCGCCGTCGCACCCAGCTCGCCGAGCCGGGCGAGCAGTTCGGCGGCGCCCTCCGCGTCCCGGCCGCGCCGGCCGACCAGCAGCAGACGCCGTACGCCGTGCCGCTCGGCCAGTCGGGTCGCCACCAGCGAGCCGAGCCCGCCGGTCGCGCCCGTCACCAGGACGGTGCCCGCCGGATCGAGCGCGTCCAGTCCCGTGCCGGGCACCTCGTCCGGCGTCCCGGCGGCCGGGACCCGGGCCAGCCGCGGCACCAGGGCGGTGCCCCGCCGCAGGGCGATCTCGGCTTCTCCGGACGCGACCGCGCCCGGCAGGGCCGCCACCGACTCGGGGGTGTCGTCGAGGTCCAGCAGTACGAACCGGCCCGGGTTCTCCGACTGGACCGAACGCACCAGCCCCCACAGGGCGGCGGAGCCGAGCCCGTCCACCGCGTCCGCGGGCGAGGTGCCCACGGCGTGCGCGGTGGCCACGACCAGCGGCACCGCCGCCAGCCGCTCGTCGAGATCCTCCGAGACCCACGCCCGCGCCGCCGCCAGGACTGCTTCCGCGCGCTCCCGGGCCAGGGCCGGGAGGCCGCTCGGGTCCTTCGGGTCACCGGCCGTCAGGTCCAGGACGACGAACGCGGGCGGCGGGCCGTCCGCGGCCGGTGACGCGGTCAGCTCGGCCAGGTCGGCGTGCCGGACGGCTCCGCCGCCGGGGACCGCCCACCGTGCCGCCGCGTCCGGGGCCGCGCCCAGGACCGCCCAGGCGGCGGCGTCGGGCGCGGGCAGCGCGAGCGGCGTCCATTCCATGCCGTACAGCGCGGGGTGGGCTGCGGCGCGTCCGGTGTCCGGGGCGGTGGTGTCCACCGGCCGCAGCAGCAGCGAACCGACCGTGGCCACCGGAGCGCCGGTGCCGTCCACGGCACGCAGGGCGACCGCGTTCTCCCCGGCGGGGGAGAGGGTCACGTGCAGGGCGGTGGCCCCGGTGGCGTGCAGCGACACCTCGTTCCAGGCGAACGGGCGCAACGGGGGCCCGTCGGCACCGAACAGCCCGCCCAGACCCACTGCGTGCAACGCCGCGTCCAGCAGCGCCGGATGCAGGAGGTAGGCGCCCGCCTCCTCGTGCAGCTCCTGCGGCAGACGGACCTCCGCGAAGACCTCCCGGCCTCGCGACCAGGCCGCCCGCAGACCGTGGAAGGCCGGCCCGTACGCGAACGGGCCGTCGCCCAGCCGCTCGTAGAGCCCGTCCACGTCCAGCCGCTCCGCACCCTGCGGCGGCCACAGCGCGGCAGCCTCGGGGCCCGCGTCGGCGGCGGAGCCGGGGCCGGCAGCGGTGGGGGAGAGGACGCCGGTGGCGTGCCGGGTCCAGGTTCCGCGAGAGACGCCGTCGTCGGAGCGGGCGAAGAAGCCGATCTCCCGCCGCCCGGTCCCGTCCGGCGCGTCCACGGTGAGCTGGAGGTCCAGGTCGCCGGTCTCGGGCAGCAGGAGCGGAGCCTGCATGGTCAGCTCCTCGACGTGCGGGCATTCCACGAGGTCGCCCGCCGCCACCGCCAGCTCGACGAACGCCGTCCCCGGCAGCGGAACGGCGCCCATGACACGGTGGTCGGCCAGCCAGGGGTGGGCGCGCAGCGAGAGCCGACCGGTGAGGATGAGGCCGTCGGACTCCGCCGGCTCCACCGTGGCCCCGAGCAGCGGATGCCCGGGGGAGCGCAGCCCGGCGGCGGTCACGTCCCCGGAACCGGCGGCCGGCGGGCGCAGCCAGTACCGCTGCCGCTGGAAGGCGTAGGTCGGCAGGTCCACGGGACGGGCGCCGGTGCCCCGGAAGAGCCGCGTCCAGTCCACGGGGGCGCCGGCCGTGTACGCCTCGGCCAGCGACGCCAGCAGCCGGCCTGCGCCCGCGTCGTCGCGGCGCACCGAGCCGGAGACGTGGGCCGTGACGCCCATGTTGTCGATGATCTCCTGTACGGCCATGACGACCACCGGGTGCGGACTGACCTCCAGGAGCGTGCGGTTGCCGTCTTCGACCGCGGTGCGCACGGCGGCCTCGAAGGCGACCCGCTCACGCATGTTCCGCAGCCAGTACGCGGCGTCCAGGCCCGTGGTGTCGGTCTGCTCGCCGGTCACGGTGGAGTAGAACGCGACGGACGACGACTGCGGCGTGATGCCCGCCAGTTCGGCCAGCAGGTCGTCGTTCAGCGCGTCCACCTGCGCCGAGTGCGAGGCGTAGTCCACCGCGATCCGGCGGGCGCGTATCCCCGCCGCCTCGCACTCCGCCAGCAACGCGTCCAACGCCTCGACCTCGCCCGACACCACCACCGACGACGGACCGTTCACCGCCGCCACCCCCACCCGCCCCTCAAAACGAGCCAGACGCTCCTCCACCTCCACCACCGACAACCCCACCGAACCCATACCCCCCCGCCCCGACAACCTCTCCCCCACCAGC
>NZ_JOGV01000087.1:0-8877 GCF_000721365.1 Streptomyces sp. NRRL F-5650 | reverse complement strand
GTCGGCCTCGTCGGCCCCAACGGCAGCGGCAAGTCCAGCCTCCTGCGCACCGTCTACCGCGTCCTGCGCCCCGACGCCGGCCAGGTCCGGGTCGACGGGGACGACGCATGGGCACTGCCGGTACGGCAACTGGCCCGCACCGTGGCGGCGGTGGTCCAGACCTCGGCCGCCGACTTCGATCTCGCCGTCCGCGAGGTCGTCGCCATGGGCCGCACCCCGCACAAAGGACTCCTCGCCGGTGACACCCCCGAGGACGCCGACCTCGTCGACCGCGCACTCCTCGCGGTCGACGCCGTCCATCTGGCCGACCGCCCCTTCGACCGTCTCTCCGGCGGTGAGCGCCAGCGCGTCCTCATCGCCCGCGCCCTCGCCCAACAGCCCACCCTCCTGGTCCTCGACGAACCCACCAACCACCTCGACATCCGCCACCAACTGTCCGTGCTCAGCACCCTGCGCCGCCTCCCCACCACCGTGCTGCTCGCCCTGCACGACCTCAACCTGGCCGCCTACTACTGCGACCGCCTCTACGTCCTCCACGACGGCAGGGTCACCGCCTCCGGACGGCCCGCCGACATCCTCACCCCGCAACTCCTGGCCGAGGTCTACGGAGTGACGGCGGAAGTCGCCACCCACCCGCGTACGGGCGCCCCGCAGGTGACGTTCCTCCCCGGAGAGCCACGCAGCTGAAGGGCCGGCCTGCAGGTGCACGAGCTAGCTGTGCTAGCGCTGCGGCAGCGTCCTGGAACTGCCGCACGAGGCGGGGCTCACCGAGGACCAGGGCTGGGGTCCGCCGAGATTTCGAGCGACGGGGAGGTAGCGTCCGGCACTCCTGGGTACGCGGACCCTGCCCGTTCCGTCTCTCTGCATGGCGTACGCATGTGCCTGAGCAGGAAGGACGGCGGCTGGGACATGGGGAAGAGCGGTCCCGTTGCCGGGAAGGCGGGGGGACCAGAGAAGGTGGATGCATGGACGTCAAGCGCAGGAACAACGTCACGGTCACGGGCAACCCGCTAGGGCGTACGGTGCTGCTCGCCCACGGGTTCGGCTGTGACCAGAACATGTGGCGGCACACCCTGCCGGCTCTGGTCGACGACTACCGGGTGGTGCTCTTCGACTACGTGGGTTCGGGACGTTCGGACCTGTCCGCCTTCTCCGAAGACCGCTACACGTCCTTGGACGGCTACGCCACTGACGTGGTGGAGATCTGTGAAGCGCTCGACCTGCGCGACGCGGTCTTCGTCGGTCACTCGGTGAGCGCGATGATCGGCGTGCTGGCAGCCGGAAGGGTTCCGTCGCGGATCGGCGCTCTGGTGATGGTCGCGCCGTCCCCCTGCTACATCGACGAGGAAGGTTACCGCGGCGGCTTCAGCGCCGAGGACATCGACGAGCTGCTCACCTCCCTGGAGTCGAACTATCTGGGCTGGTCGGCGACGATGGCACCGGTCATCATGGGCAACGCCGACCGGCCGGAGCTGGGCGAGGAGCTGAAGAACAGCTTCTGCGCCACGGACCCGGACATCGCCCGGATCTTCGCCCGGACCACCTTCCTCTCCGACTCGAGGCAGGACCTCAAGGGCGTGGGGGTGCCGACGCTCATACTGGAGTGCACGCAGGACGTCATCGCCCCCCGGGAGGTCGGGGCGTTCGTGCACCAGGCCATCGCGGGCTCGACCCTGATCACGCTGGACGCCACCGGGCACTGTCCGCAGCTGTCCGCGCCCGAGGCGACCAATGCGGCGATCACCGACTTCCTGGTGCGTCTGCGGTGATGTGCCGCACCGGGCACGAGCCCGACCCCTCCGACCCGGACAACGGCGAGGCGTCGAGCGCGGCTTTCGCCTCCCTGCTGGAGGACAGCGCGGAGGAACTCTACGAGAGCGCGCCCTGCGGGTATCTGTCCACGCTGATGGACGGCACCATTTGCAAGATCAACGCTACGCTGCTCGAGTGGCTGGGCCTTGAGCGGGCGAGCGTGGTCGGCAGGCTGCGCTTCACCGACCTGCTCACCGTGGGGGGCAAGCTCTACCACGAGACGCACTTCGCGCCTCTGCTGCGGATGCAGGGCCGGATCAGCGGGATCGCGCTGGAGGTGAAGCAGGCCGACGGCGGCCGCATTCCGGTCCTGGTCTCGTCCGTCGTGAAGCACGGCAGCTCCGGCGAGCCCTTGCTGATCCGCACCACCGTCTTCGACGCCCGCGACCGCCGCTCCTACGAAGAGGAACTGCTCCGCGCCCGGAAGGCCGCGGAACGAGCGCGTGAGCAGGCGGAAGCGGACCGGGCCAGGCTCCAGGACGCCCTGGCCGTTCTCCAGCAGTCGCTGCTGCCGGCGGATCTGCCGCCCGTACCGGGGATGGAAGCGGCCGCGCACTACCGCACCGCTTCCCCCGACCGCCTCGGCGGCGACTTCTACGACCTCTTCCCCAGTGACGGAAAGAGCTTCGCCTTCTTCCTCGGTGACGTGTGCGGCAAGGGTCCCGAGGCCGCCGCGGTCACCTCGCTGACCCGCTACACCCTGCGCGCCGCGGCCGCGCACGACCCGGACCCGGTCGCCGCGCTGACGACCCTCAACCAGGCACTCCACGAGCGCTACAACGGGAGCGACCCGCGCTACTGCACCGTGATCTTCGGCACGTTGGAGCCGGACACCGCGTCCGGGAAGGTCACCGTCCGACTCGCCTCGGGCGGCCACCCGCCGGCCCTGGTCCTGCGCGCCGACGGCACGGCCGAATTCCTGCCCACGCCGGGCGGCCTCCTCGTCGGCATCCTGCCCACGGCCTCGTTCGCCACCGCCACGACGGTCCTGGGAGCCGGGGACACCCTCCTCCTGTACACCGACGGCCTGACCGAAGCCCGTACGGGGGAGGACCGTAGCGCTTTGTACGGAGACGAGGCCCTGAGTGCCCTGGCGGCCTCACACGCCGGCGAGTCGCCCCAGGCCGTAGTGGAAGCTCTGGCGGCATTGCTGGACGGCTTCGGTGACGGCCTCGACGACGACACCGCTCTCCTCGCACTCGGCGTCCCCGCCCCGGCCCCCACGCACCAGGCCACCTCATGGCCTCCCGCGTGATCGGACCGCCCAGCCGTTCTATCGCGCGGCGCTGAAGCGGGCCGCAGGGGAGGTGCCGGCGGACCGTCCGTGGTCCGTCTCGTCCTGCACGAGCAGCGACAGCAGCGCGGCCACGGTCAGGCCCGCTTCCGCCGGGTGGCGGAGGACCTTGTCCGGTTCGATGCGGTAGGTGTTGCTGCGTCCGTCGCGGGTGTGGGAGAGGTAGCCGTCCTGTTCCAGGTCGGAGATGATCCGCTGGACGGCGCGTTCGGTGAGTCTGCAGTGGGCGGCGATGTCGCGAATCCGCACGTTCGGATTGTCCGCGATGGCCGCGAGTACACGTGCGTGGTTGGTGACGAACGTCCATCCGGAGTGAGATTCAGGCAGTTCAACCATGCGCAGCATCCTAGGGACTACTTTTGCCCGACATCGTATACGTGACATACGTGTCGCGCAATGACGTCGGTTTGCAGCAAAGGTGTCGCAAGCCGTGACAGGGTGCCGGCCTCCGCCGTCCGGGCCGCGCCCCGCCGACGACCCGCACACACAACCATGAGACCGTCTTTGCGTGACACCAAATACATGACATACTTTTCGCGCTAAAGGTAACGTGTTCCGTCCAGGGGGAGACGGAGGAGGGACCGAGAGTGTTTTTGGATGAAGCGGTCGCAGCGTGCTCGCACACCGGCCAGAGCCGGCTCCCGGTCACGGACCCACCCACGCAGACGCAGTACGAACTGCACGGAGCCCGGGTCGTCAGCGCTCAAGGCTCGTACGACATGCACTCGATCGAGCCGTTGGCCGTCGCACTGGAAGCCGCGGCCAAGGAATCCCCGAGGGTGGTCCTGGACGCCTCCGGCATCGCCTTCGCCGACTCCACCCTGCTGAATCTACTGATCCTCACCCACCGGGCGACCGACTTCAGAGTGGCCTCACCGACGCCCCAAGTGCAGCGACTTCTGCACATCACCGGCGTCGACACCGTCCTGAAGGTGCTGGCGACGGTGGAGGAGGCCGCCATCGACCAGTGACAAGGCCCCGCCTGAACGCGAGCCGTGTCGCTTGGAGACGCGGACAAGGGGCATCCGACGTTCTGCCTGACGCTCCCGGATGTGGACCGTGGCCGTCAGGCGTCATGAAGACGGTCGCTTCCCCCTGGCACGGTCGGCCGTGCCAGGGGAAGGACTTGCGACGGGAGAGGAAAGACATCCGTGATCCTTCCGGCCGAACAGGAACTGCGGGCCGTACTGGCCCGGTTCGCCCAGGCGCGCATCGACCACGACGTGCGTCCCACCGGCTTCACGAGCAGGCTCCTCGAGGACGCCACGTACACCCTGTGCGTGTTGACCGGGGCCCGCACCGCCGAACAGGCCCTGCGCACGGCGGACACCCTGCTCGAACAGTACGCCGGACGCGCCAACGTCTCCGTGAAGGACGAGACTTTGGCCGCCTGAGACGAGGGCGGCCACCAGGCTCCTCCCCCGGCCGGGGCCCGCGGTCCGGGTCGAGGGGAGGAATTCCCTGCAGGCAACGGCGGATCCGCCGCCCCTGCCGGAACGGCGGCGGATCCGAGCACATGAGGAAGTGAGACAGACATGGGCGACACTGGGCTTCGGCGACGTACCGGGACGAGCAGCAGGCCGGCCGGCGACATCCCGGCACCACAGTGGCGGAACCTCTTCCTGGCGCCCGACTGGGGCCCCGATGACCAGTCCGTCGTCGAAGAAACGAGGGGCCGGTCCGAGTACTTCACCAGTGCGCGCCGTCCGCGCGGCGCCGGTCGCCGACCGAGCCGCAGGAGCGCGTGACTCCGCCCGACGCGCCGGGTCGGTACCGGCATCCTCGCCTGAGGCAGTCCCACCACGCACGCCACTCATGTCGCGATGATTCGGCCAGGGAGCCCCTCTCCAACGGTGCCGGGTGGCTGTGCAGGAGGAGAGCGACGTCTGAACTGATCACCGCCATCACGCCCCGGCGGACGCCCGCGCCGAAGCGGGTCACCACGACTGTCCTCACACCGGGTACGTACTGGATCAACCCTTCCGCGGGACGCTGATGCGGGAGGAGGTGGCCCTGTTTGGCGTAGGGCCACGGGCGCGGCCGGTGTGCTCGTCATTGGATGGTACTCATGACCGCAAAGGAGCGCGGGCCCGCCGGCCGGGCCTGGCGGGGCCGAAGAACCATGTGTCACCGGTGCGGGGCGGGGCGTCCGAGTCCAGGCGTGTCGAGCGGTAGCCCTGATGCCGGCTGGGGAGGGGCGCGAAGTGAGGGCACTGCTCCGGCGGCCTTCCGGTCTGAGCCGAGCCCGGCAGACGCACGGTGCGGAGGGCGGGCATGAGCTCGAGGAGAGCGCTCGACGTGCGGCTCTTCGATGAGACGGTGGCGGCGGTCGCGTTGTTCGCGGGCGCTGAGCACCGGTTGGTCTATCAGAACGAGGCATGTGCCAGGCTGCTCGGAGCCCGGCCGGTCGGACTGCCCGCGAGGGAGGCGTTCCCCGAACCCGATGCCGGAGAGTTCCTGACGGTGCTGGACGAAGTGGTCGCCACCGGGCGGCCGCGTCAGCTTCCCGAGGCGCGCGAGCCCGACCCTGGCGCCCCGGAGCAGGCCCGGTACTTCGTGTACTCCTGTACGCCCGTCACGATGGCCGAAGGGCGCGGCGCGATGGTCGTCGCGCTGGATACCACGGCCGAGACGATGGCACTCGAGCGGTACGAGGCGGTGGTGACGGCCGTCTCGCAGATGGTGTGGGTGCTGCGTGCGGACGGATCCGCGCAGGAACTCGTCTCCGGCTGGCAGCAGTTGACCGGGAGCCCTTGGCGCGACCGGATGGACGAGCAGTGGGGTGCGCATATCCATCCCCATGACCGGGCGCGCCTTCGGCACGAGTGGCATGCCGCCCTCGCCAAGGAGTCCCCCGGGCTGTTCGAGACAACGTTCCGGGTGCGGGCTTCCGACGGCTCGTACCGTCATATGTCGACGCGGTGTGTGCCCATCCTTCGCAACGGCCGCGCCGAAGAATGGATCGCCGCGACCGACGACGTCCAGGACACATGGAGCGCCACACTGCGCGAACGCCTTCTCGCAGAGATCGCACAAGTGTCCGGTGAGGGCCTGGACGAGTCCTTCGCCGCGGTGGCGAAGGCAATCGTCCCGGAGCTCGCGGACGCCTGCGTGATCATGCTCCTGGACCACGAGGAGTGGCCCCCGCCCGAACACGTATCTGTCACGGCCAGACGGGCCGCCTCCGCCACCCGCCACGGCTTGCCGGCTCGGCCTCCGCTGCAGGACCAGACAGTCGTCATCAGCGGCACGGTCCGAGACGTGCTGGCGAGACGCGCTCCCTGCACTTTCAATCTCTCGGCAGGCAAGGGGGTGCCACCAGGCATTGTCCCGGCGGTCACCGAGCAATGGCTGAGGAGCGCGGACGCCACCAGCCTGACCCTGTACCCGCTGGTGGCGGAGGACGTCGTTCTCGGCTATGCCGCCACCAGCGCGAACGGGGACTCCCCCGCTCCCGGCCCCGCCGACACCACGCTGATACAAGGGATCTTCCGTGCCTCGGAACGACCCATCCGCAAGGCCCTCGACCTGCAGCGGGCCCGCCGCACCGCTCTGCGCCTCCAGCATGCTCATCTCACCAGCCCGCCGGCCGTTCCCGGTGCGAGCCTGGCCGCCTGCTACGAGCCGGCCAGCTCCGCGAACGAGATCGGCGGCGACTGGTACGACGCCGTCGTCCACGACGAGGACACCCTCGTACTCGACATCGGAGACGTCTCCGGACACGACCTCACAGCAGCCACCGCCATGGGACAGCTGCGCAGCATGCTCAGGGGCCTTGCCTGGAACAACGGCCCAGAATGCCTGCCCTCGGCCGTCCTGACCATGCTGGAGGACGCCGCCGAAGGGCTCGACATCGCCTCCTTCACGACCGTCGTCCACGCCCGCCTGCAACGTCGCCCCGACGGCGCATGGCACATAACCTGGTCCAACGCCGGACACCCGCCGCCGCTGCTCATCCCCGCCCGGGCTGATCCCTACTTCCTCACCGGCGCGGACACGGACCCCCCACTCTGCGTCGCCCCGGTCCTCCCCCGTACCAGCCACACCCACATCCTCGCCCCCGGAGACACCCTCCTGCTTTACACCGACGGCCTCATCGAAACCCCCACCGCATCCCTCGACGACGGCCAGCACAGACTCCTGACCGCGGCCGCACACCAACGCGGCGCTTCCCTGTCCGATCTTCTCGGTTCCCTCCAGCGCAGTCTCTCCGACAACCGAGACGACATCGCTCTCATCGCCTTCCGAGCCGACCCTCCAACCTCGGCCCCACCCGGTCACCGCGGCCCACTCCGTGTGCGAGCAACCCGGCAGCGGCCCGGACGCTGAGTTCCTCCCGTTCGGTATAGATCGGCGCACGTTCCTCATCCTGGTACGCGAGTCGCTTCGGGAACTGCTGGGCCGCCGTCCACGACCACGCCTTGGACGGGCCAAGTCAGCATGGCTGAGCTGCGGTTGACCCCCGGAGCATCACACGAGCGTCAGCGTCACGGTGCGAAGGGACGCGACAGCGCCGATCGTAATGACATCCATTTTCATGTATCGTCTGTCCCGCTTACCAATCGCACCCGGAGGTCCTCATGGCCGTACCCAAACGCAAAATGTCGCGCAGCAACACACGGCACCGTCGCGCGCAGTGGAAGGCAACGACGCCGCAGTTGGTGACCGTCACGGTGGACGGCGTGCCGTACCTCGTTCCGCAGCGGCTCGCCAAGGCGTACGAGCGCGGCCTCCTCCGTCCGGAAGGCTGAACCCGGCATGGCCCACGCCCCCTCGCGGCGCCTTCCCGTCACCGTCCTGTCCGGGTTCCTGGGCGCCGGAAAGACCACTCTGCTCAATCACGTCCTCCGTAACCGTGAAGGGCTGCGCGTCGCGGTCGTCGTCAATGACATGAGCGAGGTCAACATCGACGCCGCCCTGGTGCGCGGCGGCGAGGCCGCCCTGTCCCGCACCGAGGAACGCCTGGTCGAGATGACCAACGGGTGCATCTGCTGCACCCTGCGCGACGATCTGCTGGAGGAAGTCGACGGGTTGGCACGCGAGGGGCGTTTCGACTACCTCCTCATCGAGTCCTCCGGCATTTCCGAGCCCATGCCGGTGGCCGCCACCTTCGCCTTCGCCCGCGACGACGGCGCCACCCTCGGCGACCTGGCCCGGCTGGACACGATGGTCACGGTCGTGGACGCCGCCAACTTCCTGCCCGAGCTGGCCGGCGGCGACGAACTGACCGAGCGCGGCCTGGACCAGTACGAGAACGACGAACGCACGGTCAGCGACCTGCTGATGGACCAGATCGAGTTCGCCGACGTCATCGTCCTCAACAAGCTCGACCTCGTCGACGCCGCGTCCGCCGACCGGCTGCGGGCACGCCCGCCCGCGCGGGAGTCCTCCGATGCTGACGTTGGCGTCGTCCCAGATGATCCGGTGCCGCCCGCCCGTGCGGGAGTCCTCTGCCGTACGAGTACCGGCGGTGGGTCGAGCAGTAGTGCCGCCTGCCCGTGCGGGAGTCCGGCGTGGTCGTGCTTGGGGAAGTTCCCCGGATTGTGGCGGCCCGCCCGCGCGGGAATCCGCCGAAGGGCGAACTCACTGATGTGCCGACCGGCTTGTCAGCTACGTCTGTACGGGAGTCCTCCTGTCACCCAGGAGCAGGGCCAGGACGACACGCTGTGCCGCCCCCCCGTTACCGTTTTCGCGGCTCCGCAATGGAGCCTCCGGCCTTCGGGTCCGGCATGACTTCCCCCTCCTGTTGTTGATGATCCGGGGGGTGGTGT
>NZ_JOGV01000086.1:0-17428 GCF_000721365.1 Streptomyces sp. NRRL F-5650 | reverse complement strand
GACCGGGGCGGGGCGGGGGTGTCGCCGGGGGTGCCCGTGGCCGGTTCGCCGGGTGCCGGCGCGGGGGTGGGGCGGTCGGTGCGGGCCGGGGGGATGCCGGCGTTGCCGAAGGCGTCGAAGGCGGGGCCGCGGTCGGACTTGGCGGTGACGGACTGGGCGCCGCGGGCCTGGTCCCAGCTCAGTACGGCGCCGCACGCGTCGCAGAAGGACTGGCCCGGTTCCGCGCGGGTTCCGCACTCGGCGCAGTTCTGCGTGGTCATCTCTCCGGGGTCCTTTCGGAGGCGGTCACTTCGACCGTGTAGGGCATGTGGGCGGGGCGGGCGGCGGCGACGAGGGCGTCGAGCCGGTGGGTGTCGGCCGGTTTCGGGTCGGGCAGCCGGAGGGCGACGTGCAGGTAGGGGCGGGGGCGGCCGGGGAAGGGGCCGAGGGGGCGGGCGTTCCACGCGGCGCCGCCGCTCTCGGTGATCTCCGGTTCGACGCCGAAGGCGAGCCGTACGGCTTCGGAGAGCCCTTGGCGGGTGCCGCGGACGCGGTGCAGGCGGGTGGCGGCGGCGACGGCGGCGCGCAGTCGTTCCTCGGGTTCGGTGCCGTCGGTTTCGGCGCCGACCCAGGTGCCGAGCCACTGGGCGAAGTCGGCCGGGGTGAGGGCGGGGTCGAAGTAGGTGTCGAGGCAGTCCAGGACGTTGAGGATGGGGGCGAGGACGTCGTCGAGTCCGCCGACGAAGCGCAGCGCGAGGTCGTCGTCGGCGAAGACGGCGGGGAGCATGGAGGCGATGGGCAGGGAGGAGCCGAGTCCGTCGACGGAGCCCCGCTGCGAGGCCGGGGCGGTCGTCACGCGTTGTCCCCGATCACGCGGACCCGGTGGTCGTAGGAGAAGACCAGGGCGGGTGCTTCGAGGTCGATGCGGTCGGTGGGGTCGCCGCGCTTGCCGGTGAGGGGGTCGGCGGGGTGGAGGACGACTTCGTCGACGAGTTCGACGCCGGGCACGCGCTGGAGGACGGCGAAGATCTCGCCGGCCTGTACGGGGCGTCCGAAGGGCCAGCCCTTGCCGTCGGCGCCGCCGGTGAGCGGGTCGAGGTGGCGGTAGAGGGCGTCGTGGGTCTGGCGGCGGACGCGGTCGGCGTCGACGTCGCGGAAGGCGTGGACGGTGGCGACGACGGTGATGCCCTGGTAGTAGGGCGGCCCGACGGACAGGCGGGTGCCGATGAGGCGGCGTTCGTCGAGGTGGCGGGTGATGCGGCTCAGGAGGGCGTCGCCGGGGACGAGTTGTTCGAAGCGCAGGCGTCCGCCGGGGTCGGGGACGGCCTGGGGGACGACGAGGACGCGGACGGCGTGTGCGCCGTATTCGTTCTCCTGGCCCTCCAGGCAGGTGATGCGGGCGGTCTCGGGGGCGGCGCGGCGGGCGAGTTCCTCGTAGTCGCGCAGGGTGACGGCGCGTTCTTGTGCGCGCAGGGTGATGGGGGCGCGGAGTTTGGCCTCTTCGACGGTTTCGCCGTCGACGCCGCCGCGGGCGGCTTCGCGGTTGACGACCTCGGAGACGTACGGGATGGAGGTGCGCAGGACCTGTACGGCCCCGCGGGCGACGTTGCCGGCCCTGCCTCCGCCGGTGCGGTAGCGGCGGGCGCGGATGACGGAGCCCTTGGGGGCGACGGCGCCGTACTGGCGCAGGGTGCCGTCGGCCTCGCGGACGGCGGGGCCGAAGGCGATCTCGCCGGTGGCGGCGTCGAGGGTGATGTGGTGGTCGTCGGGGCGGGAGCCGGCGAAGTGGGGGACGACGTCCCAGTCCTGCCAGCCGTTGTCGTCGGCGGTCTGGAGGAGGACGGGCGGGTCGCCGGCGACGACGGGGGCGTGTTCGAGCCGCAGTCGCTGGCCGGGCAGGCCGGTGGACTCGCCGAGGGGTTCGTCGAGGACGGTTTCGGCGTGGACGGCGCCGGTGGTGCCGCCGATGGTGTAGGCCTCGGCGGAGCGCACGGTCGGTGAGGTGGTGTAGAAGGGCTGGCCGGTCAGCGGCTCGGTGACCCGGCAGCGGATCCAGCCGGCCTCGTGGCCGCCGTTGCGGGACAGGACGTGTCCGCCGGGTATGTGGAGCACGACGTCGCCGGGGCGGTTGAGGCCGCCGGTGCCGTCGCGGTCGACTTCGCAGGGCTGCCAGCCGTCCTCCGTCCACGCCTCCCAGACGAGCGGGGGCTGGCGCGGGTCGACGCCGACGCCGTCGACGCGGCTGTCGAGTTCGAGGGCGAGTGCGCAGTCGGGGATGGCGGCGGAGAGGCCGATGAGCATGCAGTCGCCGGGGTTGGGCGACTCGGCGAAGCACATCACGTCCTTGCTCTCGGCGAGGTCGGTGGTGCGGTCGCTGACGGCTTCGCCGCGGACCTGGGTGACCAGGCGGCCCAGGGAGCAGGGGACGATGCGCAGGTCGCGTTCGGTGGCGAAGACGACGGCCTCGTCGCGTTCGCTGCGCAGGGTGGCGATCTCGGTGCCGACGGGGACCAGGATCGTGTCCTCCTGCGGTGCGGACAGCCAGAAGGTGACGTCCGTGCGCGCGGCCGACGGCGGGAAGAGGGTGATGCCGACCAGGTCCAGGAAGGCGAGGTGGTTCTTGTCCGGGACGCGGTTGAGCCGGTAGACGATCTGGTCGGCCATGTGGGCGAGCGTCTCGACGAGCGTGATGCCGGGGTCGGAGACGTTGTGGTCGGTCCACTCCGGGGCGCGCTGCTGGATGTAGCGCTTGGCGTCGTCGACGAACTGCTGGAAGCGGCGGTCGTCGAGGTTGGGGGAGGGCAGGGGCATCAGCGGTCGCTTTCGGGAGAGCCCGGGAGACCGGCCGGCGCGTCGGGGAGGTCGGGCTCGTCGTGGGAGGGGATGACGTAGAACGGGAAGACGAGGCTGCGCGGGTTGTTGGTGCCGCGGATCGAGTAACGGACGTCGATGAAGAGGACGTTCTGGTCGCCGTCGGAGGTGACCTCGACGTCGTGGACCTCGATGCGCGGCTCCCAGCGGTCCAGGCTGATGTACACCTCGTGCTGGATGCGGCCCGCGGTCTGTTCGTTGACCGGGGCGAAGACCAGGTCGTGGATGGCGCAGCCGAACTCGGGGCGCATCGGCCGCTCGCCGGGGGCGGTGGCGAGGACGAGCCGCATGGCCTCCTCGACCTCCTGCTCGCCGCTGACGAGGGCGATCCCGCCGGTGGGTCCGATGCGCAGGGGGAACGACCAGCCGGAGCCGACGAACTGTTCGGCCATCAGAGAGCAACCTGCCTTCCTCGGAAACGCTTCGTCACAGGCCCGGTACGGGGATGGTGGCGACCTTGAAGATGGGCGTCTTGGCCTCGAGGGTCGCGCCGATGATCCGTGTCATGACGGAGTTGATCTGCACGTTGACGGTACCGGAGATGGTGGTCGCGGCCCCGGCGCTCAGGGTCGCCGCACCGGTCGCACCGAGGTTGAGGGCGGCTCCCGCGGTGACTCCGATCTGACCGCCGCTGCGCATGTTGATCATGGTTTCGCCCCGGATCGTGAGGGGGCCGCCGCTCTTGATGCTCAGTGAGCGTTTGGCGGAGAGCGAGAGGTCGGTGCCCGCCTCCACCGAGACCGAGCGGCTGCCGGTGATCTTGACGGTGCCCTTGCTGTCGACGGTGATCTCCGTCTTGGTGCGGTCGAGGTTGATGGTCAGTTTGTCGTTGCCGCTGGCGATCCGCACGCCCTGCTTGCGCCCGCCGGTGCGCTGGCTGAGCAGGTCGACGCGGTTGCCCTGGCGGTCGGACAGGGTGTGCCGCACGGCCTTCTTCTTCAGGCCGTCGTGCAGGGGCACGTCGTTCTTGGTGGGCACGTCCCGGCCGTTGTAGAGGCCGCCGATCACGAAGGGGTGGTCCAGCGCCCCCCGGTCGAAGGCGACCAGCACCTCGTCGCCGACGTCCATGGGGAAGACGCCGCCGCCCGCCACGCCGCCCATCTGGACGCTGCGCGCCCAGTCGCTGACGTAGGTGTCGTCCAGCCACGGGAACTGCAGCTTGACCCTGCCCTGTTTGAGGGGGTCCGCCACGTCGGTGACGACGGCGTTGGCGACGCTGGGCAGCCGGGTGGCGCTGGCCGGGTCCGTGCCGCCGCTGCCGCCGGAGGCGAGGCCGTACAGGGAACGCCACTGGCGTCCGCTGACGGTGATCCAGGACTCGTAGGGGACGCCGTCGCCGAAGTGGTGGCGCACCGAGGTGACGGTGTACTTGCCCTCGAAGGGCGTGCCCACGTCCGCGAGGGCGACGGGGACGCCGGGCCGCAGGTCGGGGTGGCCGTTGGCGGCGACCTCCAGTTCGGCGAAGGAGGCGGTGACGTCGGCGGCGAGGGCCTTGGCGGCGTTCTGGACCTCGTCCTGCCGGTCGTACGGGTTGGCGGTCTCGACGAGTGTGCCCGGCTTGAACTTGCCGGCGGCGGTGCCGGGCGTCCACTTGATGTCGATGCCGGGGTCGGTGGTGGCCGGCGCGGTCTCGGTGATCTTCCTCTTGGTGGTGACGTTCCAGCCGCGCGACTCGACCTCGCCGATCTGGTCGGCGGCGGTGACGGCGGCGCGCAGCCGCAGGATGTCGTGGCCGGCCTGGAGGACGAAGGTGCTCGCGTCGCCGTCCGTGTTCGGCGAGGGCGCCCCGGCCGACGGCTTGGGCGTGACGAAGCGGAACTTCCCGTGGGAGTCCAGGTACATGACCATCTTGTTCTCGTCGGCGAGCCGGGCGAGGAAGTCCCAGTCGGTGACGTTGGGCTGGGCGAGGAACCCGTAGGTGCCCTTGGTCGCCTGGATGCGGCCGATGGAGACGCCGTCCATGGCCACGAGTTTGCGGGCGATGTCGGAGGCCTTCTGGTTGCGGTACGCGGCCACGCGGCGCTGGCGCATCAGCCGGTGGCCGTAGTCGTAGCCGCGGATGACGGTGAAGCTGCCGGTGCCGTCGTAGTCGGTCTCCAGGCCGGTGACCTCACCGGTCAGCAGGGGGTTGCCCTTGCCGTGGCCGTCGGCGATCGGGGTGATGACGACCTTGGTGCCGAACTGCACGTTCAGCTTGCCGAGGAGCCGGTGGTAGGGGTCGCGGAAGGTGAGGCGGAACGCGGCGGGCACGTTGACGCCCTGGTCGACCCAGCCGTCGGTGAGCATCGGGGCGATGGTGTCGGGCAGCTTGGCGCCGCCGATCTTCACCTCGACGATGCTGGAGAAGGAGGGGCGCACCATCAGCGGGGCACCTCCTCGGTGGCGGGCAGGATCAGCTCCGTGCCGGTCGGCAGGTGGGAGGGGTCGTCGATGCCGTTGGCCTCGGCGATCACCCGCCAGGCGTTGGCGCTGCCGTACTCGCTCCAGGCCAGCGACTGCAGCGAGTCCCCGGCGACGACCCGGTGCATGCGCTGGGCGGTGAGGGCGCCGGAGGTCGGGTTCTGGTTCGGGGTGGGGCCGGGGATCTCCACCAGGGCCAGCCGGCAGGTGGCGCGGATGGGGACGCCGGAGGTGCCGAAGAGCGTGTACTGGGTCTCGATGGACTGCACGTAGGCGTTGAAGCGGGCCGTGGAGAACGAGCCCCACTCGAAGATCACCCAGGGCGGGGACGGCTGGTCGGCGCCCAGGCTGCTGGCCGTCACCTCGCAGCAGACCAGCAGCGACTCGACCTTCTTCATCACGGTGGTGTCGCCGGGCTTCATCGAGGAGTCCAGGAAGATCTCCAGGGTCATCTCCCGCGGCTCGGCACCCATGAACTGCGGCTTGGCGGCCTTGCGCACGGCCGCGGTCGGGGTCGACTTCCACTGGGCGCGCTGACTGATCGACAGGTGCGCCGGGTTGAACTCGAACGGGAACCGCTTGATCAGCCCACCGGGCGAGGTGGAGTCGCCGGTGGGCGGCTCGTGGATGGCGAGGTTGGCGCGTACGAGGCTCTTGCCGGCGCCACCGCTGCTGGCCATGGGTGTTCCTTTCTGCCGTTCGGCGCCGTCAGTCCGTGAAGCCGTGGTGGGCGATCTCCAGCACCTCGGTGGCCACGGACAGGTTGCCGGGGTCGAGGCTGGGGCCCTGCCAGCTCACCGGCAGGACGTCGATCAGTCCCCAGCGGGCGACCAGCGACCCGTCGGCGCGCAGGGCGGAGATCTGCGCGGTGGGGCGCTGGATGCCGGTCTGCACGGACGAGATCCACTTGGCGACCTTCGCCGTGTCCGGGGTCAGCGGGCGGGTCAGCCGGATGTTGGAGAAGGTGACGCGGGTGGGCAGTTGCCACACGAAGGCGTTGTTGCCGCCCTCCTGGCGCTGTTCCACCTCCACCTGGGTCGACAGGCCCTCGCACCCGTTGAAGTAGCCGAGGCTCTCGCCGTCGATGGCGAGGCTGAACCAGATGGAAGAGCCCGGGTCCTCACGGGTCATCGGGGGTCGACCTTTCTTGTCGGGGAACGGTGGCGGGCGGGCGTGGCCCTCGGGGCTGTCCGGCGGTCCGGCGGGGCCGGTGCGGTCCGGTCAGCGCGGGTCGCGCAGTCTGCCGATCCGTTCGCGGTCCATGCGCAGTTCGGTGCGGACGAGACGGGTGACGCGGCCGATGATCCGGTGCACCAGTTCGTCGAGCTGGAAGTCGGTGAGTTCACGCGGGTCGAGCCCGCCGGCCGGGACGGCCGTGTACTCGGGCGGCGGTTCGCCCGCTCCCGGCGACGACTGTCCCGAACCCGCCGAGTACGGCGGCGGGTTGCCGGGCGGGGAGGTCTCGTAGGGGGGTGGCGGCTCGGCCGGGCCGTGCTGCGAGGAGGAGGACGAGGGGGTCCGGAAGCGCGCGAGGCTCTCGGACACGGCGGCCGCGGCGCTCGCGGCCAGAGCACCGGTGGTACGGCCGGACCGGCTGCCGAAGCCGAACGCGCGCTGGACCGGCGGCGCGGAGGCGTCGCCGGAGACGGGGGCCGCGGCCGGGGCGGCGGGCACCGCGGGCGGCGGATTCCCGGTCGGCGGCGCGGGTGGCGTCGCCGTGCCGACGGGCAGGGGCGGGCGGGGCGCCGACGCCGCGGGCGGCGTGAGGGGGGCCACCGGGAGCGGGGCGCCGGTGGTGCCCGGGCGGGCGGGCCGGCGCAGCGGTACGGCTCTCGTGGCGGCGCGCTGGACGGGGGGCGGCTTGGGGCCGCCGCCCGGTGCGGGCGGGAGCGGTGGCGCGAGGGCCGTCATGGGCGGGGCCGGGGGCGTGAGCGCGGGCGCGGCCGAGGTCACGGTCGGCCGGGGCGTCGGGGAGGACACCGGGAGGGGCGGGGAAGGTGCCGCGAAGGGGGGCAGGGCGGGGCCCGGTGCGGTGGACCGCTGCACGGGCGCGGCCGTACGGGGCCCGGCCGCGGCGGGGCCGGGGGCCGCTGCCGGGAGGAACGGCGTCGTCGGCGCGGTGCCCGCCGGGGGGAAGGTGTCCCCGGGCACGGCGGAGCGGTGCACGGGCGGTGCCGCGGGTGCCGGGGCGGGGGGCGCCGCCGGACGTACGGCGTCGGCCGGACCGGAGGAGGTGGGGGCGCCCAGTCCCGGACGCCGGGGCGCGGCACTGCGCTGCACGGGGCGGGCGGGAGCGGCCGGGGCACCGCTGCTTCCCGGGCGGCTGCCTCCCGTCCGGCCGGTCTCGGCGCGTGCTGCCTCCGGCCGGTTGAGCGGTGTGGAGGGGACCGGGGCCGAAGGGGCGCCCGGGCCCGAAGAGTTCGGGGCCGAGGGGCTCGGGGTCGAGCGCTGGACGGTGGATGCCGCGGGGGGCGCGGAGGTCGCGCGGGTCGTGGGGGTCGCGGGAGCGTCGCCGTGCGGCGCGCGTGCCGGGGCCACGGAGGGGGTGACGGGCAGTCCGGCGGCCGGGCCGTGGTTGGACCGCTGGACCGGGGGTGCCGGGGTGGCCGCCTCGGAGGGGCGGGGGGACGACGGCGCCTGCGTCGGCTGCTTCGGCCGGTCGGGGGTCGTCCGGCGCTGGACCGGGGGCTGCGCGCCGGGCGGGGTGCCGGGGGACGCGGAGGGGCGGTTCGCCGGCGGGGTGGTGCGGGGGACCGCCCGCTGGACCGGCGCGGGTGCGGGGCCGGGCGCCGGGGCGTTCGCCGGGGCGGGGGCGGCGGGGGAGTTCGCCGAGGGCCCGGTCGGCGCGGCTTCTGCCGCGGGCGTGGGTGTCGGCGTCGGTGTCCGCGGCGTGGACGGGGCCGGTGTCGGGGGCGCGCTGTCGGTGCCCGGGTTCTTGGCCGTGGACGCGGGGGTGCCGTCGGGGCGGGAGGCCGACACCCGCTGCACCGGGAGGTCGGGAGCGGCGCCGTCGGGGGCCGGGGCGGTGCGGGGGCGCGTGGTGGGCGCCGCCGGTCCGGTCGCGGGCGCCGGTCCGGAGGCGGTGCCGGACTCCGGCCGCCGCACGGCGCGTTGGACGGGGGCCGGGGACGAGGCCGGGGTCGTCGCGTCGCCGCCGGAGCGCGAAATGGCGGGCCCGAGGCCCGCCCTGGGCCGCCGCTCCGCCGACCGCTGGACCGCTGGCCCCGGTGACGCGGCGCCCGGTGAGGCCGTCGGGCGCTTACCGGAGTCCCCGGCGGGGGCGGGGGCGGGGGCGGTGCGGGGCGTCTGCGCGGGCCCCTGCTGCGGGGCGGACGCGCGCTGTACGGCCGGGCCGGGTGCCGTCGCCGGGTCGCCGGTGGACTCGCGCGGCGCTCGCCGGGCCGGGGCCGTGTCCGACGCGGGGCGCGTGGTCGGGGGCGTGGTGGCCGGGGTGGGGGCGCCGGTGGACTCGGGTGCGGGGGCTGGTGCCGGTCGCGGGGCGGGGTCGGGTTCGCGCGTGGCTCGCTGGACGGGCGTGGCGGATCCGCGTGCGGGCGCGGGAGCGGCGCCGTCGCCGTGGTCGCGGGTGGCGCGCTGCGGTGTCGCGTGCCGGGGTCGTGGGCGCGGGGTCGGTGGTGCGGGCGGGCTCGCGGGTGGTGCGCTGGACCGGGTGTCGCGTGCCGGGGTCGTGGGCGCGGGGTCGGTGGTGCGGGCGGGCTCGCGGGTGGTGCGCTGGACCGGCGGCGTCGCGGGTGACGGTGTGCTCCGGCCCCGTGCGGGGGCCGGGTCGGGTTCGCGCGTGGTGCGCTGGACCGGCGTACCCGCGTCGCGTCCCGGGCGCCCGGGCGTCGGGCCGGCACCGGCGCCGGGTTCCCGCACGGCCCGCTGCACCGGCGTACCGGACGCGGACGTGCCGCTGTCCCGGGCCGGTGCCGTACCGGCGTCGGGCCGGGGTCCGCCTTCGCGCACCGGGGCTGCGGGGGCGGGCCGGTCGTCCGGAGCGGGCACCGGAGCCGGTGCCGTGCCGGTGGTCGCCGCGCGCTGCGCCGGAGGGCCGGCCGGAGACGGTGTACCGGCGGGGGCCGGGGGCTGCTGCCGCGAAGAGGTGGCGCGCTGTACCGGAGCGGCGGGCTCCGCTCGGTCGCCGTCCGCCGACGCGGGTGCCGTTCCGGAGGACTCCGGCGGGGAGTCGGCGGGGCGGCGGCTCGCGGGCAGGGAGCGGCGCTGCACGGCCGACGCCCCGGACGGCGCCTTGGTCAGTGCCTGCCGGGGGCGGGGTGCGGCGGGCGGTACCGGCGTCACCTGGACGCCGCGCGCGGCCCGGGCCGGCGGTGTGCCCGCCGGTGCCCCGGAGGGCGGGGTCTGGGCCGGTGCCGGTGCGGCGGAACGCGCCGCCCGCTGGACCGGCGACGGCGACGGCGACGCCGGTGCGGGAGCCTGCGCGGCCCTGCGCGAACCGGGCGTACGCGGTGGCGCACCCGAGGCGGAGGTCCGCGTCGGCGCCACGGAACTCGCCGACGGGCCGGGAGTCCCGGGCTCGGCCGTGTCCTCCGGTATCGCGCGCAGGGGCGCGACCGGCATCCGCTGGGCCGGTGCGCCGGGCGGGGGCGCCAGGCGCGTGGAGGGCGTCTGGCGCGACGGCGTGCCGAAGGCGCCCGACAGCAGGCTGTCGCCGGCCGCCGGGTTCAGTACCGCCGGGGACGGCGCGCTCGTGAACGAGGGGTTCTGCCACGTCGGAAGGCGGCCGCCGAATCCGGCGTCCGCCACCACTCCCGTACGTGCCGCTCCCGTGGCCCGCTGGATCGGCGGCAGGCCGGTCCAGGCGGCGACGGCCACGGGCGCCGGGCCGGACGCGGTGCCGGGCCCGGACGCCGTACTCCCGCCCGCGTCCGGGCCCGTGGCCGAGGCCGTGCCGGAGCCCGGGTCGGGGGAGGGGACCGCGGCCGGTGCGGCCCCGCTCCCGCCCCCGTCGGGCTCGCCGTCCCTGCGGCCCCGCAGCCGGTCCAGGAATCCCACCGATCAGCCCTCCGCCGTGCCACGCGTCACGAGGGACGCGATCTGGTCCGTGTACCGGCGGCGGTCCTGGTGTTCCAGGTCCAGGATCGCCTCCAGGCTCCAGTGGAAGTGGTAGGCGACGTACGCGATCTCCTCGTGCAGCCGGTCGGTCGCGTACGTCACGATTCCCCCAGGCGGCTCCCGCCGAGTTCCACCTCGAAGGACTCCGAGCAGTGCGGGCAGGCGACGGCCGCGCGGGTGTGCCCCTCCGCGTTGATCTGGCGGTAGAAGTCCTGGAGGAACGCCAGGTCGGAGGCGAACATGTTCTCCACGATGCCGTCGTGCACCGACGGCAGCGTGCCCAGCCGGGTGATGACCCGGCCGAGCAGCACCACCGACAGGTACGCCGGGTTCTCCTGCACCCGCACGTCGCGCAGCGGGATCAGCTCGTCCCGGGCCGTCGACAGGCGCATCACGCCGTCCCGGTGCACCGTGCCGGAGTCGTCGACGTACCCGCGCGGCAGCTCGAAGGGGAACTCGGTCCGCAACTCCTGCCGCGGTGCCGCCTCGACGGGCGGTGCGGCGGGCCCGGCGGGCGCACCGGTCGGGCCACCGGCCGGTGCCTCCGCCGGCGCGGCGGCGGGAGCCGAACGGGGGAAGTCCGCTCCCGCCGCCGCGGCCTGGGGTGCCGCGGCGGGTGCCTTGGCAGCCATACGACGCATTACTCGATGACCAGTTCTTCGAACACGATGGTGACGGTCTCGGTCAGCGCGGAGGCCTCACCGGCCTTCACCGGGCTCATGTCGAGCTTGCTGCACCAGGCGTTGCGCAGGTTGTACCGCTTGACCGGGTTGTCCTCGTAGTCCATGACGATGATCGAGGCGTTCTTGCGCGCGGAGGACATGCGGCCCTCGAGCGAGTCGTTGATCCACTGCGTGAACGCGGACGACTGGGTCATACCGCGCACGACGGTGCAGGAGCCGTCCTTCGCCGAACCCGGCATCACGGCGATCTCGAGCTTGCCGGTCGCGCCGTTGTTCTGCGGGTACTTGATGACGTCCTGCTCAAGGGTGATGCCGTTGACCTCGGAGAGGTACTCGATCATCACGCCGTCGATCTGGAGACCGAAATTGTGTGAAGTAAGGGAGTCACCGGGGTTCAGACTCATGTGTTCTCAGTCCTTCTGAGGCTCTTGACGATGGCGTACGGGGCGGAGCGGCGCTCGCTACTCCTCCAGCTCCCCGCCGCCGCTGGAGAACTGGGCCAGCCGGAAGATCACGAACTCGGCGGGCTTGACCGGCGCGATGCCGATCTCGCACACGACCCGGCCGAGGTCAACCGACTCCGGCGGGTTGGTCTCCTCGTCGCACTTGACGTAGTAGGCCTCGGACGCGCTCTGGCCGAACAGGGCGCCGCTGCGCCACTCGTTGACCAGGAACGCGGAGATGTTGCGGCGGATGCGGGCCCAGAGGTTGTGGTCGTTCGGCTCGAACACCACCCACTGGGTGCCGATCAGGATCGACTCCTCCAGGTAGTTGAAGTACCGGCGGATGTTCAGGTAGCGCCACGCCGGGTCGGAGGAGAGGGTGCGGGCGCCCCAGACGCGGATGCCGCGGCCCGGGAAGGAGCGGATGCAGTTGACGCCGATCGGGTTGAGCAGGTCCTGCTCGCCGCGGGTGATCTGCAGCTCCAGGTCGACGGCGCCGCGGACGACCTCGTTGGCCGGGGCCTTGTGCACGCCGCGCTCGGAGTCGTTGCGCGCCCAGATGCCGGCGACGTGGCCGCTCGGCGGGACCAGGCGGGACTGGCCGGTGGCCGGGTCGAACGACTTGATCCAGGGGTAGTACAGGGCGGCGTACTTGGAGTCGTAGCCGGCCGTCTCCTGGCGCCAGACGCGGATCTGACGGGCGTTCTGGCTGGGCGGCGGGTCGATGATGGCGACGCGGTCGCCCATCAGCTCGCAGTGGGCTATGAGGCCGAGCTGGACGGCCTTGACGGCCTCCAGGTCGATCGCGCCGCGCTGGTAGGCGGCCATCAGGTCGGGCACCGCGACCATGGAGATCTCGTCGATCGCCTCCAGGCCGCCGAAGCCGGTGCGGTCCGCGGAGTCGCCGATGTACTCGGTCGGACCGGGCTGCGCGATCTCGCCCTGCCCGGCCGGGACGGCGGGGGCGGCGGACGGCGGCGCGGGCAGCGTCAGGGTCTGGTTCTCCGGACGGACGAGCTGCGCGGCGGGCGCGGCCTCGGTCACGGTGATGAGTTTGGAGCGCTCCTTGACCTGGGTGACGACGTAGGAGCGGTTGCCCTTCTTGGCGCTCACGTCGAAGGTCTCGACGGGCTTGTCGCCGTCCTTGACGATCAGCTTGAACCGCTCGGCGGGGCCCTCGCCCTCGGGGTCGGCGACCTCGACGGTCAGCGGGCCGCTCTGGCCGGCGGCGGTGGCCGTCACGGAGAACGTGCCGAGCTGCTTGGGCTCGGCGGCGGGCAGTGCCTTGGTCATGCCGCCGGTGACGGCGGCGGGGGTGCCGGTGCCGGCCGCGGCGTCCCCCGCGGTGGCGTCCTCGGCGGAGCCGCCGACGCGGACGACGTAGGCGGCGGAACCGCCGTTGTTGAAGAACCCGTAGACGGAGTGCGCGAGGTAGTACCCGCCGGTGAAGTCACCGAAGGCCGCGACGTACTGCGTCCAGTTGGTCACCAGGGTGGGCTCGTTCAGCGGGCCGGTCGGGGCGAGACCGACGAAGGCCGCCACCGACGTGCCCACTCCCTCGATCGGGCGCGAGCCGCTGGCCACCTCCTCGACGTAGACGCCGGGCGACAGGTAGGACGGCATGCTCTGCTCTCCTCGGGGTACGAGACAGGACGCCCCTCAGACTCACGCGCGCGTCGCTCCGGCCGAAACGTCCTTCGGTGCCGGGGTGGGGGCATGGTCATTGCCCCTGGTCGTGCCCGTTGGGGCAGACTCCCGGCCCTTGTCGGCCCTTCCCCTCCAAGACCCCTGGCGGTTGTCCGGCGTTTCTGATTCAACAGCTTGTGTCGACTGCCAGTTCGCCAGGATGTCATCTTGCGATCAAGCCCCGTTACCGGGGCGTGCCGCCCTGCCGCGCCGGGGTGCCGCTCCGCGCGAGCGGCGACGGTGACGTGGTGTCAGGAAGGGAACGACCGTGTCGGACCGCTTGAACCAGACGCCGGGACGCCGCACGGCCGGGGAGCCCCCGGTCCGGACCCGTCCGCAGGGCCGTCCGCGACCGCCGCTGGCCTCGCTGCAGTCCGCGGCGGGGAACCGGGCCGTCGCCACGGCGATCCGGCGGGGGGCCGGTACGGCGATCCAGCGCGCGGGCGGCACGGCGCAGCTCCCCGCGGGCGCGGTGGTGGCGCGGGCGACCGCGGCGCCGGTGGACGACCTGCAGATCACGCCGGTGACGGAGACCGAGCGGCCGGCCGGCGTGTCCGGCGGAGGCGCGGACACGGCGGCCGAGCAGCAGGCGGCCGTGGACGAGGTGGCCGCCCAGAAGGCGAAGGTCACGGAAGCGTCGCTGGGCCGGGCGGCAGCCGAGACCGAGGTGTGGAACGCGTCCGGGGAAGCCGTCGAGGCGCACAAGAAGGCGGCGGAGGCCCGGGGCAGGGCGGACCGGCTCACGAAGGAGGCGGAGGCCGCCGAGCGGGACGGGGAGAATTCGCTCGCCGACGCGGACAAGCACACCGGGGCGGCCCGCGGGAGGACCGGGGAGCAGCGGGCGGCGGAGGCCAGGGCGAGCGGGTTCCGGGGGACCGAGCGGGGGAAACGCCAGGAGGCCGAGAAGGCCCGTGACGACGAGCGGATGTACACGGAGAGGGCCGAGAAGGCCGAGAAGGAGCGGAAGGAAGCCGAGGAGAGGGCGGCGCGCTTCCAGAAGCTGGCCGACGAGGCCAGGGAGAAGCAGAAGGCCGCCGAGGAGCGGGTGAAGCAGCTCCAGAAGGAGGCCGAGGAGGCCGGGGAGAAGCAGAAGGCCGCCGAGGCCGAGGCGCGGACGAGGGCGGAGGCCGAGGACCAGGCGCTGCAGAAGGCGGCCAAGGCCGAGGTGGAGGCCGAGGCGGAGGCCGAGATCGTCGAGAGGGTGAAGCAGTGGGCCGCCGCGGCGGAGGCCGCGCTGAAGCAGGCGGGGACGGCTCAGGAGGACGCCGCTCTGCGCAAGGGGGAGGCCGACGCCGCCGACGCCTCGAAGAAGGAGGCCGAGGGCGAGGCGGCCGAGTGTGCCGAAGTCCGGAGCACGGCGGAGGAGCAGGCGAAGAAGGCCGGGGAGCTGGCGGCGCTCCGGGACAGGGAGGCCGACGAGGCGGCGCGGGAGCGCGGCAAGGCCGAGCGCGAGGCGAAAGAGCACAAGGACGCCGCCGACAAGGCGATGGGGCAGGCGGCCAAGGCCCAGGCCGAGGCCCAGAAGCACGAGAACACCGCGCAGGAGCGGCGGCGGCAGGCGTCCCAGGCCCGCGCCGAGGAGCAGAAGCACGCGCAGGACGCGTCCGCGGCACAGAACAGGGCGGCGGCCGCGGGGCAGCGGCAGCAGGACCAGAGGGCGGCCCAGACCACGGCGTCGGACGCGATGAGCGCGGCGAAGAAGGCCCAGGAGGCGAAGAAGAAGGCGGAGGAGGAGGCCGCGGCGGAAGCCGCGAAGAAGAACGAGACGAAGAACGAGGCGAAGAAGGACAAGACGGAAGCGGCGAGCACCGACAAGGCGGGCCAGTCCCTGGGCAAGAGTGTCGGGGGCGCGATCAAGAAGGGCGCCGCCAAGGCCAAGCCGTGGATCGACCAGCCCGACACGGTGGCCCTGCGCCTCAGTTCGCCGTACAGCGGAACGCATCGGGCCGAGGCGACGAAGCTCGGCGACACCGGGACGGCGCACAACGCCACGATCCAGCAGGACGTCGAGAACCCGATCAACCTGGCGAGCGACTTCACCGGCGCCTTCAACGACGTGGTGACGTACAAGGACTCGGTCGGAAAGCGCCACGAGAAGGGCCCGGCGTCCCACGGGCACAGGAAGAACGTCAACACCAAGCCCCTCGCCGGGACGACGAACACCCTCATGACCATCAACGACGGTGTGAAGATCAGCGACAACCTCATCAGGACCGCCAAGGGCGCGTCCGGGGTGGCGGAGCTCGGCGACGCCAGCGGCGCCCTCACCGTCGCGTTCTCCACCCTGACCGCCGGCCGTGAAGTGAGGGCCCTGAAGAACACCCGTGCCCAGCGCAAGGAGCTCAAGGAGCACTTCAAGGGTGAAGTCGCCAAGCGCGGCCGGAAACTCCAAGACGTCCTGAACGAACTGGGGGAGGCCAACACCGCGCTGGCCGGGACATCGGTGAGGCTGGCGGCCGCCCGGCCCGGCGAGGAGGCGGAGGCCCTCCAGGCCGTCGAGAACGAGCGCACCCGCATCGACGGCCTCAGGAAGGAACTGATGGAGCACCTGGCCGTCGGACGGGACTACGCGGTGGAGAAGAAGAAGCGGAAACTCACGCACCGGTCCCTCAACCTGGGCGGCAACGTCGCGCGTACCGCGGCCGGTGCCGTGGCGATCGCGGCCGCGACAGGAGCGGTCTCCGGTGGCATCGTGCCCGGCGTGATGGCCGCCGGCACGGCGCTGGGCCTGGGCGGCCTCGCGGCCAAGAAGGGCGTGAAGAAGGCGAACAAGCGCTACAACTCGGTGCGCGACTACCAGAAGCACGCCCGGACCACCACGCCCCAGGAAGGAACACCGGCGTCCGAGAAGCCCAGGCTGGACAAGGACGGACGGGGCAGGAGGAGCGACGCGTGGAAGGAGGCGGTCATGGTGACGCACCCCATCAAGCAGGGGAAGCGGCAGCTCAACGCGCAGGAGATCTACGCGCAGGCGGCCGGACCGGCCGTCCCCGCGAGTGAGAACGTCCCCGACGACATCCGGCGCAAGGCCCGCGACTTCCTCAAGTCCCTCAAGTGCGGGCCGGACCACCACAACCAGACGGAGCCGGAGTGGGAGGCGTCGCTCAACGACCCCGACCAGCAGACCGAATGGGAAGAGGCGATAGCCAAGGCGCTCTCCTCGCTCTGAGCATCCTCCGCCCGGGCGGGCCCAACTCCGGTGCGCTGCCCCCGGCGTTGCCCTCGGGGACCTGTCGGGAGCGGGCGCCCTCCGGTAGGGCTGGTGGTGGCCACACGTTCGTGTCGAAGGGAGCCATGGTGCGCGCGCACGAGGAAGCCACCGAGCAGAAGGCCGTGCGGGGTGGTCGGCCTCCGCACCGGCCCGCGACCGCGCCCACCACCGGGGTGAGCGGCGCTCCGATGACCCCGGCGGCGGTCATGGCGCTCCAGCGTTCCGTCGGCAACAGCGCCGTGCAGCGGCTGCTCGGCCAGGAGACGCACCAGCACGGCGCGGGCTGCGGGCACGACGGTTTCGACGACAAGAGCCCGCAGGGCCAGGTCCAGCTCCTCAACGAGGCCATGGCCACGCCGAGCAGTCCGCTCGGCGGGTCCATCCGCTCCGAGGCGGAGTCGTTCTACCAGGCCGACCTCTCCCCCACCCGCATCCACGACAACCCGGTGGCCCAGCGCGCCACCGCGGCCCTGGGCGCCCAGGCGATGACGGTCGGCACCCATGTCTTCCTGGGCCCGCAGGCGGCCGGCCGCAAGGACGTCATCGGTCACGAGCTGGGACACGTCAAGGAGAACCTGGCGGGCGTCCGCGAGACGGGCAACGACAACGGTGCCGGGCTCGCGGTGACCGACCCGGGCCAGGGCTCCGAACGGGCCGCGGAGGCCGACGGCGCCGCCTTCGGCGCGGGCGCGAAGATCGCACCGTCCGTCGCCGCCCGGGCAGCGGCCACGGACCACGCGGACGACACGGAGTAGAACGGTACGGATCCGATGAGCCTTTGGACTTCCCTGGAGCCCGCGTCCGCGACCGTGGACCCCGGCAGCACCATGAGCGTACGGCTGCGGGTGCGCAACACCGGTGACGTGGTGGACGAGTACCGCTTCGAGCCCGTCGGGGACATCGCGCCCTGGACGACGGTGGAGCCGCAGACGCTGCGCCTTTACCCCGGCACGACCGGCACCGTGGAGCTGACGTTCGCGCCGCCGCGTACGTCGGACGCGGTGGCGGGGCCGAATCCGTACGCGGTGCGGATCACGCCGACGGAGCATCCGGACGCGGTGACGGTGCCGGAGGGGAAT
>NZ_JOGV01000085.1:0-9874 GCF_000721365.1 Streptomyces sp. NRRL F-5650 | reverse complement strand
CGGGTGCCATGCCGGAGGAGCCGCGGTGGGCGATGACGTCGGGGCCGGTCGCGGCGTGCGCGGTCGTCGACGTCACCGCCAGCACCAGACCACTCAGCAGTGCCGTCACCACACCGGCGCGCCGCTTGCTGGCAAGCCTCACTGGAAACCTCCCGTACTCGAACGACTTCCTGGAGGCTCCCGGCCGACGGTTACGGCAAGCCTGCCGCGGCCTGGCGCGCCCGGGTGGCGCCGGTGAAGGGCAGTGCCGAACCGGTCGTCGGAGGCGGGAGGGGGAGATTGCGCGCAACCGGCCCCTCCCGCCCCGTGCGTTTCACCTGCCGAGCAGACCCTGGGGGAGGAGCGACTGCGGGGAGGTGGCCGGGTGCCCGACCTCCAGCGATCCGAGCAGGCCGTTGAGGAGCGGGCCCCCGGGAACTCCGGCGGACGGACCGGGCTCGGGGGCCGCCTCGGCGAGGGGTGCGGCGACCAGCACAGCGGTGGTCATGACAGAGACACAGACGAGCTTCTTGATCATGCCCGACCCAACGAACGGCGGCGCGGGGAGAAACGCTCGGCGGGGGCCCGCTGGGCCACTCGGGTCACCCGGGGACCGGCCGTGGTACCGGCCAAGGCCCCGGGAGCGCGCGATGCGGGAGCCCCGCCACAGTGCGGATGTCCCTCAGCCGGCGTCGCGCCTGCGGTAGCGGACATGCGTGGCCAGCGGTGAGTGAAGCACCTCGACGGGCTCGAAGTCGAAGGTCCCGACGTCGTCGAACAGCCGCTCGCCGCTGCCCAGCAGGACGGGCGCGAAGTCGAGGGTGAGTTCGTCGATCACGCCCGCGTTGAGCGCCTGGCGGACCGTCGAGGCACCCCCGGCGATGTCCACTCCCCTGCCGTCGGCGGCTTCGAGCGCCTGTGCGTATGCGGCGTCGAAGCCTCCGGTGACGAAGTGGAAGGTGGTCCCTCCCTCCATCCTGATCGGTTCGTGGGCGTAGCGCGTGAGCACGAAGACCGGGGCATGGTAAGGAGGCTCGGGACCCCACCATCCGTCCCACGGCTCGTCCCACTCACCGCGGACCGGCCCGAACATGTTCCGGCCCATGACGTAGGCGCCCCGCGGGCGCATCAGCCAGCCGGTGGCCGTCTCGTCGGCCTGGGTGGCGCGCGGGTCGCCGAGGTGCCAGCCGTGGAGCTCCTGGCCGCGCTTGCCCAGCGGATGGTCGCGGCTCTGCTCGGGCCCGGCGACGAAGCCGTCGAGGGAGATCGACATGTGGCAGGTGGTGTCGGACATCGGTTTCGCTCCGGATGCAGCAGGTACGGGGGGCGGGCGGCCGTAGGACCGCACGGCACACGTACAGACTGGCAGAGGCGGCCGAACTCATCGCGGCACCGTGGAGCCGTTGAGGGTTTGACTGCCATGCGGCCAGACGGACACGCAGAGTGACCACCCCGAGGTTCCGGACCGATCGGCGGCCGAGGGGAGACCGGCGGCGCGCCGTTCGTCGGAGAGCGCCGGCCCCCGCCTACGACGACTCGCGCACCACCAGTTGCGTGGGCAGCGTCAACTGCTGCCGGGGAGCGCCGTGCTGGGTGATGCCGGTGAGAATGCGGGCCATGGTCCGGCCCAGTTCCTCCACCGGCTGACGCACCGTGGTCAGCGGCGGGTCGGTGTGGCGGGCCAGGATCGAGTCCTCGAACCCGACGACGGCCACGTCTCCGGGCACCTGCCGCTTGCACCGGCGCAGTTCGGCCAGCGCGCCGACCGCCATGAGGTCGGAGGCGGCGAAGACGGCGTCCAGGTCCGGGGCGCGTTCAAGAAGCAAACGCATGGCGTTCGCTCCGCCCTCCTCGGTGAAGTCCCCTGCCTCGACGAGGAGTTCGCTGGCGGGAACGCCGGCGTCCGCGTGCGCGGCACGCCAGCCGGCGAGCCTGCTGCGGCCTACGTCCATGTCCAGCGGGCCGGTGATCGTGGCGACCCGCCGCCGTCCGCCGGCCAGCAGGTGCCGCACCGCGGCCCCGGCTCCGCCGGCGTTGTCGGAGTTGACGTAGCTCAGTCGTTCGCCCGCGTCGCGGCGGCCGGCGAGGACGGTCGGCAGGCCCATCTCCTCCAGCATGCCCGGCAGCCGGTCCTCGGCGTGCACCGAGACCAGCAGCACGCCGTCCACCCGGCGGGTCGCGACCGACTCGGTGAGCTGGTCCCGCTCGGCCTGGTCACGGACGAGCATGAGCTGCAACTGGGTGCGGCTCTCGGCGAGGGCGCCGCTGACACCGCGGATCAGCGCGGCGAAGAACGGCTCCGAACCCAGCCGGCTCTCCGACTCCGGGATCACCAGCGCCACGGCGTTGGTGCGGTTGGTCACCAGGCCGCGGGCGACCGAGTTGGGAACGTAGTTGAGTTCCTTGATCGCCGCAAGCACCCTCTCCCGGGCATCGGCGCTGACCAGTTCCGAGCCGTTGACGACCCGGGAGACCGTGGTGCGGCCCACGCCGGCGCGGGCGGCGACCGTTTTGATCGTTGGACGGCGGTTGCCGGTCATGAACTCCCCCCTCGGCGGCCGCGGCGACGCTGCCTGCCGCGGAGGTGACCTGCGGCAATTCTTGCAGACACCGCGGCCGGCGGAGCACCCCCCGGCATCCGGGAGACGAACGAGGCGGGACGGCGACCGTGGGAACTTGCGTTCAAGTCATTGACAGAGCAGGCCCGTTGGCACGAGTCTTCGAGGCGCCGGTGGGAACGTGCCCACCAAATTGGGCACGTTCCCAACCCGTGTCCGAGCCGCTGTCTTTCACGCTGTAGCCATCGCAGTAGTCATCGCACGACTCGTCACTCCGATGTGTCAGCGCCGTCGCTAGGAGGAGATCCATGGGCACTCTCGGTTCGTTGCGCAGAAGGGCGGTGGCGACGGCCGCGGCCGTCGGCGCGCTGGCGCTCGTCGTCGGCTGCGGCGGCAGCGACGACTCGGCCACCGGCGGTGGCAAGAAGGACGGCAAGGTCACCATCACCATGGGCATGTACGGCGTGATGGGCATCAAGGAGACGGGCCTCCTCGAGCAGTACGAGAAGGAGAACCCCGGTGTCGACATCAAGGCCGAGATAGCCGGTGACGAGCAGACCTACTACACCGCCCTGCAGACCAGGCTCGCCGCGGGCAAGGGCCTGAAGGACATCCAGGGCATCGAGATCGGCCGGGCCAAGGAGATCACGGAGACCCAGGCGGACAAGTTCGCGGACTTCTCCGACGTCCCGGGCACCGACCACTTCCTGCCCTGGAAGGAGTCCCAGATCAGCACCGGGGACGGCAAGGTGCTGGGCCTGGGCACCGACATCGGCCCGATGGCCGTCTGCTACCGCAAGGACTACTTCGAGAAGGCGGGACTGCCCACCGACCGCGAACAGGTGGCCAAGCTCTGGGAGGGCGACTGGAGCAAGTACGTCGAGGTCGGCCGCACCTTCAAGAAGGACTTCAAGGGCGGGAAGGTGGCCTACATGGACGCGGCCAGCGGCCTGTTCAACGCCATGGTCTACGGCTACCCCCAGCAGTACTACGACGACAAGGGCGAGCTGATCTACGACACCAACCCGGCCGTCAAGGACGCCTGGAAGCTCGCCGCCGACGCGGCGGAGGACGGGCTGACGGCCAAGCTCCGCCAGTTCCAGCCGGGCTGGGACCCGGGCCTGGCCAACGGCACCTTCGCCACCGCGGTGTGCCCGGCGTGGATGCTCAGCCACATCAGCGAGAAGGCCGGCGACGCGAACAAGGGCAAGTGGGACGTCGCCAAGGCCCCCAAGGGCGCCAACTGGGGCGGCTCGTTCCTCGGTGTGGTCGAGCAGAGCCCGGTGAAGGAGGAGGCCAAGAAGCTCGTCGCCTGGCTGACCGCGCCCGAGCAGCAGGCCCACATCTTCAAGGAGATCGGCAACATCCCCTCCTCCCGCACGGCGCTGGACAGCCCCGACGTGAAGAACGCGAAGTCGGACTACTTCAGCGGTGCCCCCATCGGCCAGATCTTCGGCGACGCCGCCCAGGAGATCCCGGACAAGCAGATCCTCGGCCGCAAGGACGGCACGATCAAGGACACCTTCTCCCAGGGCCTGGCCCTGATCGAGCAGGGTGACGCCTCACGTGACGAGGCGTGGAAGACCACCGGGGAGCGCATCGAGAAGGCGGTCGGCTGACTCTTGGCACCCGAGGCCGGCCGGGCCCGCCCGCACCCAGGAACAGGTCCTGGCCGGCGGGCCCGGCGTCCGGCCCACACATCAGCTCTCAGGAAGGAAGTCCGGTGGCCACCTCCACCACCAAGGCCCTGGCCGGGGGCGAGTCTCCGCGTCCGTCGCCCCGCGGCGGCGGGGACGCCCCCCGGCGGCGCGGCGCGCTCCTGCACCGGCTCGACATCAAGGGCGCCCCGTACGCGTTCGTCGCGCCCTTCTTCATCATCTTCGCCGCGTTCAGCTTCTACCCCCTGATCTACACCTCGTGGATCTCCCTGCACGACGTGGAGCTGGCCACGCTCGACGTCATGGACTGGGTGGCCTTCGACAACTACGTGGACCTGTGGGGCGATTCCCGGTTCTGGAACGCGCTGCAGAACACGATCACCATCGGCGTCATCTCCACGGTGCCGCAGTTGATGATGGCGCTCGGCATGGCGCACCTGCTCAACTACCGGATGCGCGCCTCGCTGTTCTTCCGGGTCGCCTCCCTGGTCCCCTACGCCACCTCGGTCGCGGCGGCCGCCCTGGTCTTCACCATGATCTTCGAGCGCGACTTCGGCATGATCAACTGGGCGCTCGGCTCGGTCGGGATCGACCCGGTGGACTGGGAGGCCGACAAGTGGCCCGCCCAGGTCGCCATCTCCACCATCGTCATCTGGCGCTGGACCGGCTACAACGCGCTGCTCTACCTGGCCGCGATGCAGGCCATCCCGGCCGACCGCTACGAGGCGGCCTCCCTCGACGGCGCCTCCCGGTGGCAGCAGTTCATCCACGTCACCGTCCCCGGGATCCGCTCCACCATCGTCTTCACCATCGTGCTCTCCACGATCGGCGCCACCCAGCTCTTCGGCGAGCCGCTGATCTTCGGCCAGGGACCCAACGGCGTCACCGGCGGCGCGGACAACCAGTACCAGACGCTGGGCCTGCTGCTCTACGAGGAGGGCTGGAAGAACTACCAGATGGGCCGCTCCGCGACCGTCGCCTGGGCGATGTTCATGCTGCTGGTCCTCGTCTTCGTCGTGCAGCGCGTCGTCAAGCGCCTGCGCTCCCGTACGTCCTGACCTGGAGCCGCCATGACCACCCAAAGTCTCCCGGCCCGGACCGACGCCCCGGCCCGGACCCCCGCCGTGCGGGCGAGCGGCCGAAGCGGCCGCCGGCTGCTGCGCCAGCGCGCCGGCCGCCAGCACCACGCGGGCCCCCTCGCCTACGTCCTGCTCGCCATCATGGCGATCCTGTCGATCTTCCCGCTGTACTGGACGATGGTGGCGGCGTCCACCGACAACACCCGGGTCAGCCAGACGCCGCCGCCGTTCCTGCCCGGCCCCAACCTGTTCAGCAACCTCGCCCGGGCCTGGGACGAGGCCGCCATGGGCAAGGCCATGGTCAACAGCCTCATCGTGGCCGGGGTGATCGCCCTGTCCACGGTGCTGTTCGCGACGCTCGCCGGGTTCGCCTTCGCCAAGCTGCGGTTCAAGGGGCGCAACGCCCTGCTGGTCCTGGTGATCGGCACCATGCTGGTGCCGCCGCAACTCGCCGTCGTACCGCTGTTCATGCTCATGGCCGACCTGGGCTGGTCCCAGCAACTGCCCGCCGTCATCTTCCCGACGCTGGTGAGCGCGGTCGGCGTGTTCTTCATGCGGCAGTACCTGACGGAGGCGCTGCCGGACGAACTCGTGGAGGCCGGCCGTGTGGACGGGGCGCACTCGCTCAGGATCTTCTGGAGCATCGTGCTGCCCATCGCACGGCCCGCGATGGCCGTCCTGTTCATGATCACGTTCGTGCACGCGTGGAACGACTTCTTCTGGCCGTTCGTGGTCCTCGACATGACCAACCCGACGGTCCCCGTGGCGCTCACCCAGCTCAGCGCGGGCTACGTCCGCGACCAGTCGCTGATCATGGCCGGCGCACTGCTCGGCACGCTGCCGCTGCTGGCGATGTTCGTCGTCTTCGGCCGCCAGATCGTCAGCGGCATCATGGCCGGTGCCGTCAAGGGCTGACCGCCCCGCCGTCCCCAGCACCCCACTCCGAAAGGACTTACGTGGTCACCGCAGCACACCAGACCGCGTCCGCCCCGGACGCCGCCCGCACCTTCCCCAAGGGCTTCCTCTGGGGCTCCGCCACCGCCTCCTACCAGATCGAGGGGGCCGCCGCGGAGGACGGCCGCACCCCCTCCATCTGGGACACCTACGCCCGCACACCCGGCCGGGTCCGCAACGGCGACACCGGAGACATCGCCACCGACCACTACCACCGGCGCAGCGAGGACGTCGCCCTGATGGCCGAACTCGGCCTGGGCGCCTACCGCTTCTCCCTCGCCTGGCCCCGGATCCAGCCCACCGGCCGCGGCCCCGCCGTACAGAAGGGCCTGGACTTCTACCGGCGTCTGGTGGACGAACTGCTGGAGAAGGGCATCCAGCCCGTCGCCACCCTCTACCACTGGGACCTTCCCCAGGAACTGGAGGACGCCGGAGGCTGGCCCGAACGCGCCACGGCCGAGCGGTTCGCCGAGTACGCGGCCCTCGCCGCCGACGCCCTCGGCGACCGGGTGAAGACCTGGACCACGCTCAACGAGCCCTGGTGCAGCGCCTTCCTCGGGTACGGCTCCGGGGTGCACGCCCCCGGCCGCACCGACCCGGTGGCCGCCCTGCGCGCCGCCCACCACCTCAACCTGGCGCACGGCCTGGCCGTCCAGGCGCTGCGCGACCGGGTCCGCGCCGACGCGAAGGTGTCCGTCACCCTCAACATCCACCACGTCCGCCCGCTCACCGCCGGCGAGGGCGACGCCGACGCGGTCCGCCGGATCGACGCGCTCGCCAACCGGGTCTTCACCGGCCCCATGCTGAACGGCGCCTACCCGGAGGACCTGCTCAAGGACACCTCGGGGCTGACCGACTGGTCCTTCGTCCAGGACGGCGACCTGCGCCGGGTCCACCAGCCGCTGGACTTCCTCGGCGTCAACTACTACACGCCCACCGTCGTCTCCGAGACCGACGGCAGTGCCGCCCACACCTCCGACGGACACGGCAACAGCGCCCACAGCCCCTGGCCGGGAGCGGACCGGGTCGCCTTCCACCAGCCGCCGGGCGACACCACCGCCATGGGCTGGGCCGTCGACCCCAGCGGCCTGTACGACCTGCTGCGCCGCCTGTCCGCCGACTTCCCGGGGCTCCCGCTGGTCATCACCGAGAACGGTGCCGCCTTCGACGACTACGCCGACCCCGAGGGCCGGGTCAACGACCCCGCCCGGATCGCCTACGTACGGGACCACCTGGCCGCCGTCCACCAGGCCATCCTGGACGGCGCGGACGTGCGCGGCTACTTCCTGTGGTCGCTGCTGGACAACTTCGAGTGGGCCCACGGCTACAGCAAGCGCTTCGGCGCCGTCTACGTGGACTACCCGACCGGCACCCGCGTCCCCAAGGCGAGTGCCCGCTGGTACTCCGAGGTCGCCCGCACCGGAGTGCTGCCCGGCGCCTGACCGGGGCGGGGCCGCGCGCTGCCCCGCCCCGCGAGGCGTGCCGCACCACGGTTTTGCCCCCGCCGGCCGCACGAGCGGCGAGCGGGGGCCAAACCGTTGCCCGCGGGCGGTCAGTCGAGCGGCGCGAGCGTCAGCCGGGCCTCGGCGGGATTGCCGTCGTGCACCAGTGACTCGTGGTTGCCGACGTCGTCGAAGGCGAACGCGTACGCCTTCCCGTCGGCCATGCGGTCGTGGATGATCCGGGCGTAGTGGTTGGTCACGGAGTCCCGGTAGAAGCCGTCCGCCGAGGCGTCGGGCTGGTTGGGGTTGCTCAGCAGCGTCGACCGGTTGAACCCGGCGCACAGCGTGCGCGAGACGGGGCCCCGCACCTGGTCGTTGGGCGCGTCGAGCAGCCGGTGGCACCCGAAGACGCTGGAGGCGTCCGGCTTCTGGAAACTGGTGACGACCGCGCCGGAGGAGTCGGTGAAGTTCATGACGCCGCCCGACACCCGCCCGAAGTACTTGGTGTCCGGACGGTCGGCGAAGGGCGTGACGGTGAGGGTGCTCGTCGTGTACTTCTGCCAGACCCGGTTGATGTAGTCGTCCATGACCGACGCGGGCAGCGCACCGGTCTCCACTCCGTACAGCGGTGCCAGCGCCCGCAGTACGGTGCCGTCGGACCGGGTCTGGACCAGACCGCCCCAGCCCGGCTGCGCCCGCAGGGCGTCGAACACCCCTCGGTAGCCCCCCGGTTCGAGCTGTCCGGCGCTGGTCACACCGCCGTCGGCACGCTGCACGCCGACCGTGTAGGGCGCGGAGAACATGTCGACCTGGGTGCTGTTGAGCCACAGCCCGTCGTTGTTGAGGGTGTACTCGGACCAGTTGAAGAGGATGTCGCGGTTGGGGTCGCTCGGGTTCTGGACGGCGGGCTGGACCAGGCCGCCGGTGGTCAGCCGGAAGTCCAGCTTCTGGCCGTAGGAGAAGTAGATGCGCCCCGACAGCTTCGGGATGCGGATGGTCTTGGTCTGTCCGGCGGCCGGTCCGGGGATGGACGCGTCCGGTGCGGGGGTGGGGGGATTGCCGCCGGCGGGCCAGGCGTGGAAGGTGCCGTTCTCGTCCGCCCAGCCCTGCTGGCCGGTCGTCAGCGAGGTGCCGAGGTTGTAGAGGTGGACGGCGTCGCCGCGGGCGGAGTTGTTGGTGATCTTCAGTGGAATCGTGTCCGGCACCGCGGCGTCCGCGGGCGGCGCGGCGCCGAACGTGAGCAGGGCGCCGGTGAGGCCTGCGGCCGCGGCCACGGCGAGCAGACGGTGTCCGAGTCGGGCGAGCACTCTCCACCTCCGTGCGGGTGTGGGGGAATTGGTCCGTACCGATCCTGAGAGCGCTCTCAGCGTTGCGCCGGGGCGCGTCCATGTCAATGCACTCGACGGAACGGGGCGGCCCGACCGGCCGTGCACCACACCCGCGCGGTGCCCGGGCGGCCGGGGACGATCGAGGAGTGGGCGCTGCGGTCCGCCGAAGACCTACCGCGACGCGGCGCACCCGTCACGGCTCGTGCCGCCGGTCACGACGGGCCCGGCCACCGCGTAGCACCGGACCCCGGCGGGACCCCGCCGCTCCGCGCCGGGCCACAGGCAGTCCAGGACCGCGGCGGACGGCGGGAAGAGCGCCGGGGGGACGGTCCCGCGGGCGAACCACTCCCAGCGCTCGATCTTGTCGGGCTCGGTGACCCGGGGCGCACCGCCCGCCCGCTCGGTGACGGCCGCGGCGGTCACCCGGGTCAGCCCGCCCACACCGTCGACGAGCACGGCCAGCACCCGCACGTCCGCGGACGCCGCCACCAGCCCGGTCTCCTCCGCCAGCTCCCGTGCCGCGGCCGTCTCGAAGTCCTCGCCCGCGTCGACCTTGCCACCGGGCAGCTCCCAGCGTCCGTCGTGACCGAGCCCCAGCAGCACGCGTCCGTCCGGGTCGAGGACGGCGAGGCCGACGCCGGTGAGGCTCTGCGCGGCGGGACGGACACGTTCGGGGCGCTCGGCGCGCGGTGCGGAATCGCTCATCGGACCATGACACACCACGCCGCCGAACCGAGCCGAACCGGCCGCCCGTCCCCGGGCCGTGTCACGGCCGTTGGGTGAGGGTTTGGGGGTAGTCGGTGATGATGCCGTCGACGCCGAGTTGTGCCATGGTGCGGATGGCGCCGGGTTCGTCGACGGTCCAGACGTTGACGG
>NZ_JOGV01000084.1:0-12078 GCF_000721365.1 Streptomyces sp. NRRL F-5650 | reverse complement strand
ACCTACGACGACCCGGACTGGCCGCCACCCCCCGAGTACGACGAGACACCCCCGGACGAAGCGGATCCGGGCCTCGGCGGGGACCCCGCCGACTGGGACACCTGGACCACGGAGCGCCCGGCCGCCCCGCACGACACCCGCCCCGCGCGGGAGCACCCCACCGTCCCTCACCAGGCGACGCCTGGCGAACGGCACCCGGGCGACGCCCCCGTCCCCGCCCGCCTCACCCCGGAAGAGGCCCGTACCGTCGCCTCCTGGGACCGCGACCTGGACGCACTCACCGGCGAGCTCCTGCGCGCGCGTGAGAACGTCACCGAAGTGCCGCTTCCGGCCTCGCTGACCGCCTCCCAGGTGCTGAGCCTGGCCGCCGACCCGGACGGTTTCGCCCAGGAGCTGGCCCGCCCCATGCCGCGTCCGCCCCGGCCCGCCGCCCGCCGCGGCACCCGTTTCCACGCCTGGGTGGAGGCCCGGTTCGAGAACCTGACGCTGCCCCTGCTGGAACCGGAGGAGCTGCCCGGCGCCGACGCCGAGATCGCCGACGAGCAGGACCTCGAGTTCCTCAAGGACGCCTTCGAACGCACCGAGTACGCCCGCCGCACCCCGTTCCGAGTCGAGGCGCCCTTCCAGCTCTCACTGGCCGGCCGCATCGTGCGCGGCCGCATCGACGCCGTCTACAAGGAGGGCGACGGGGACACCGCGACGTACGAGATCGTCGACTGGAAGACGAACCGCGCCGCCACCGCGGACCCGCTCCAGCTCGCGCTCTACCGCATCGCGTGGGCCGAGCAGCAGGGCGTACCGCACACCTCGGTGACGGCCGCCTTCCTGTACGTACGCACCGGCGAGGTCGTACGCCCCGAGGGGCTGCCGGACCGGGCGGCGCTCGAGAAACTGCTGCTGGCCGAGCCGTCCGGTGACGAACCGCACGACCGGGGTGTCCCCGCGGGCCGATAGGCTCGTAAGCATGAGCCACCCCGTTGACGACGCTGTCAGCGCTGTCCGCACGTACATCGAACAGCACCGCGCCGCCTTCCTCGACGACCTCGTCGACTGGCTGCGCATCCCGTCCGTGTCGGCGCAACCCGACCACGCGCCCGATGTGCGCCGCAGCGCCGACTGGCTCGCCGCCAGACTGCAGGAGACCGGCTTCCCGACCGCCGAGGTCTGGGCCACCCCCGGCGCCCCCGCGGTCTTCGCCGAGTGGCCCTCCGGGGACCCGCAGGCACCGACGGTCCTCGTCTACGGCCACCACGACGTGCAGCCCGCCGCCCGCGAGGACGGCTGGAGCAGCGAGCCCTTCGAACCCGTCGTCCGCGGGAACCGCCTCTACGCGCGCGGGGCGGCCGACGACAAGGGACAGGTGTTCTTCCACACACTCGGGGTCCGCGCCCATCTCGCCGCCACCGGCCGCACCGCCCCCGCGGTCAACCTCAAGCTGCTGGTCGAGGGCGAGGAGGAGTCCGGCTCCCCGCACTTCCGCGCCCTCGTCGAAGAGCGCGCCGAGCGGCTCACGGCCGACGCGGTGATCGTCTCCGACACCGGCATGTGGTCCGAGGACACCCCCACGGTCTGCACCGGCATGCGGGGCCTCGCCGAGTGCGAGATCCGCCTGTACGGCCCCGACCAGGACGTCCACTCCGGGTCCTTCGGCGGCGCCGTCCCCAACCCCGCCACCGCCGTCGCCCGCCTCGTGGCCGCCCTGCACGACGAGCACGCGCGCGTGGCGATCCCCGGCTTCTACGACGGCGTGATCGAACTCACCGACCGCGAACGCGAACTCTTCGCCGAGCTGCCCTTCGACGAAGGGCAGTGGCTGCGCACGGCCAAGTCCCGCGCCACCCACGGCGAAGCCGGACACACCACCCTGGAGCGCATCTGGGCCCGCCCCACCGCCGAGGTCAACGGCATCGGCGGCGGCTACCAGGGCCCCGGCAGCAAGACGGTCATCCCGGCGTCCGCCATGGTGAAGCTCTCCTTCCGCCTCGTCGCCGGCCAGGACCCCGACCACGTCGAGAAGGTGGTCCGCGCCTGGGCCGCCGAGCAGGTGCCCGAAGGCATCCGCTGCGAGATCGCCTTCGGTCCGGCCACCCGCCCGTGCCTGACGCCGCTGGACCACCCGGCTCTGCGATCCGTGGTCCGCGCGATGGGCCGCGCCTTCGGCACACCGGTGCGCTTCACCCGGGAAGGCGGCTCCGGACCGGCCGCCGACCTCCAGGAGGTCCTCGGCGCCCCGGTACTGTTCCTCGGCATCTCCGTCCCGTCCGACGGCTGGCACGCCCCCGACGAGAAGGTGGAACTGGACCTGCTCCTCAAGGGCGTCGAAACCTCCGCCCACCTCTGGGGCGACCTGGCGGAGTACTGGCGTCACGCGCCCTGAGCACCGCGCACGGTCCGGAACCGGACCGGCACCGCGCGCGGCACACTGGAAAGGCCGCCCCGCACCGCCGAGCCCTCCCGGACCCGGTCACCACCCGCCGTACGAACCGCTGAACCCGCCTGCCTTACCGAACCGCTCACCGGGGGAGTTGGAACCACTCGTGACCACCTGGACCGACCGCACCGCCGACCGTCCCATCTCGCTCACCGCCCCGAGCGGCATCGACCGCGCCGCCCACCACCGCCTCGACGAGGCCTGGCTCGCGGCGGCGTGGAGCCACCCCTCGACGCGCTGCTTCGTGGTCTCCGGCGGCCAGGTCCTCATCGACGAGACACCCGACGGGGCCACCGAGCTGGTCATGACCCCCTCCTTCGAGGCCCCGCTCACCGAGGCGCACCGCTACTTCCTGGGCACTGACGCGGACGGGACCAGCTACTTCGCCCTCCAGAAGGACTCCCTGCCCGGCCGCATGGACCAGTCCGCCCGCCCGGCGGGCCTGCGCGAGGCCGGCCTGCTCCTGTCGGACCGCGACGCCGGGCTGATGGCCCACGCGGTCGCCCTGGAGAACTGGCAGCGTCTGCACCGCTTCTGCTCCCGCTGCGGCGAGCGCACCGTCATCGCCGCGGCGGGGCACATCCGCCGCTGCCCCGCCTGCGGCGCCGAGCACTACCCGCGCACCGACCCCGCGGTGATCATGGCGGTCACGGACGGCGAGGACCGCATCCTGCTCGGCCGCCAGGTGCACTGGCCCGAGGGCCGTTTCTCGACCCTGGCCGGTTTCGTGGAACCGGGCGAGTCCATCGAGCAGTCGGTGCGCCGCGAGGTCCAGGAGGAGGTCGGCGTCGGCGTCGGCCGGGTCGAGTACGTCGCGAGCCAGCCGTGGCCCTTCCCGTCCAGCCTGATGCTCGGCTTCATGGCCCACGCCACCTCGACCGAGATCAACGTCGACGGCGACGAGATCCACGAGGCCCGCTGGTTCTCCCGCGCGGAGCTGGGCGCCGCCTTCGAGTCCGGCGAGGTGCTGCCGCCCTACGGCATCTCCATCGCGGCCCGCCTCATCGAGCTGTGGTACGGCAAGCCGCTGCCGACGCGCGGCGCCTTCTGAGCCCGGCAGCACGAAGGGGCGGCCCTCCCGCTGCGGGGGAGGACCGCCCCTCTGCTACTGCTGCGGCCGACTGAGCCGTGGCGTACCGGCTAGGCGCCGATCTTCTGCTTCACCTGCGCCAGCGACGGGTTCGTCAGCGTGGAGCCGTCGGGGAAGAGCACGGTCGGCACCGTCTGGTTTCCGCCATTCGCCTTCTCCACGAACGCGGCGGACTCCGGGTCCTGCTCGATGTTGACCTCGGTGTACGCGATGCCCTCGCGGTCCATCTGGCTCTTCAGCCGACGGCAGTAGCCGCACCACGTGGTGCTGTACATCGTCACAGTGCCCGGCATGTCTCTCGTGCTCCTTCGGCGACTCGGGAAAGCGGCGGCTCGGGGATCGAGGTCGCACGATGGGAACGTCCGGGGCGGCGCCACCATTCCCGGCGGGTGACGCCTGTCGCATTGGTACGACAATCGGTGCGTGCCTGTGGACAGCCGACTCACCCGTCTCGCGAGACCTGGCAGCATTGCGGTGTGACAGCAGCAACGCACTCCACCCTCTTCCCGCAGGTACCGGACTCGGCCGACGCGGTGCTCGACGGGCTCGACCCCGAGCAGCGCGAGGTGGCGACCACCCTGCGCGGTCCGGTGTGCGTGCTGGCGGGAGCCGGTACGGGCAAGACCCGCGCCATCACCCACCGCATCGCCTACGGAGTGCGCGCCGGCATCCTCCAGCCCTCCAGTGTGCTCGCCGTCACCTTCACCAACCGCGCGGCCGGGGAGATGCGCGGCCGGCTGCGCCAGCTCGGTGCGTCGGGGGTGCAGGCCCGCACCTTCCACTCGGCCGCCCTGCGGCAGCTCCAGTACTTCTGGCCGAAAGCGATCGGCGGCTCCCTGCCCAGGCTCGTCGACCGCAAGATCCAGCTCGTCGCCGACGCGGCCGCCGCCTGCCGCATCCGCCTCGACCGGGGCGAGCTGCGGGACGCCACCGCGGAGATCGAATGGTCCAAGGTGACCCAGACCGTCCCCGCCGACTACGCCCTGGCGGCGGCCAAGGCCGGCCGCGAGACCCCCCGTGACCCGGCCGAGATCGCGCAGATCTACGCGGCCTACGAAGACCTCAAGCGCACCCGCTCCGTCATCGACTTCGAGGACGTGCTGCTGCTGACGGTTGCCGTTCTGCAGGACCGGCACGACGTCGCCGAGCAGGTCCGCGCCCAGTACCAGCACTTCGTCGTCGACGAGTACCAGGACGTCAGTCCCCTCCAGCAGCGGCTGCTGGAGCTGTGGCTCGGAGACCGCGACGACCTGTGCGTGGTCGGTGATGCCAGCCAGACGATCTACTCCTTCACGGGAGCAACCCCCGACCACCTGCTCGACTTCCGCGTCCGACACCCCGGCGCCACCGTCGTCAAGCTGGTCCGTGACTACCGGTCCACGCCCCAGGTCGTCCACCTCGCCAACGGCCTGCTCGCCCAGGCGCGTGGCAGGGCCGCCGACCACCGTCTGGAGCTGGTCTCCCAGCGCACGGCGGGCCCCGAGCCCGTCTACACCGAGTACGCCGACGAACCGGCCGAGGCCGAGGGCGCGGCCCGCCGCATCCGCGAACTCCTCGACTCGGGCGTTCCGGCCGCCGAGATCGCGGTCCTGTTCCGCACCAATTCCCAGTCGGAGACCTACGAGCAGGCGCTCGCCGACGCCGGAGTCCCCTATCAGCTACGGGGCGCGGAGCGCTTCTTCGACCGGCCCGAGGTGCGCAGGGCCGGAAGCGCCCTGCGCGCCGCGGCGCGCTTCGGCGGCAACGACTCCCTCCTCGACGACACCGTCGACCTGCCCTCGCAGGTGCGCGCGGTGCTGTCCGGCGAGGGCTGGACGACCGAGCCCCCGGCCGGGTCGGGGGCCGTCCGGGAGCGCTGGGAGTCGCTGGCCGCGCTGGTCGGCCTGGCCCAGGACTTCGCCGCGGCCCGGGCGGGAGCCACGCTGAGCGACCTCGTCGTGGAGCTCGACGAGCGGGCGGGCGCCCAGCACGCACCGACGGTGCAGGGCGTCACCCTCGCCTCCCTGCACTCGGCCAAGGGCCTGGAGTGGGACGTCGTGTTCCTGGTCGGCGTCGCCGAGGGCATGATGCCGATCACCTACGCAAAGACCGACGAGCAGATCGAGGAGGAGCGCCGCCTGCTCTACGTCGGGGTCACCCGCGCGCGTGAACGCCTGTACCTGTCCTGGGCGCTGGCCCGGTCGCCCGGCGGTCGGCCGAGCCGCAGGCCCAGCCGGTTCCTCAAGGGGCTGCGGCCCGGTTCGGGCACGGCGGGCGGACGCGCGGCCGGCGGGGGCGCCGGGGGTGTGGAGCGTGGGTCCCGGGGCGGCGGTCGCGGTGTCGCGGCCCCCGCGCCGAGACGGGCCCAGCGGACACCGGCGCGCTGCAGGGTCTGCGGGCGCACCCTCACCGACGCCGGTGAGATGAAGCTGATGCGCTGCGAGGGCTGCCCGTCCGACATGGACGAGGGCGTCTACGAGCGGCTGCGCGAGTGGCGGGCGGTGCAGGCGGAACGCAGCGGACAGCCCGCGTTCTGCGTGTTCACCGACAAGACACTGATGGCGATCGCCGAGTCCGTCCCTGAGGACGAGCGGGAGCTGGCCCGGATCCCGGGGGTCGGGATGCGCAAGCTCAACCGCTTCGGTTCCGATGTCCTGGCCATCTGCGCAGGCCAGGAAGGTGTGGGGCTTGACGTGGACGACTGATGCGAACTCGTCGAAAAAATAGTTTGCGCATGCCCCGGGAATCCCCATAGGTTCTTGGTCACGGGAGCAGCGGCCTTCCCGAAGGCCCTGAATCCGTGTTGTACTTGCATATCCGTGGACTGGTTCGTCCCAGTCCCCCGAGACGCCGAGAGGAGGCGAGTCCAGTGATCAGCATCAACAGCAGCTCCGTCGTCGGCTTCACCGCCAAAATGACCGATCGCTCGGCCGTCTCCCTGTGCATCCTCGGCGCTTCCTCCTCGGGCACCGGTCTGTCCGGCATTCCTGCCGTGCGTCCGGCCGCCTCCGCCGCTGCTCCCGCGGGCCTTCCCGTCCGCGAGGGCAATGAGCGACCGACCAAGGCACTGGAAGCAGCAGTAGTGGCACAGGCGCAGGCCTATGCCTTTACCGCGACCGGTGCCGGATTCCGGAAGCAGACGACGCAGCACCACCTGATGTGGGCCTTCCGTGGGCCAGAACCCTGGAGTGATCCAGCCTGATCGCCGATCAGGCCGGCGCCTTCAGGGCCGCGGAACCCCACCCGGGATCCGCGGCCCTTCTGTTTGTCCCCGAACGGGGGCGACAGCACGAAGGAGCCTCGGGACAAGAAAAGAACCCGGTACCAAGCCGCCACCCGGTCAACCGGCCGGAACGAACAGACGAGGAAGACCACCCGTGCAACTCGAAGCGCACGCCCCGTCCGTACCGCCTTCCGACACGATCCCCAAGCCCTGTTCCACGGAGGACTCCACCTTGACCCCGCTCACCGCGCTCACCGCGCTCGACGACGCCATCGAGAACCTCGGCGTGCCCGTCCCCTGCCGCTCCTACGACCCGGAGGTCTTCTTCGCCGAGTCGCCGGCGGACGTCGAGTACGCCAAGTCCCTCTGCCGCACCTGCCCGCTGATCGAGGCCTGCCTCGCCGGTGCCAAGGAGCGGCGTGAGCCCTGGGGTGTCTGGGGTGGCGAGCTGTTCGTGCAGGGTGTCGTCGTCGCCAGGAAGCGGCCCCGTGGCCGTCCGCGCAAGAACCCGGTTTCGGCATGAACACCGCAGGAACGATCGACCGTCCCCTCACGTACGACCCCCAGAAGCAGGCCCCGATGAAGCCGTCCACCCACGACATCGCAGGCACCGCGCCTGAAGACTTCACCACCACCGGCGCGAAGGATTCGCGTCAGAACAGGACCCGTGAAATGCAACTCATCCCAGAAGCCCTGGCGCGTGCGCATATGCACGATCGCCTGCATGAGGCCGAGCGGGAACGCCGGGCGCTGCGCCTGGCGACCGCCCGCCGGATGCAGCGCCGGGCGGAGCGCGCCTCGCTGCGTGCTCGGCGCGCGCTGGCCATGGCGGTCATGCAGTAACCGACACACCTGAAGCGGTGGTCTCCCGGGGGAGAGACACCGGTTCGCTCGTGGGGGCCGGTCCGGCCGAACGGACCGGCCCCCACGGTGCGTTCGGGCCCGGTGGATCAGGCCTTCGTCGCGGTCTCCTCCACCTCGTACACGTTCTCGCCCTCCTCGGCGGTGTCCTCCTCGCCCTCTCCGGCGGTGTCCTCCTGCGCTTCTTCGGCGTCGTCTTCGGTGACGAATCCCACGAGCCACTCCTCCAGCTCGTCGCGCAGCCGCACGGTGGCTCCGAGCTGGCACAGCACTCCGATGGTGCTCAGGGTCACACGGTGGATCAGCAGATAGGCCGGGGGCAGGTTGAGCTGCTTGGCCAACTGGTAGGCGGGGGAGCGAGGGTCGCCGATGCGAGCGGCCTGGCTGCGCATCCAGCCGCGGGTGAAGGTGAACGCGTCGACGCGGGCCGGTTCGATGATCGGCAGAAGGTAGTCGAGAACCGCGTCGGGGTCCAGCTCTATCGATTCCTTGACGAATCCCTCCGCGCACAGCATGTCGTAGACCGCGTCCGCGTCGCCGTCCAGTGACATGCGCAGGGCCTCGCCGATGGGCTCGGGCAGGCCGCCCGGGAGGCGGTCGACCGTGCCGAAGTCCAGGACACCCAGGCGCCAGTCGTCCTCTCCCTCCGGCCCGCCCGGGAGCAGACGGAAGTTGCCGGGGTGCGGGTCGGCGTGCAGCAGCCCCGTGCGTGCCGGACCCGAGAAGAGGAAGTGGGCCAGCAACTGGCCGGCCCGGTCCCGCTGCTCCTGCGTGCCGTCCGAGATGATCTCCGACATCGGGATGCCGTCGATCCACTCGGTGATCAGCACCTGCTCGCACTGGTGGACCACGTCGGGCACCACGATGTCCGGGTCGTCGGCGAAGACCTCGGCATGCGTCCGCTGGGCCTCGGCCTCCAGGTCGTAGTCCAGCTCCTCCGAGACCCGGTCCTTCAGCTCTGTGATCAGCGGCTTGATGTCCATGCCCGGGACCAGCGGGCCGAGCAGGCGGGCGAAGCGGCTGAGCTGGTTGAGGTCGGACAGCAGCGCCTCGCCGGCGCCCGGGTACTGCACCTTGACCGCCACCTCGCGGCCGTCGTGCCACACCCCCCGGTGCACCTGGCCGATCGAGGCGGCCGCTGCGGGCTTGTCCTCGAACTCCAGGAAAAGGTCCGGCCAGTCCTCTCCGAGCCGCTCCGTGAGCACGGCGTGCACGGTGCGCGTCGGCATCGGCGGCGCCGCCTCCTGCAACTTGGTGAGCGCCGCCCGATAGGGCCCGGCGACCTCCTCGGGCAGCGCCGACTCGAAGACGGACAGCGCCTGCCCGAACTTCATCGCCCCGCCCTTGAGCTCGCCCAGCACCTTGAACAGTTGCTCCGCGGTGCGCTGCTGCAGTTGCTGGCCGACGATCTCCGCGGACTCGCCCACGATTCGCTTGCCGAGCCCCCAGGTGGCCCGCCCGGCGAAACCGAGCGGGAGCGCGGCGAGCTTGGCGGTCCGGGTGACCGCCTTGCGCGGAAGATCAGACATGCGCCCTCCAAGTCCCAGCCGGCCGCGCCGTTTCCGCCTCGTGGCGTACTTCCGCCGACGGCCCTTGCCCAGCCATTGTCGCGCGCCGTGCCCCGTCCTCGGGGATGTGTTCCTGCTTACCTTCCCCGGCCGCTCCACACGGGCACGCGGGGTGCGGCCGGACCGGACGCGTGTGCCAGCGCAGACCGGGCAGCGAGACCTCCCAGCGCTCGCCGGTGCTCGACGGAGTCCGGCCGTCCAGGAAGGAGAGCGCGTGAGCCGCCGCGAACCCGGCGACGGCTGCCGCGAGCGTGAGGTCGCAGGCCGGCACCCCGCGCTGCCGGCCGGAGTGCCACTGCGCCACCAGCCGCGGCCAGGTGGCGTCCCGGTCGGCGCGGTCGGCGTACAGACAGCCGGCGCATCCTGTCTCGCCGGGCAGCACGAGGGGGCCGACGACGCCGGTTCCCTCGACGACTCCCGCATACAGGTGGGGCGTGCCCGAAACCATCAGGGATTCCGCCGCGGCGGGGTCGGGCGTGTGCACCGCCACGTCGTCGCGCGGGGCGACGATCATCAGGGAGAGGCCCGCGGTGGCCTCCTCGTGCGGTGCCGCCGGGCTCCGGCGCGGTGGCCGGCCGGGGGCGGCTCTGCGGACGACTCGGCGGGCGGCCTCGTCCCGGCGGTCGCCGGTCGACTCGGCGGGCAGGCCGCCAGGGGCGACGTCCCAGGGCTCGACGCGTCCGCCGTCGCGCACGTCGATCTCGCCGACGCCCGCGCCCGACAACAGACCGGCCAGCATCGCGCCCACCCGTCCCGCACCCCTGACGCCGACCCGCAGCGCGCGACGGGCGGCCAGGTGTCTCATGGCGTCGCCGGGCTCGGAGGTGGTCAGGGACAGTGAGGCCAGGTCGGGGCGGAGCCGGTCGAGGACCTCCTTCTTCTGTCGCAGGGCGTCGGCGTCCGGCCCGCCCCCGCGGGAGTCGTCGAGGAGACCGGCCCGCGCCAGCCCCTCCACCACTCGGTCCACGTGCCCGTCGGGCAGGTCCATGCGGTGCCCCTCCTCGCGCAGGAGCGCCGGGCCACGGGTGCCGTTGAGCAGTTCGAGGAAGCTGCCCGTCGCCGTGTCCACCGGCGCCAGCGTCAACGCGTGCGCCGGTGTCATCCCGAACTGCACGGTGTTCAGATCGCGCCAGCCGCGCCTGAGCGCGGGCTTCACCATCGGATGCATGCCAGGTCCCCCGTCAGTCTCCCGTGTCTGTTTCTGTGCGCGGGCCCGAGCACGAGCCGTGTCCGAGCTGTGCCTCGGCCCGCACCGTGTCCGACCCCGTGTCGCCGTCCGGGTTCGGGCCCCGCGATCGGTCGCGGACCCGCCGGCGAGTGCCAGCATGCCCGGCTGCGCGGAAAGCCGTCGAAAGTTGTCCACAGGTGCGGGATGTTCGTCGTACGAATCAGCCGCACGTCTGCCGGGACGAGTGGCGGATCGGCGCGGAAGCGTCCCGGACCCGGGACTTCCCCGTGTGCAGCGGGTAACGTCGTGGCGTGTCCGCCGACCCACTGCACCGTGCCGGGGCGCCCCCGCGCACACCCACGAATCCGCCGCCGAGCGGCTCGGGCAAGAGCGCGGTCGAGGTGCGCAGGAGCACCCGGCGACGCCGGACGGTCTCCGCCTACCGCGAGGGCGACCGCACCGTCGTGCTGATCCCCGCCCGGATGTCCGAGGCGGAGGAGCAGCGCTGGGTGAGCGTCATGCTGGACAAGCTGGCCGCCCAGGAGAGCAAGCGTGTCCTCGGTGACGCAGAGCTTGCCGAGCGCGCGGAGCGCCTGTCGGGGCAGTACTTCGACGGCCGGGCCCGGCCGGCCTCCGTCCGCTGGGTGACCAACCAGAACACCCGCTGGGGCTCCTGTACCCCGTCCGAGGGAAGCATCCGGCTGTCGCACCGCCTCCAGGGCATGCCCGAGTACGTCGTCGACTACGTCCTCCTGCACGAACTGGCGCACCTCCTGGTCCCCGGGCACGGGCCCCGGTTCTGGCGCCTCCTCGACGCCTATCCCCGGACCGAGCGTGCCAGGGGCTACCTGGAGGGTGTGGTCGCCGCCGACCGCCTGCCGCACGTACCCGGCGCCCGCAGCGAGTAGCGGGCGGCCCGGGAGGGTGTCCGCCACGGGCCCGCACGGGTTTCGTACCGGGTCTGTACCGGCTTCCTCCGGTGTCGGTGATTGCCGCTAGCCTGACGCGACGCACTCACATTCGGATGGGGGACGGTCGTAACGCATGGCCAGGGAATTCCAACGCGGCCACAAGGCCAGGATCAGTGACCTCACCGCGGGCACGGATCTGTACGTAGGCGTGCAGATCTCCGGCCCCGGGCTGACCTTCGACATTAGCTGCTTCGGTCTCGACGCCGACGAGCGGTTGTCGGACGACCGGTACTTCGTGTTCTTCAACCAACCGAAGACCCCCGAGGAGTCCATCCAGCTCCTGGGTGCGCAGGCGGGTGACACGGAGTCCTTCCGGGTCACCCTCGACAGGATCCCGCCGCAGATCCAGAAGCTCTCCTTCACCGCGACGATCGACGGCGCGGGCCAGATGTCGCAGGCCGGGCCCGGGTACATCCGGATCGTCGCGGGCGGCGAGGAGGTGGCCAGGTACCCGTTCAGCGGTGCGGAGTTCTCCACCGAGCGTGCCGTGATGCTGGGCGACTTCTACCTGAAGGACGTGTGGCGGTTCGCCGCCGTCGGGCAGGGCTTCGACGGTGGTCTGGACGCGCTGCTGAGGAACTTCGGCGGTGAGGTGGCCGAGGACGAGGCGCCCGCCCCGCAGCAGGCGCAGCAGCCGCAGTCCGGGGCCGCCCCGGGCTTCGCCCCGCCCGCCCAGGCATCGGCGCCGCCATCCTTCGGCGCCGCCGCCCCGGCCCCCGCCCCCGCCGCCTCCGCACCGGCTCCGGCCCCCGTTCCGCAGCCCGCACAGCAGGGCTTCGCCCCGCCC
>NZ_JOGV01000083.1:0-13235 GCF_000721365.1 Streptomyces sp. NRRL F-5650 | reverse complement strand
CGCGTACGGCGCGAAGGGGTCGTGTCGGGGGGTGTCCGCCCGCAGCGGTTGGCGCGTCCGCGCCGGGAAAGATCTGTGGCCGACCGATTCCGCGCCGTTCCGAGGACGGACACCCCCCGGCGCGGCCCCGACCCACAACGCACCCCACCGCGCTACGCGCACCCCCACCCAACCCGCACAGGCGCCGCAGGCACCCCGCACCCCCACCCAACCCGCACAGGCGCCGCAGGCACCCCGCACCCCCACCGAACCGCACAAGCGCCGCAGGCACCCCGCACAAGCGCCGCAGGCACCCGTACCGTCACCGTGGATCCGGGCGGCCGCCGATCCAGTCCTGGGCCACGCGGCGCGGGCCGGACCAGCGGCGGTCGTGGTGGTAGGCGCGCAGGCGGGCCTTCGCGCGGGCACGGGGGCGGCGGGCGTAGAAGCGGCGGGCCCACGGGGAGCCGGGCCGGGCCAGGCGGACCGCGCCGATCAGGGCGATCACGGGCACGATGACCCCGAAGACCGCCAGCCGCGCCTTGCCCTTGGCCAGGGCGAGGAGGGAGAAGAGGAAGTTGCCCGCGACCGTCACGATGACGTTCGTGCGGTCCTGCAACTCGCCCTGGGACACGCCGTCCACGCCGAAGGGCGTGAAGCCCGCGAGGACCAGCCCGACCAGGGCCGCGGTGAGCACCACGACCTCCACGCTCTTGCGCCCCGCCTCCGTCCAGTAGACGTCGTCGAGGTGCAGGATCAGCGCGAACTCGTCCAGGACGAGCCCCGCCCCGATACCGAAGACCACCGCCGCGAGCGACGCCCCGAACCCCTGCCGGCCTCCCGCGACCGCGCCGAAGCCGCCGATGACGGTGAGCACCACCCCGGGAACCACGTGATGGATGTGCACCCCGCCCGCCTTGACGTTCCCGAACGGCCCCTTGCCCGCCCGGATCAGACGGGTGATGACCCGGGTGACCACGAACGTCAGCACGAACGCCGTCAGCGCGAGGAGCAGCGGCAGCTTGCCCGGTTCCACGATGTTGCGCTGCCACCAATCTCCCATATGCGCACATTATCCCCGGGGCCGCTCAACGCCCCGGCGGCCGCCGGGTAGTCTGCGCCGGTGTCCAGGACCCCTTCCTCCGACGGCCTCCGTTTCGCCTTCGGCACCCTCACCGTGCTCCCGGTCGGGGTGACCCGCTGGGACCGGGCCGCCGCGCGCGGCGGCATGCTGTGCGCACCGCTGGCCGGACTGACCGTGGGGGTCATCGCCGCGTGCGCCGGACTGCTGCTGCTCGCGCTGGGCTCCGGCGGCCTGCTCGCCGCGGTCGCCACCGCCGCCGTACCCGCCGTACTCACGCGGGGACTGCACCTGGACGGACTCGCCGACACCGCCGACGGCCTGGGCAGCGGCAGGCCCGCCGAGGACGCCCTGCGGATCATGAAGCAGTCGGACATCGGGCCGTTCGGCGTGCTCGCCCTCCTGTTCACGCTCCTCGCCCAGGTGGCCGCCCTCGCCCAGACCTACGACGCTTCGTGGACGCGCGGTGCGCTCGCCGCCGTGGTCTCGGCGACCGCCGCCCGGCTGGCGCTCACGACGGCGGCCCGGGCCGGGGTGCCCGCCGCCCGCCCGGAGGGGCTGGGCGCGGCGGTCGCCGGGGTCGTCCCGGCCGGCCGGGCACTGGCCGCGGCGGCGACGGTCGTCGTCCTGGCCGCGGCGGTGGCGGGCGCGTGCCTGGGCCCGTACGACGCCCTGCGCACGGCGCTCGCCGTCGTGGGGGCGGTCGCCCTGGCCGAGCTGCTCCTGCGGCACTGCGTCCGCCGCTTCGGCGGCGTCACGGGTGACGTCTTCGGCGGGGTGGCGGAGACGGCGGCCACGACCGCGCTGGTGATCCTGGCCCTGGGCTGACGACCGCGCCACCCGGCGACCCGTCACCCCCGACCCGCCGCCCAGGCGACCCGACGCTCAGCAGGCCTCGCGCCACGCGTCCAGTTCGTACTTCTTCAGCATGGAACTGAGCCGCAGCTCACGGGAGTCGGCGCAGAAGCGTTCCGTCGGCAGTTCGTACTCGACGTGGAAGACGGCCTTGTCCGCGTCGACGAACGGCCGGTTGTCGGCGCACTCGCCGTACTGGGCGCACTGCTCGTTGACGGCGAAGTCGAAGTCGTCCACCAGCTCCGGTATCTGGTCCAGGTCGTTCTTCAGGCCGACGGCCATCCCGCGGTCGTGGGCGAGCTTCGCGACCAGCCGGTTGTAGCGGAGCTGGTCGTCGGCGGTGAGCGGGAAGCCGGTGTCGTTCTTGTAGCCGTCCATGTTGTCCGGCTCGACGGCGTCGAAGCCCTTGTCGCGGCACATGTCGAGGCGCTCGGCCATCAGCGGCTCCAGGACGTCGGTGGCACGGATGTCCAGCCACCGCTCGCCCTCCCAGCCGTTGCCCTTGCCCAGCACCTCGGCCGGGAAGTCGTCGGCGTCGGGCCGGAAGTCCTCCCAGGCTCCGGTGGAGACGTAGCAGATGACCTTGCGCCCGTCCTCGTGCAGACCGGCGACCGTCGCCTCGTCGTGGTCGAAGCCGTCGATGTCGTAGACCGGTACGTCCACGGACGTGTCCAGTTTGCCGCTGAGCTGCCACTGCCAGGCGGTGCCCGGGGTGGGCCGCCAGTGGCCGGCGGCGGCCCCGCCGTCGGCGCCCGCCGTACCGCCGGCAGCGTGGGCACCGTCGCCGCCGGGGGCCGAGTTGCAGCCCGCGAGCAGCGGCAGGAGGAGGGCTGTCGACAGGACCGTGCGTCTCACGGGGCGTGCTCCAGAGTGCGGTTGGGGTGGGCGGCGTACCCCCGCAATGATCTCCCATCCGCACTCCGGCGCGGAAACCGCGGCCCGCGGGAGGGGTCGGGGCCGGGGTCGAGCGTAGGCTCGTGCCGAGTGTTCGCCTGCCCAGGCGAGGACCGCAACGCAGGAGGGATCTAGGGTCGGATGTCGGGCCCGGTCGACCCACCCGCATTCGGCCACACCAGACTTCATACGGAAGCGAGATTTCACCACCGTGACTGCTCTCACTCTCTCCACCGCCGCGGCGCCCGGCCTCCGGGCCGACGCGATCGTGATCGGTGTCGCCAAGGGCCCGGACGGCCCGTCCGTCGCACCGGGCGCCGAGGCCGTGGACAAGGCGTACGACGGCCGGCTCGCCGCCGTTCTGGAGACCCTCGGTGCCTCGGGCGCCGAGGGCGAGGTGACGAAGCTGCCGGCGCCGTCCGGCTTCAAGGCCCCCGTCGTCGTGGCGGTGGGGCTCGGTGCCGAGCCCGAGAAGGACGCCGGCTTCGACGGGGAGGCGCTGCGGCGGGCCGCCGGTACGGCCGCCCGTGCCCTGGCCGGCGCCAAGAAGGCCGCCTTCGCCCTGCCGCTCACCGAGGCCGCGGACGCCGGTGCCGTCGCCGAGGGCGTACTGCTCGGCGCGTACGCCTTCGACGCGTACAAGGAGTCCGCGAAGGAGGCCAAGGGCACCAAGGGCGCCAAGGGCAACGGCAAGGCCCCGCTGGCGGAGGCCGCGCTGCTCGGCGGCAAGCCCCGCGACAAGGCGTACAAGGCCGCGATCGAGCGTGCGGCGGCCGTCGCCGAGGAGCTGAACCGCGCCCGCGACCTGGTCAACACCCCGCCGAACGACCTCGACCCGGAGGCGTTCGCGGCGGTGGCGCAGACCGCCGCCAAGGAGCACGGCATCAAGGTGCAGGTGCTCGACGAGAAGGCCCTCACCAAGGGCGGCTACGGCGGCATCCTCGGCGTCGGCGCCGGTTCGGCGGCGGGTCCGCGGCTGGTGAAGCTGTCGTACACCTCGCCCAAGGCCAAGAAGTCCCTCGCCTTCGTCGGCAAGGGCATCACCTACGACTCGGGCGGCATCTCGCTGAAGCCGGCCGGTCACAACGAGACGATGAAGTGCGACATGGCCGGTGCCGCCGCGGTGTTCGCCGCGGTCGTCGCCGCCGCGCGGCTCGGCCTGGAGGTCAACGTGACCGGCTGGCTGGCGCTGGCCGAGAACATGCCGTCCGGTTCCGCGACGCGTCCGGGCGACGTGCTGCGCATGTACAGCGGCAAGACGGTGGAGGTGCTCAACACCGACGCCGAGGGCCGGCTCGTGCTCGCCGACGCGCTGTGGGCGGCCTCGCAGGAGAAGCCGGACGCGATCATCGACGTGGCGACCCTGACCGGCGCGATGATGCTGGCGCTGGGCAGCCGGACGTACGGCGTCATGGCGAACGACGACGCGTTCCGCTCCGCGGTGTACGAGGCGGCCGAGGAGGTCGGCGAGCCGGCGTGGCCGATGCCGATGCCGGAGCACCTGCGCAAGGGCCTCGACTCGGCGACCGCGGACATCGCGAACATGGGTGAGCGGATGGGCGGCGGTCTGGTGGCCGGTCTGTTCCTGCGGGAGTTCGTCGGCGAGGGCATCTCCTGGGCGCACCTGGACATCGCGGGTCCGGCCTTCAACGAGGGCGCGCCGTTCGGGTACACGCCGAAGGGCGGTACGGGTACGGCGGTGCGGACGCTGGTGCGGGTCGCCGAGCTGGCGGCCGCGGGCGAACTGGGCTAGCCCGGCCGGGGGCGCCTGAGGGGTGCCGGTAACTCGGCCGAGGGCGCCGGAGGGGTGCCGGTAGCCCGACCGAGGGCGCCGGAGGGGTGCCGGGCGCGGGTGACTGCGCGGCTGCGGGTCCGTCGTGGCCGGTCGCGCAGTTCCCCTCGCCCCTCGGCCGGTCGGCCGGGCCCCGGCCGCGAAGGCGCCCCACACCCTCGCCCCCACACAGCGAAGCCGCAGATCCGCGCCGCCCCGCGCCCCTCGGCCGGTCGGCCGGGCCCCGGTCGCAAAGGCGCCGTACGCCGTCGCGCCCACGCGGTCCCGTCGCGGATCGGCGTGGCCCCGCGCGCCCGGCGGGGTCGGGCCGCCCTGGGTGGCAGGTTCCGCCCGTTGCTCCGCTCACCTGAACGTGGGGTGTCTCACACCCCGGCCCCGCGTCTCGTTCGGCTCTCACAAGTGCGAAGATGGAGCCCGGCAGGACAGGGCCCACCCAAGGGCCGAGAACAAAGAGCGGCCGGACACCAGCCGCCGACCGGTCACTGGAGACCGGCGTGGCGCACATGCATGGAGGACGTGACGTGGCGAACGACGCCAGCACCGTTTTCGACCTAGTGATCCTCGGCGGTGGCAGCGGTGGTTACGCCGCGGCCCTGCGCGGGGCTCAGCTGGGCCTGGACGTCGCCCTGATCGAGAAGAACAAGCTTGGCGGCACCTGCCTGCACAACGGCTGCATCCCCACCAAGGCCCTGCTCCACGCGGGCGAGGTCGCCGACCAGTCCCGCGAGAGCGAGCAGTTCGGCGTCAAGACGTCCTTCGAGGGCGTCGACATGGCGGGCGTGCACAAGTACAAGGACGAGGTGATCGCCGGTCTGTACAAGGGCCTGCAGGGTCTGGTCGCCTCCCGCAAGATCACCTACATCGAGGGCGAGGGCCGGCTCTCCTCCCCCACCTCCGTCGATGTCAACGGTCAGCGCGTCGAGGGCCGCCACGTCCTGCTCGCCACCGGCTCCGTGCCGAAGACGCTGCCGGGCCTGGAGATCGACGGCAACCGGATCATCTCCTCGGACCACGCCCTCACGCTCGACCGCGTGCCGAAGTCCGCGATCGTGCTGGGCGGCGGCGTCATCGGCGTCGAGTTCGCCTCCGCGTGGAAGTCCTTCGGTTCCGAGGTCACCGTCATCGAGGGCCTCAAGCACCTGGTCCCGGTCGAGGACGAGAACAGCTCCAAGCTCCTGGAGCGCGCCTTCCGCAAGCGGGGCATCAAGTTCAACCTGGGCACCTTCTTCCAGAAGGCCGAGTACACCCAGGACGGCGTCAAGGTCACCCTCGCCGACGGCAAGGAGTTCGAGGCCGAGGTCCTGCTCGTCGCCATCGGCCGCGGCCCGGTCTCGCAGGGTCTGGGCTACGAGGAGAACGGCGTCGCGATGGACCGCGGCTTCGTCCTCGTCGACGAGTACATGCGGACCAACGTCCCGACCATCTCCGCCGTCGGTGACCTCGTCCCCACCCTCCAGCTCGCGCACGTCGGCTTCGCCGAGGGCATCCTGGTGGCGGAGCGGCTCGCCGGTCTGAAGACCGTTCCGGTCGACTACGACGGCGTGCCGCGGGTGACGTACTGCCACCCGGAGGTCGCCTCCGTCGGTCTCACCGAGGCCAAGGCGAAGGAGGTCTACGGCGCGGACAAGGTCGTCTCGATCAAGTTCCCGCTCGGTGGCAACGGCAAGAGCCGCATCCTGAAGACCGCGGGCGAGATCAAGCTCGTCCAGGTCAAGGACGGCGCCGTGGTCGGCGTCCACATGGTCGGTGACCGCATGGGCGAGCAGGTCGGCGAGGCGCAGCTCATCTACAACTGGGAGGCGCTGCCGGCCGAGGTGGCCCAGCTCATCCACGCCCACCCGACGCAGAACGAGGCGCTCGGCGAGGCCCACCTGGCGCTGGCCGGCAAGCCGCTCCACATGCACGACTGACCGCTTCGGTCTTCGGGCGCGACGACACAGACTTCCGCACTTTCGTAAGGAGCAACCGAAACCATGGCGGTTTCCGTAACCCTTCCGGCGCTCGGCGAGAGCGTCACCGAGGGCACCGTCACCCGTTGGCTGAAGGCCGAGGGTGAGCGCGTCGAGGCCGACGAGCCGTTGCTCGAGGTCTCGACCGACAAGGTCGACACCGAGATCCCGGCGCCCGCCTCCGGCGTGCTGTCCTCCATCAAGGTCGCCGAGGACGAGACCGTCGAGGTCGGTGCCGAGCTGGCGCTGATCGACGACGGCAGCGGCGCCCCCGCCGCCGCCCCGGCCCCGCAGGCCGAGCCGGTCGCCGAGCCGGCCCCGGAGCCCGCTCCGACCGCCCCCTCCACCGAGCAGGCCGCCCCGGCCCCCGCTCCCACGGCCGGCGCCTCCGCCGGTGGCGGTTCCGCCGAGGGCACGGACGTCGTCCTGCCCGCGCTCGGCGAGTCCGTCACCGAGGGCACCGTCACCCGCTGGCTGAAGTCGGTCGGTGACAGCGTCGAGGAGGACGAGCCGCTGCTGGAGGTCTCGACCGACAAGGTCGACACCGAGATCCCGGCGCCCGCCTCCGGCACCCTGCTGGAGATCGTGGTCGGCGAGGACGAGACCGCGGAGGTCGGCGCCAAGCTCGCCGTCATCGGTGCGGCGGGTGCCGCTCCGGCCGCGGCCCCGGCGGCCCCCGCCGCCCCGGCGCAGCCCGAGCCCACCCCGGCTCCGGCGGCTCCGGCTCCGGCTCCGGCTCCCGCGCAGGCCGCTCCGGCTCCGGCCGCCCCGGCCCCGCAGGCTCCGCCGGCTCCCGCCCCGCAGCCCGCCGCCCCGGCGCCCGCACCGGCCCCGGCCGCCGCTCCGGCTGCCCCGGCCGCCGCCCAGCCGGTGGACGACGGCGCCTACGTGACCCCGCTGGTGCGCAAGCTCGCCGCCGAGAACGGCGTCGACCTGTCCACCGTCAAGGGCACCGGCGTCGGCGGCCGTATCCGCAAGCAGGACGTCGTCGCCGCCGCCGAGGCCGCGAAGGCCGCCCCGGCTCCGGCTGCCGCCGCCCCCGCCGCGCCCGCCGCGAAGAAGGCCCCCGTCCTGGAGGCCTCCCCGCTGCGTGGCCAGACCGTCAAGATGCCGCGCATCCGCAAGGTCATCGGCGACAACATGGTCAAGGCGCTGCACGAGCAGGCCCAGCTGTCGTCGGTCGTCGAGGTCGACGTCACCCGTCTGATGAAGCTGCGCGCCCGTGCCAAGGACGCGTTCGCGGCGCGTGAGGGCGTCAAGCTCTCGCCGATGCCGTTCTTCGTCAAGGCCGCGGCCCAGGCGCTGAAGGCGCACGCGCCGATCAACGCCAAGATCAACGAGGCCGAGGGGACCATCACCTACTTCGACACCGAGAACATCGGTATCGCGGTGGACTCCGAGAAGGGCCTGATGACCCCGGTCATCAAGAACGCCGGTGACCTCAACCTGGCCGGCATCGCCAAGGCGACCGCCGACCTGGCGGGCAAGGTCCGGGCCAGCAAGATCAGCCCGGACGAGCTGGCCGGTGCGACCTTCACCATCTCCAACACCGGTTCGCGCGGCGCGCTGTTCGACACGATCATCGTGCCGCCGGGCCAGGTGGCCATCCTCGGCATCGGTGCCACGGTCAAGCGTCCGGCCGTCATCGAGACCGAGGAGGGCACGGTCATCGGCGTCCGCGACATGACGTACCTGACCCTGTCCTACGACCACCGTCTGGTGGACGGCGCCGACGCCGCCCGCTACCTGACGGCGGTCAAGGCGATCCTGGAGGCGGGCGAGTTCGAGGTCGAGCTCGGCCTGTAGTCCTCCCCGCCAGCGGGCCCGTACGGAGCCCCCGACCGGAACCTTCCGGGCGGGGGCTCCGTCGTGTTCCGGGCGTGGCACGCTGTGTAAGTCTCGTCTCACCTGCGTAAAAGCGCGCCCATGCGCCCTTCCCGCCCGCCGTGACGGCCGTATTGTCTAAGCGTCAGCCGCCCCAGGGTCCGAAAGGGGACCCTCCCGAAGGAGCTTCCATGACCGCGCCCGTCGTCCACTCGCTGCGCGAACAGATCCGCGAGCACATCCTGGAAGGGATCATCAGCGGACGCTGGCAGCCGGGCGAGCGGATCGTGGAGCGCAGGATCGCCACCGAGCTGGAGGTCAGCCAGACGCCGGTGCGGGAGGCCCTGCGGGAGCTGGAGTCGCTGCGGCTGATCGAGTCGGCGCCGAACAAGGGCGTGCGGGTGCGGAACCTGACCGCCGCCGACCTGGAGGAGAGCTACCCGGTCCGGGCCGGCCTGGAGGCCATCGCGGCGGAGCTGGCGGCGGACCGGCTCGCCGTGGACTGCTCGGCCCTGGAGCCGCACGTCGCCGCGCTGTACGAGGCCGACCGGGTCTCCGACGGCACGGGCCAGGTGCGGCACACGGTGGGCTTCCATCGCGAGCTGGTGCGGGCCGCGGGCAACTCGGTGCTGCTGCACACGTGGGAGGGGCTGGGGATCGAGGTGTTCACGGCGCTGTCGATACGGTGGCTGGGGACGGTGCAGCAGTCGTACGCGGAGGAGCACGAGGAGCTGGTCGCGGCCTTCCGCCGCCGGGACCCCCGGATCGCGGAGATCGTCAAGTCCCACGTCCTGGGCTGCGCGCCGCGCCCCTGACGAACGAGCCGCACCGCGCTCACCTGCACAGATCCCCCTTTTCGAGGTCACCCCGTGCCACCGCCCGAGGCACCCCGTGCCGACTTTCTCGTGATCAAGAGGTTTTGCTTCTCAACCCTTTGATCGATCATCGATCAGGGAGTTACAGTCACGCTTGGACTCCCACCGGAGCCCAGCCCTGTCCTGCCAAAGACCTAGGGCACCCCTGCCGATGAGGGAACCCCCTTCGACTGAGGAAGGCGGCGACATGACGACCGACCCGAAAGCCATCCAGCCGAGCGAGCTCGACCAGCTCCCGGACCGCGACCCCGAGGAGACCGCCGAGTGGCAGGCCTCCCTGGACGCCGTCACCAAGGCGGCCGGGCCGCACCGTGCCGCGTACCTGATGCGCCGCACGCTGGAGCGCGCCGAGGGCGCCGGCCTCGCGCTGCCCAAGCTGCTGGAGACGGACTACGTCAACACCATCCCGACGTCCGCCGAGCCCACCGTGGACGGCGACGAGGCGATGGAGCAGCGGATCACCGCCTGGAACCGCTGGAACGCGGCGGCGATGGTGACCCGCGGCAGCAAGTACGGCGTCGGCGGCCACATCGCCACCTTCGCCTCCGCCGCCTGGCTCTACGAGACCGGCTTCAACCACTTCTTCAAGGGCAAGGAGGGTGACGGCTCCGGCGACCAGCTCTACGTCCAGGGCCACGCCTCCCCCGGCATCTACGCCCGCGCCTTCCTCGACGGCCGCCTGTCCGAGGAGCACCTGGACAACTTCCGCCGCGAGGCCGGCGGCAACGGCCTGCCGTCCTACCCGCACCCGCGCCGGCTGCCCTGGCTGTGGGAGTTCCCCACCGTCTCGATGGGCCTCGGCCCGATCTCCGCTATCTACCAGGCGCGGTTCAACCGCTATCTGACCAGCCGCGGCATCAAGGACCTCACCAACTCCCACGTGTGGGCGTTCCTCGGTGACGGCGAGATGGACGAGCCGGAGTCCACCACCGCGCTCACCCTCGCCTCCCGCGAGGGCCTGGACAACCTGACCTTCGTCATCAACTGCAACCTGCAGCGCCTCGACGGTCCGGTCCGCGCCAACTTCAAGATCGTGCAGGAGCTGGAGGCCCAGTTCCGCGGCGCCGGCTGGAACGTCATCAAGTCGCTGTGGGGCACGGCCTGGGACGAGCTGTTCCGGCTCGACACCACCGGCGCCCTCGTACGCCGCCTGCGCGAGGTACCGGACGCGCAGGTCCAGACGTACCAGACCCGCGACGCCGCCTACATCCGCGAGGACTTCTTCAACAAGGACCCGCAGCTCGCCGAGATGGCGAAGCTCCTGTCCGACGACAAGATCCTCGAGTGCTTCCACTTCTCGCGCGGCGGCCACGAGTCCCGCAAGGTGTACGCCGCGTACAAGGCCGCGCTCGCCCACAAGGGCGCGCCGACCGTGATCCTGGCCCAGACGGTCAAGGGGCACACCCTCGGCACCGGTTTCGCGTCGAAGAACGCCAACCACCAGATGAAGAAGCTCTCGGTGGACGAGTTCAAGGACATGCGCGACCTGCTCGGCCTGCCGATCGCGGACAGCGCCTTCGTCGACGGCGTGGTCCCCTACGGCCACCCGGGCGCCGACTCCCCCGAGGTCCGCTACCTCCAGGAGCGCCGCGCGGCCCTCGGCGGTCCGGCCCCGGCCCGCCGCGTGCACCCCCTCGCCCCGCTGCCCGCCCCCGCCGACAAGGCCTTCGCGGCCTTCGACAAGGGCTCCGGCTCGCAGAGCGTGGCGACGACCATGGCCTTCGTCCGCCTGGTCAAGGACCTGGTCCGCGACAAGGAGACCGGCAAGCGCTGGGTACCGATCGTCCCCGACGAGGCGCGCACCTTCGGCATGGAGAGCCTCTTCCCGTCCCTGGGCATCTACTCGCCCAAGGGCCAGACGTACGAGCCGGTCGACCGCGACCAGCTCATGTACTACAAGGAAGCCAAGAACGGCCAGATCCTCAACGAGGGCATCACCGAGGCCGGTTCGATGGCCGACTTCATCGCCGCGTCCACCGCGTACGCGACGCACGGCGAGGCGATGATCCCGTTCTACATCTTCTACTCGATGTTCGGCTGGCAGCGCACGGCCGACCAGATGTGGCAGCTCGGCGACCAGCTCGGCCGCGGCTTCCTGATCGGCGCCACCGCGGGCCGCACCACCCTCACCGGTGAGGGCCTCCAGCACGCGGACGGCCACTCCCCCGCCATCGCGGCGACCAACCCGGCGGCCCTCTCCTACGACCCGGCGTTCGCGTACGAGATCGCGGCGATCGTCAAGGACGGCCTGCGCCGCATGTACGGCGAGGCGGCCCCGGGCGAGGACCCGAACGTCTTCTACTACCTGACGGTCTACAACGAGCCGATGCCGCAGCCGGCCAAGCCGTCCGGCGTGGACGAGGGCATCGTCAAGGGCCTGTACCGCTTCAACACGGCAGAGACGGCGGGCCTGACCCCGGCCGCGAACGCCCCGCGCATCCAGCTCCTGGGCTCCGGCACGGCGATCCACTGGACGCTCGAGGCGCAGCGGCTGCTCGCCGAGGAGTGGGGCGTGGCCGCCGACGTGTGGTCCGCGACCTCCTGGACGGAGCTGCGCCGGGACGCCATGGAAGCCGACGCGGCGCTGCTGCGCGGCGAGGAGCGGGTGCCGTACGTCCGCCGGGCGCTCCAGGGCGCCGAGGGTCCGGTCCTGGCGGTCTCCGACTACATGCGCCAGGTCCCGGACCAGATCGCGCAGTGGGTCGAGCAGGACTACTCCTCGCTCGGTGCCGACGGCTTCGGCCTGTCGGACACCCGTGACGCCGCCCGCCGCCACTTCGGCGTGGACGCCGAGTCCATCGTGGTCGCGGCCCTGGCCCAGCTCGCCAGGCGGGGCGAGGTCAAGGCCACGGCCGTGAAGGAGGCGCGCGAGCGCTACGGCCTGTGAGCCTCGGGCAGTAGGAGAAGGCCCCCGCCACCACCACGGCGGGGGCCTTCCGCGCCCTCCGGCATCATGTGGGGATGCGCGCTGCCCGCCTGATCAAAATGGTGCTGCTCCTCCAGTCCCGCCCGGCCATGACCGCCGCCGAGCTGGCCCGGGAACTGGAGGTGTCGGAGCGGACCGTGACACGGGACGCGCAGGCACTGTCCGAGGCGGGCGTGCCGGTGTACGCGGAGCGCGGCCGGGCCGGCGGCTACCGCCTGATCGGCGGCTACCGCACCCGGCTGACCGGGCTCGCCCGGGGCGAGGCGGAGGCGCTGTTCCTGTCCGGGGTCCCGGGGGCGCTGCGGGAGATGGGCCTGGAGGACGCGGCCTCGGCGGCCCGCCTGAAGGTGTCGGCGGCCCTCCTCCCCTCCCTGCGGGACGCCTCGCGCACGGCGGCCCAACGGTTCCACCTGGACGCGCCGAGCTGGTTCCGTGAGCCCGAGACGCCCGAGCTGCTGCCCGCGGTGGCGGACGCGGTCTGGGACGACCGCCGGGTCGCGGCACGGTACCGGCGCGGGGAGGAGGAGGTCGTACGGGAGCTGGAGCCGTACGGGCTCGTGCTGAAGGCCGGCGTCTGGTACCTGTGCGCGAGGGTCGCGGGGGCGGCGGACGGACCGTTCCGCGTGTACCGCGTCGACCGCTTCACGGCGGTGGAGGCGGGCGAGGAGCGCTTCGGCCGGAACGAGGACTTCGACCTGCCCGCGTTCTGGGCGGAGCGGGCGGAGCAGTTCGCGCGGTCGATCCTGCGGGACGAAGTCGTGGTGCGGCTGTCGCCGCGGGGTGTGGGGGAGCTGCCCCGCGCCGTCGGTGCGCCGTCCGCCCGGGAGGCGCTGGACGCGGCGGGGGCGGCGGATGCGGAGGGGTGGGTGACGGTGACGTTGCCCGTGGAGTCGGAGGAGGTCGCGCACGCGCAGCTCAGGGTTCTCGGGCCGGAGGTGGAGGTGCTGGCCCCGGGGCCCCTGCGGGAGCGCTTCGCTCGGGATGCGCGGAGGTTGGCGGGGCTGTACGGGGGGTGACCGGCGGGGGGTGCGTGGTCCGGGGTTGCGGGGTTGCCCGGCCG
>NZ_JOGV01000082.1:0-13411 GCF_000721365.1 Streptomyces sp. NRRL F-5650 | reverse complement strand
GCGAAGAGGCCCGGGGGGGGGAGAGACCGGGCGAAGAGGCGGGGCGAAGAGGCCCGGGGGGGGGAGAGACCGGGCGAAGAGGCGGGGCGAAGAAGGTGGGCGAGGAGCTGCCGGGCGACCGGCGGTGGGGCCCGGCGGCGCTCAGACCTTGGCGCGGCGGACGTCGATGTTGCCGTACCGGGTGCGGGCGTGGACCTTGACGGCCTCCTCGGTCTCGGCGGGGCCGTCGGACGCGGTGAGGGTGTTGCGCACCTGCCCGCCGCTCGAACGGACGTCGAGCCAGGCGGCCGTGCCCTCGCGGACGCCGACCTCGATGGAGCCGTAGGAGGTCTCCAGCCGGACCTCGCCACGGGTCACCTCGTCCACCCGCAGGGCGCCGTAGGCGGTGGTCGCGGTGAGCGAGGACCCGGCGTGGGCGACGTTGATGTCGCCGTTGGCGTTGCGCACCCTCAGCTCGCCGAGTGCGGCGCCCACGGTCGTGGAGCCGTGCGAGTTCTTCAGCTCGGCCGCGCCGTCGATGACGCCGACGCGCACGCTGCCCGAGCTGGTGGTGATCTCCGCCGGCCCTTCGACCCGGTCGACGGTGACCGAACCGTGGGAGGCGGTGACCTCGAGCGCCTCCGCCGTGTCCAGGCGGACGTCGCCGCCCGAGGTCTTCACCCGGACCTCGCCGAGCCGGCCCTCGCCGAGGACCTGGGTCCAGGCGCCGTCCGTGTCGACGCGCGATCCGGCGGGCAGTTCCACCGTCACGTCGACCGCGCCGGTGGGGCCGACGAGGCGGCGCTCCTTCGTGCTGATCGTCAGGAGGCCGTTCACGTAGGAGACCGCGGTCTGCTCGGCGGCGCGTACGTCCTTGTCCCGCCCGGGGTCGCCGGGCCGCACCTCGACCACGGTGTCGGGCCGGTCGCCCGCGGTGAACCGGATGGAGCCGGCGCCCACGTGGGCGGTCACCGCGATGGGTCGTGGAGTGTCGAAAGAAGGCATGGCTGTACCGTCCTCGTGAGTCTGTGGGGTGTCCCCGCTGGTGGGACATGGTGTGAGCGCCGTGCTGCGGTTCTCTCGCCGGCGCGGACGCGGGCGCGGACCCGGTTGCGGGCCCGGCCCCGGGCCGGGCTAGCGCACCCAGCCCGTGAGGCTCTGTCCGACGTCGCGGACCCGCTCCGGCGGACGCGGCGCGCCGGCGCCGTCGAGCGCGGCCGACACGGCCCGCACCAGCCAGGCGTTGACGGACAGCCCCTCGCGGCTCGCGGCCTCCTCGGCACGCGCCTTGAGGTGGCCCGGCAGGCGCAGGTTGACGCGGGCGGTGCCGCCCTCGTCGGCGTCGGCGGGGACCGGCGCCTTGAGCGTCTCGACGGGCGCGGGCGGTTCCGCGGAGCCACCGCCCTCGACGGGCGGCGGCGTCACCACGAAGTCCGGCTCCAGCCCGCGCAGCCGTACGTCGACGGAGCCGGGGGCCAGGTCGCGGGTGATCTCGGCCATCGCGGCGGAGAGCACGTTGAGCAGGGTCAGGCGGGTCGCCGACTCCAGCGGAGCGACGAGGCGCTCGGCCAGCTCGCGGGCATCGGGGCCACCGGCTTCGGCGGCCACCGCGAGTTCACGACGGAGGGTGTCGACATACGGGGCGAGGTCCATGGCGCCATGATGGCACCACCATGGTGTCACTCGCAAGCCCTGTTGGCGCCACGGGCGGGATCGCCACCCACATCCCGCCCACGACCAGCGGAAATGCCGCCATGTCGCTGCCGCGCTCCGTGGCGCCACCATTGGCGCCGCGATGGCACTATTGGCGCCACGATGGCGCCAAGGCGCGGAGGCGCGGACCAATGAGGCACGGAGTCCGGCGGGTTTACTCCGGGAGCCCCTGGGCGGCCACGCGCTTCACCGTTCCCTCGGCCAGGCGGTAGGACAGGCCGACCACCGCGCAGCGGCCGGCGGCCACCTCGTTCGCCAGCACCGCCGAGCGGCCCACGATCCCGTCCACGCTGCGGCGGATGTGCTCGTCCACGAACTCGTCGATCTCCGTGCCGCCCAGGGCACGGGCCGCGAGCACGCTCGGGATCACCCGCTCCACGACGTCCCCGAGGTACCCGACCGGTGCCGCGCCGCCGCGCTCCGCCTCAGCGGCCGCGGTGACCGCGCCGCAGGAGTCGTGCCCCAGGACCACCACGAGCGGTGCGCCCAGCACCTTGACGCCGTACTCGACGCTGCCCAGCGCCTCCGCGCCCGCCACATGGCCGGCCGTGCGCACCACGAACAGGTCGCCCAGCCCCCGGTCGAAGATGATCTCGGCCGCGAGCCGCGAGTCCGAGCACCCGAAGAGCACCGCGAACGGATGCTGCCGCGGCGCCAGTTCCGACCGGCGGTCGGCGTCCTGGTTGGGGTGCAGACGGTCACCGCTCACGAAGCGGGCGTTGCCCTGGAGCAGGGCGGCGTAGGCCTCGGCGGGGGAGGAAGGGGTCAGATCAGGCATGAGTGCACGGTACTGGGCCGGGGGCGGGAGGCCGCGCAGGCGGTATACAGTGGAAAAGACTTGCCGAATTTAGCAATTCATCAGTTGCTCAGGACCATATCCATCCCACGGTGGACGACACGGTGGACGAGAGGTGGCCGGGATGGCCGGTTCCCCCGCACGGAACGACAGCGACAACAGCGAGCGCCGGTTCGAGCGGGGGGTCGCGCTCCGGGCGGGCTTCTACATCTTCGGCACGCACCTGCTCGCCGGTTTCATCTGGCTTCTCTTCTACGTCGGCGAGCACGCCCACAAGTGACCGGGCGCCCCGCCGCTACGCCGGCGGCGGTCCCGGCTCGGGCTGTCCGGCCCGGAGGTCCGCGAGCAGTTCGGCCTGCCCGGCCAGCACGCCCGAGAGGATGCCGCGCGCGACCCTGAGCAGCTCGGCGATCTGCGGGCTGGTCAGGGAGTAGTACACCGTCGACCCCTCCTTGCGGGACACGACGAGGTTCGACCGGCGCAACACCGCGAGCTGCTGGGACAGGTGAGCCGGCTCGATCCCCACCTCGGGCAGCATCTCCGCCACCGCGTGCTCGCGCTCGCTCAGCAGCTCCAGGACGCGGATGCGCGCCGGATGGCCGAGTGTCTTGAAGAACTCCGCCTTCAACTGGTACAGCGGCGTGCTCATCGTGCCCTCCCCCTTCTCGCAGCGCGGCGGCGCGCCACGGTCGACCCGCTCCGGGCGCATCGCGTCCGTCCCGTCCTCATCAGCATGCCGTCCATCCTCGCGCGAGCCGCCCGCCGGACCGAATCCGCCGGGACGCACCCCGGCCCGTCCGGACGGTGCCGCGTGTACTCCGACCGGCTGCGACCGGGCGGCACGGCCGCGCGCGGCGGGTCAGAGTGGCCCAGGACGGATCCGCACGGCGGGAAACGAGGCAGGCGCGATGGCGGAGGACAGGCGGCGCCCACCGGAGGGAGCGTCCTCGGCCGACGAGGGTCCCGCGGACGCCGGAGGCCCCGCGGACGGCCAGGACCCCGCGGACGGCCGAAGCCCGTCGGACGGCCAGGACCCCGCCGGCGGCCGAAGCCCGTCGGACGGCCAGGACCCCGCGGACGGCCGGGTCCCCGGGTACGGCCGGGGCGGCCCCGCGGACGACCCCGGCGAGCCGTACGCCTCCCTCCTCGATCTGCCGCTCACCTCCGACCTGGACCGGATCGGCGAGCAGTTGCACGCCCTGGCCCGCGCCCAGCGGACCCTGCAGGAGCTGCTCCAGGCCGTGGTGAACATCACCGGCGAGCTGGAGCTGCCCACGGTGCTGCGCCGCATCGTGCGCACCGCCATGGACCTGGTCGGCGCCCGCTACGGGGCCATGGGCGTCCTCGACCAGGAGGGCAGGCTCCTGGAGGAGTTCATCCCGCTGGGGCTCACCACCAAGGAGCTGGCGGACCTGGAGGGGGTGGAGCTGCCGAGGGGCAGGGGCCTGCTCGGGCACCTGATCCACCACCCCGAGCCGCTGCGGGTCAAGGACATCTCCCGCCACCCGGAGTCGGCCGGCTTCCCGCCCGGCCATCCGCCGATGCACAGCCTGCTCGGGGTGGCGATCAGTGCCCGCGGCCGGATCTACGGCAACCTCTACCTCTCCGAACGCAAGGACGGTCAGCCCTTCGACCGCCACGACGAGGGCGTGATCCGCACGCTGGCCGGCACGGCGGGCGTGGCGATCGAGAACGCCCGCCTCTACCAGCAGGTCCGCCGCAGCGGCGAGCAGTTCCAGCGGCTGCTGCTGCCGCGCCTGCCGGACCTGCGCCCCTTCTCCGCCGGCGCGGCCTACAGTCCGGCGAGCGCGCCCGCCGCCGTCGGCGGCGACTGGTACGACGCCGTGCTGCTGCCCGGCGGGGCCTGCGCGGCGGTGATCGGGGACGTCGTGGGGCACGACCTGCGGGCGGCGGCCGACATGTCGCAGATCCGCAACATGCTGCGAGCCCTGTACTACGAGCCGAGCGCCTCGCCCGGCACCTCCCTCGCCCGGCTCGACCGGATCATGAACGCGGCCCTGGACGAGGCCCCCGTCGCCACGGCGCTCCTCGCGCGCCTGGAGCCCGCCGACGGCGCGTGGGAGCTGCGGTGGTCCAGTGCGGGGCACCCGCCACCGCTGGTGCTGCTGCCCGACGGGCGGGTCCGCTACCTGGACGTCGAGCCCGGACTCCCCCTCGGGGTGGCGCCCGAGCTGCCGCGGCCCGACCACTGCCGGCCGCTTCCGGTGGGCAGCACCGTCGTCCTGTTCACCGACGGCCTCGTGGAGGTCCCCGGACAGCCGCTGGACCGGGGCCTGGACGCCCTGGCCGTCACCGCCTCCCGGCTGGCGGGGCTGGAGCCCGACGACCTGTGCCGGGCCCTGATCGCCCACCGGACCGGTGACGGCCACGACGACAAGGCCGTCATCGCCCTGCGCACCCCGCCCCTGACGGGCTACGGCTCCGCGTGAAGCCGGCCGCGTCCCGCCTCACAGCGGAAGGGTGACCCAGATGCTTTTGCCCCGGCCGTCGCCGTCGCCCCGGACCACCGCGGTGCCGCCCAGGGCGCCGACGAGTTCGACGACGGTCGCCAGACCCCCCGTCCGGCGGCCACCGGTGCCCGCGTCGGGCAGTCGGGGCTGGTGGGGGTGCCGGTCGTGCACGGCGAAGGCCAGTTGGTCGGCGCCGGCGGCGTACGTGACGGTCACCTGCTCGCTCGGCGGGGACGCGTGGCGGACGCTGTTGGTGACCAGCTCGCTCAGGATCAGCAGGGCGGGCGCCACCACGGGGTGCCCGGGATTCACCCCCCACTCGGCGAGCGCCTGCTCGGCGGTCTCCCGGGCCACCCGGACCGCCGCCGGTGCCGTCGGCAGGGTGAGCATGTGCCGGTGGGGCAGGGTCGTCCGGAGCAGGAAGCTCATCGCGTCTCCACGGGGGAACCCGGTCCGCGGCGGCTTCCTGCGGACCCGGTCCCTCAGCATCCAACGACTTGCAAACTTTCGCAATTCACCATACGTGCGAGCCCTCCGTCGCTCCTCCGTCGCCCCTCCGTCGCCCCCTCGCCCCCGTTGCCGCCCCTGTGCCGCCCTCAGGCCGCCTCGAGCCGGGGCTCCGGACGCGGCGGCGCCGCCGCGGTCACCGGTTCCCACCCCCTCGTGGTCCGCACGTAGCCGTGGACCACCGAGGCCATCGACAGCAGCAGGAGCGGCCCGAAGACCCACGGGTGCCGGGCCATCTCCAGCGGCAGGAAGCGGGTCGCCGCCAGGATCGCGGCGAACACCAGCGCCCCGTGGGCCACCAGCAGGACCCCCGACCGGTCCCAGCCGCGGTCCAGCGCGCGCAGCCCCGCCTCGACGGTGACCGCGAAGACCACGCCGGCGACGAGGTCGATGGCGTAGTGGTAGCCGAAGCCCAGCGTCGCCGTGAGCGTGGCGACCAGCCAGAACGTCCCCGCCCAGCGCAGGAGGCGCGGCCCCTTGCGGGAGTGGATGAAGATGACGGTCGCCCACGCCGTGTGCAGGCTCGGCATGCAGTTGCGGGGGGTGACCCCGTCGTAGGTGAACGGCTGCGGCGCGGAGACCGGCGGCAGTGTGTGCGGCCACAGGTTGGCGATCGCCCACTCCTCGCCGCCGGTGCCGAAGGCGCCGGTGCCGTAGGCGAAGACCGGGCCGACCACCGGGAAGATCATGTAGATGCCCGGTCCGAGCAGACCTATCAACAGGAAGGTGCGGACCAGGTGGTGGCGCGGGAACCGGCGCTCGGCGGCCACCTTGCGCAGTTGGTGGAGCGCCACGACGACCGCGGCCACCGCGAGTTGGACGTAGACCCAGTCCAGCAGGTGCTCACCGACCGGTCCCGTGGCCTCGACGGCCCGCCCCACCAGCCAGGACGGGTTGCCCAGCGCGTGGTCGGCGGTCGCGACGTACGGGTCGAGGACGTCCGGGCGGGTCTTTGAGGTGATCAGCAGCCAGGCGTCGCCGGTCTTGCGGCCGGCCACCAGCAGCAGGCCGAGCCCGACGCCCTTCAGCAGGAGGATCCGCTCCGGGCCGGTGCGCCGGGTCACCGCGACGACCCCGCAGCCCAGGACCGCCCACAGCGCGCCGTTGCCGAAGGAGTGGCTGCCGGAGGCGGTGGCGTCCGCCGCCCACCGCACCAGCGCGACGGCGAGGTCGATGCCGACCGCGACGGCCGCCGCGACGAACCGTTCCCGCCAGGTCAGGACCACCATCGTGAGTGCCAGACCGGCGTAGAGCAGGGGCCCCGAGGCGGGGGCGAACACCAACTCCTTGGCCTGGTTGATCATCGGCCCCGGCAGGCCGTAGCGGCGCGCGGCGATCTCCAGCGCGATGAGGAACGCGAGGGTCGCCACTCCCGCCACGGCCCAGAGTCTCGCCCGCGCCCGGCGCCCGGGTGTGCGGCGCCCGGGTATTCGCGGTGTTTCCCGTGATGACATGCACAGGAAACTAACGGATCAGGGGCGGAGTTCCGGCTGCCAGACGAAGCCGTCGGGGTCGGTGAAGGGACGGGTGCCGCCGCAGACGACGAGGCGGTGGGAGCCGGTGCCCCCGGCGGGCACGCCCGCGACCTTGGCGAGGGCGCGGCGCTTGTACAGGGCGAGCTTGACCGTGCCCGGCCCGGCGGCGAACTCGACGTACTTCCCGCCGAAGCTCTTGCCCACGGTCAGACCCTGCTCGACGTAGCACCGCCTGGAGGCCCTGACGTCCTCGACGCCGAGGAGCAGCACGATCTCGTCCACGTCGCGGGTGACCGGGACGGTGTCCTTCTTCGCCGAGGTCGCGATCTGCCAGACCGTGCCGTCCGGGGCCCGGACGACCCCGCCGTAGCCCCACAGCGACTTCGCGGCGGGCTTGAGGACGGTGGCGCCGGCGTCGACGGCGGCGGTGAACAGGGCGTCGACGTTGCCGGGCTGGGCCACCACGAGCGACAGCGTGAAGCCGCGGAACCCGGTCGTCGGGCTGTCGCAGGCGCGCAGGCGCACCCGTGACCCGTCGAGTCCGAAGGCGTCGGTGCGGAAGCGGGCGGCGGCCTCGGTGTCGGCCACTTCGAGGGTGACGGCGTCGATGGAGTTCATGCCCCGGACGGTAGGAGCGGGCGGGTCCCCGGTGCTTCTCGAAAACTGACGGACCGCCCCGCCCTGCCCAAACGTCCGGGCGCGAGGCAGACTCTGCCCCACAGGCACGACCACGGAGGATGACCCACACATGATCACGCTCACCAAGGAAGGCGGCCCCGCGGACCTGGACGGGGTGACACACCTGTCCATCGGCGTCTCCTGGGACCCCACCGCCGGCAGCAGCGGCGGAGTGCTCGGCAAGCTGCGGCGCAAGCAGGGCACCGACCTCGACCTGATCGCCGTCGCCATGCAGGGCGGGGACCCGGTGCGCCTGGCCGGACTCGACTCGCTCGACCCCATGGGCAACGGTTCGCTGCTGCACAGCGGCGACAACCAGACCGGTCACGGGGACGGGGACGACGAGACGGTGACCGTCGAGTTCGCGCGGCTCCCGAGCCCCATCACGTCGATCGTGTTCGTGGCCGCCGCGTACAAGAAGGGCAGCTCCTTCCAGAAGGCGCGCAACATCAGCTTCAAGGTCTACGACGCGACCGGGGGCAGCTCGGAGCAGGTCGCCGACATCTGGCCCAGCCTGCTCACCCAGGACAACGGCTGCGCCGTCGCCAAGGCCGTGCGGGTCGGCGGCTCCTGGAAACTGGAGGTCATCAACGAGACGGGCAAGATCAAGCAGGGCGACGAGCACGCCCTGATGCGCTTCGCGGTCAGCAAGTAGGGGCAAGCAGGAGTACGCCGCCGACGCCGACGCCCGTCCGCAACCCCGTCGCGCACCCGTGTCCGCCCGACGTGTCCTTTGTCTCGGTACGGCGGCGTCCGCACCCCGCACACCCCCGAATCCGCCGCGCAGGCCGGAAAACCGGCCCTCGTCCGGGGAATATTCCCCGGCGGCCGTCCGGGCCCGGATTATCGCCGGCACCCGCCCGATCACGGCGTGCTACTGTCGAGGGAAGTTGCAGTTGTGGTTGCCTGAAGGTTTTTTCCGACGGGGTGATCATCGCGGCGACCGGAGTGCACACAGGGTGAACTCCGAGCACCGTACCGAAGGAGAAAACATGGCTTCCGGCACCGTGAAGTGGTTCAACGCCGAAAAGGGCTTCGGCTTCATCGAGCAGGACGGCGGCGGCCCCGACGTCTTCGCCCACTACTCGAACATCAACGCCCAGGGCTTCCGCGAGCTGCTCGAGGGTCAGAAGGTGACCTTCGACATCGCGCAGGGCCAGAAGGGCCCGACGGCCGAGAACATCACCCCGGCCTGACGCCCTCGCGCACACTCCGCAGCCGGGGCCCGCACCTTGGGGTGCGGGCCCCGGCTCGCGACGTTTCCGGGCGCACGGCGCCCCGCGGGGCACGGTTTCCGCCCCGCACATTCGCTTTCACCGCGTTTTCCGCATTCACCAATTCTCCCGGTCCGACCGGCCCTCCGCGCCGAAATCGACCGGGCCGGCTCGTTCTTGCGATTCCCTGCGCCGCTCGTCCGCTGCGGGTCTCCCTCGATACGTGCCGTATCGAGGAGGGTTCCCCATGAACCGCACACGCACCAACGACCGCCGGCGCTTCGGCGACGGCCCCCGGCGCTCCCGCTCGGCCGGCCGCTCCCCCGCCTCCGGCCGCCGTCCGGCCGCCGCGCCCCAGGGCGGCGAGTTCGCCCTGCCCAAGACCGTCACCCCGGCGCTGCCCGCCGTCGAGACCTTCGCCGAACTCGACCTGCCCGCCCGCATGCTGGCCGCCCTCGGCGACCAGGGCGTGACCGTGCCGTTCCCGATCCAGGCGGCGACCCTGCCGAACTCCCTGGCCGGACGGGACGTGCTCGGCCGCGGCCGCACCGGCTCGGGCAAGACGCTCGCCTTCGGCCTGGCCCTGCTGGCCCGCACGGCCGGCCGGCGCGCCGAGCCGCGGCGCCCGCTCGCTCTGGTCCTCGTGCCCACCCGTGAGCTGGCCCAGCAGGTCACCGACGCGCTCACCCCGTACGCCCGTGCCGTGGGCCTCAGGTCGGCCACCGTGGTCGGCGGCATGTCGATCGGGCGGCAGGCCGGGGCGCTGCGCTCCGGCGCGGAGGTCGTCGTCGCTACGCCGGGACGGCTCAAGGACCTCATCGATCGCGGCGACTGCGCCCTCGGCGACGTGACGATCACGGTCCTGGACGAAGCGGACCAGATGACCGACATGGGCTTCATGCCGCAGGTCACCGCGCTGCTCGACCAGGTCGCGCCGGACGGGCAGCGGATGCTGTTCTCGGCCACCCTGGACCGCAACGTCGACAAACTGGTCCGCCGCTACCTGACCGACCCGGTGGTGCACTCCGTCGACCCGTCGGCCGGTGCCGTCACCACGATGGAGCACCACGTGCTGCACGTGCGGGACGAGGACAAGCAGCGCACCACCGTCGAGATCGCCGCGCGCGACGGCCGGGTCATCATGTTCCTCGACACCAAGCACCGGGTGGACCGGCTGGTGAAGCAGTTGCTGAAGAGCGGCGTGCGCGCGGCCGGCCTGCACGGCGGCAAGTCCCAGCCGCAGCGCACCCGGACGCTGGCCCAGTTCAAGGACGGGCAGGTGACGGCACTGGTGGCGACGAACGTCGCGGCCCGCGGCATCCACGTCGACAACCTCGACCTGGTCGTCAACGTGGACCCGCCCGGCGACCACAAGGACTACCTGCACCGGGGCGGCCGCACCGCGCGGGCCGGCGAGTCCGGCAGTGTCGTCACGCTGGTGACGCCGGACCAGCGGCGCGACATGACGCGGCTGATGGCCTCGGCCGGAATCACCCCGCAGGTCACCCCGGTCGCCTCGGGCGAGGCGGAGCTGGCCCGCATCACCGGTGCGCAGGCCCCCTCCGGAGTCCCCGTCGTCATCGCCGCACCGGTGGTGGAGCGGCCCCGCCGTGCCGCCTCCGGCGCGGGCTCCTCGTCCCGCGGACGCCGGGGCCGTTCCTCGGCACGCGGCGGCGGGCAGGGGGCCGGGGCGTCCGGCGGGTCGAACCGCGCCGGTGCGGTCCAGTCCCGCGGCGGGCAGTCCCGCACCGGCCAGGGGCGCCCCGCCGGCGAAGCCCCGCGCCGCAGGCCGCGCCGCCCGTCCGCCGGCGGCTCGTCCGGTTCATCCGGTTCAACCGGCTCGGCGGCCTAGGACACTCCTGGCACGTCCCCGGGAACGGATCCCGTCCGTTCCCTTCCCCCTGTGGAGGCAACATGCGCTGTGTCATCGCCCGGTACCCGTTCGACCTCACCAAGAGCGGGGTGCTGGACTCGATGAAGGGCGTCACGCCCGAGCCCGTCACCGGTGAGTCCGTGACGATCGGCCGCCGCCGCTACCCCGTCAAGCAGGTCGGCGAGGTCGTCACCCGGCAGGACCGGCGCGACTTCTCCGGCGCCGAGGTGACCCGGGCGATGACCCGCCTCGGCTTCACCTGCCACCCCGCCCCCGGCGCCGAGCCCGCGCCCCAGGCGCCCGCCGCCACGGCCGTCGAGACGGCGTCCGCGCTGCTCGGCGGCTCCACCGCGCCCCGGGAACTCTGAGGTCACAGCAGCCGCGTGGCCCGGCCCCCGTCGTCCCAGCGGACCTCCAGCACACGCTGGACCGCCTCGCGGTCGACGGGGCCGTACACGTGCGGGAACAGCGTCCCGGCGGCGACGCCGGGCGGCGGAGCGGGGTCCGGCGCCTCCCACACGCACCGCGCGGTGAGCCGGTCCTCGTCCAGCAGCAGCGCCACCAGGGGACGGGGCGCGCCGCGGTAGTAGGCGTTGACAACGGCGAGGGTGGCCGCCTCGTCGGGCGAGCAGTGGACGAAGCCGTCGGTGGCGAGGGAGGCGGGCGCGTACGGCCGGTCCGGGCCGGTGTTCCACTCGGCGAGCGGGACCACGTGGTAGATCATCGGCCCGTTGTAGCAGCCGGGCCGTCCTGGGGCACGAGGTCGCGCGCCGGGGACGTGGGTTCCGCGGTCCGGGGCGCACCGGAGGCAGTCCGCCGGGCGGGCGGGTCGTCCGGCGCGGCCGGAGGTGCGGAGGGCGACGGGGTGGCCGCGGCCGAGCCGGGGGCCTCGGTCGGCAGTGCGGGGCCCGGGTCGGGCGAGCGGGTCGAGTCGCGGGACGGTGCCGGGCTCGGTGTGGCCTCCGGCGTGGGCCGCGCGGGCGCCGGGGCCAGCGGCGGCGCCGGGTGCGCGGGCGGGGCGGGGGAGGCCCAGTGCAGCGGCAGCACGATGAGGGCGGCGGCGGCAGCGGTCGCGGCGGCACCGGCGACGGCACGCAGCAGGCGCCGGCGGGACGCCGCGCGGCGGACCGCCTCGTAGCGGCCCGGGGGCGGGCCCAGGAAGCCTGCGTCCGGGCGCAGGACGACCAGCAGCGGATCGTCGCCGTCCGGCCCGGACCCCGGCTCGTCCATCTCGTCCTCAAGGCGTGTGGTCAAGGCTTCTCCTCAGGTGGACGCGGAGCAGTTCGCGGGCCGCGTGCAGGTCGGCCTTGACGGTTCCTTCCTTGCGTCCGGTCAGCACGGACACCTCCCGGATCGGCATGTCGGCGTAGTAGTGCAGCAGGATCGGCACGCGCAGCCGCTCGGGCAGCGACTGCACCAGCAACCGGACCGAGGGGTCGGCCTGTTCGGGGTGCGGGCGCACCGCCACCTCCGCGGTGACCCGGCGCACGGCCCGGCGCTCGCGCTCCAGTTTGCGCCAGTGGTCCCGGACGAGGTTGGCCGCGGTGACGTAGAGGAAACCGCGCGGCTCCTCCACGGACGTCCAGCGGGCCCAGAGCCGGGTGAACGCCTCCGAGGCGATCTCGTGGGCCGTCTCGTCGTCGTCGACGAGACGGCGGCACCAGCCGGCGAGGCGCGGGTACAGGGCGGCGAACAGCTCGGACGCCGCCCTGTCACGGGACCGTTTCAACGCTCTCCATGGTCGTGGGGGTGTGCGGCACGGGCAGGGGCTCCGCGCGCCTCGGGGTGGCGCTACGCGCCCTTGGTGGTGCTCAGTTCGGCGAAGACGATCACGTTGTCCCGGTACTCCTCGCCGTCGCGCGGGCCGCCGCAGGTGATGAGCCGCAACTCCGGCCCCGCCACGTCCCCGTAGACGTCGTCGGTGGGGAAGTCGGCCTTGGCCACCGTCCGTACGGCGGTGACCGTGAACCCGGCGGACGCGCCGTCGCGCAGGCGGGCCTCGATCCGGTCGCCGCGGTGCAGCCGCGCGAGGTGCCGGAAGACCCCGTCGCCGTACCGGCCCACCGTGACGTGGCCGAGGAGGACCGACGGCCCCACCTGGCCCGGGGTCGGCGAGTGCCGGTACCAGCCGGCGCGGTCGTCGTCCGTGACGGGCGGGACCTCCACCGTGCCGTCCGACGCCAGCCCGAGGCTCATCACCGGGGTGTCGACCCCGATGGCGGGGATGCGCAGCCCCACCGGTACCGAACGCGCCAGGGGCCGTACCGGCTTCGCGGGTGCCTGCGCGGGCGGTGCCGCGGCCGTCGCGGTCGCCGAGGGGGCGGGAGCGGCGCCGCCGTCCCCCTGGCCGCCGCAGCCGACGAGCAGCGCGGCCAGCGCGGCGGTGGCGAGCGCGTGACCGGGGCGCGGCGTCATGCGCCGGTCGCCGCCCGTCGACGGCGTACGACGAACAGCACGGCGCCGCCCGCGAGGAGCACCCCGCCGGCGCCCGCACCGGCCGGCGCCCAGTCGGTGCCCGTCGTGTCGGCGGGCCCGGCCACACCGGTGTCGGCCGCGCCCTCGGGCACGACGGAGACCTGGCCGTCGGCGGGCGCGGCGGACGGCGCCCGGGTCGGCTCCTCCGCCGGGACGCTGACCGACGGCTCGGGGGTGGCCTCGGTGGGCGCGACCGTGGGGCTCGCGGCGGGGGCGGAGGGGGCCGGGGT